>CAJPFO010000305.1 GCA_905339255.1 Myxococcaceae bacterium
CTCGAGCCCGACGCCCGGAAACGCTTCGAGCAGGCGGACGAGGAGCGCCTCCTGCGCAGCGGTGTCGGCCGCCGTCAAGGCGGCCTTGATCGCGCTCCGCTCCCCGCGCTTCGGGCGGTTCGCGACCTGGCCCTCGAGCGCTCGCGCGATCGCGGCGGCCTGGCGAAGCGCGGGCCGGAGCGCCGCGACGAAGGCCCGGGGCGGAGCCGCCGGCTTCACTTCGGAGCGAGCTTCGCGGCGTGCTTCACGTTCTTCGCCTCGGTCGCGAGGATCACGTCCTCGGCGATGTTCGTGGCGTGATCGGCGACGCGTTCGAGGTTCTTGGCGATCAGGATCAGGTCGACCTCCTGCGAGGTCATCTCGGGGTGGTTGCCGATCTCCTGGATCGCATCGCGAACCACGCGCTCCTGGTCGTCGTCGATGCGATCGTCCATCTCGAGCACCGAGCGGGCCTTCGCGGCGTCGGCGTCTGCATAACTGTCGAGCGCGAGCTTGAGAAGCCGGCGCGCCGCATCGGCGACGTCCTGGAGCTTCGGCGGGATCGGATGCGCCGGCTTCTCCGAGAGCCGGAGGGCGCTCTTCGCGATGTTCCGGGAGAGATCCCCCACGCGTTCGAGGTCGGTGGCCATCATCTTGATGGCGATCACCTGGCGCAGGTCCTCGGCGACGGGTGCCTGGAGCGCGAGGGCCCGCAGCACCGCCTCGTCGATGTCGAGATCGAGCCGATCGATCTCGAGATCGTCGATCCGGACTTCCCGCGCCAGATCGGAGCGCCGCTCCCAGACGGCACGGATCGACTTGTCGAGGATCGCCTCGGCGAGGCTCCCCATCCGGAGCAACCGCTCTCTCAGGTCGTCGAGGACGGAGTCGAAGATGCGCATGGCAGGGCTCCGGGGGGCCGGGTCTGGCCGCGCAGGATAACGCGTGCGCGCCGGCTCGGGTTTCGTCAACGTTACGTCACCGGAACGTTCGGAGCGTGCCACGAGGCGCCACGATCCTGCCGGCGTTCCGCATTCCCGCGAAGGAGCCGACGATGGACCGACGCCTCGCCCGGACGGCGCTTCTCGCCGTGGCCCTGATCGCCCCCCCGGCCGGCGCGGCGACCGAAGGCGCACGGGTCGACCCCGCGCTCGCCGCCTACGCGAAGACGAGCGGCGTATCGGGCAACTTGAGCTCGGTAGGCTCCGATACGCTCAACAACCTGATGACGCTCTGGGCCGAAGGCTTCCGCAAGGAGTACCCGAACGTCCGGATCCAGGTCGAGGGCAAGGGCTCTTCGACGGCCCCCCCGGCGCTCATTTCGGGGACGGCGCAACTCGGCCCGATGAGCCGCGAGATGAAGCCGACCGAGATCGACGAGTTCGAGAAGAAGTACGGCTACCCGCCCACCGCGATCGGTGTGGCGATCGACGCGCTCGAGGTCTTCGTCAACAAGGACAACCCCTTGAACCAGCTCACCCTTCCGCAGGTCGACGCGATCTTCTCGAAGACCCGCCTGTGTGGAGGCCGAGCGAACCTCTCGACCTGGGGGGACGTCGGCGCGACGGGGGCCTGGGCCTCGCGTCCGATCAGCCTCTACGGCCGGAACTCCGCGTCGGGGACCTACGGCTACTTCAAGGAGCACGCGCTCTGCAAGGGCGACTACCGCGACTCGGTGAAGGAGCAGCCCGGCTCCGCGTCGGTCGTCCAGGGCGTGGGCGCCGATGCGAACGCGATCGGCTATAGCGGCATGGGCTACCGGACCTCGGAGGTGAAGCCGGTTGCGCTCGCTTCGAAGCAAGGGGCGCCCTTCGTGGCCGCCGATCCTGCGAACGTCTACGCCGGGAAGTACCCGCTCTCGCGACTCCTCTACGTCTACGTGAACAAGCCGCCCGGCAGGCCACTCGATCCCCTGGTGCGCGAGTTCATCCGCTTCGTCCTCTCGAAGCAGGGCCAGGAGGTGGTGCTCAAGGACGGTTACCTCCCTCTGACGGCCGCCCTCGTCGAGCGGGAGCGGAAGAAGATCGACTAGCGTGCCGGGGCCGAGAACGATCCGGGAGGCTCCATGGCCACGGCGAGCGAGCCTGTCGGGATCGCGGATCCGTCACTCCGCGGAGCGTCGATCGCGTCGCTCCGCATCGCGCGTCGACGGAGGCTCCTCGACCGCCTGGCGACCAGCGGAGTCGCCTTCGGCGGAATCGCGATCATCGCGAGTATCCTCGGCATCCTCGCCTTCTTGCTCGTCGAGGTTTCGCCGCTCCTCGCGTCGCCCGAGGTCGAGACGCTCCCCCCCTTCACGATCGAGGGCCCGCCGCCGCCCGCGCTCGCCGTCGCCGAGCATCGGACCCACGTCGCCACGCTCGCGCTCGATGGTGTCGTGAGGATCTACGGCACCGAAGGTCGGCTCGAGATCGAGCGCTCGCTGCTCGAGCCCGGAGATGCTCCGCTCGTCCGTGCTTCGGCCCCGTCCGGCGACTCGAATCTCGTCGCCACGAGCCTCGACGGGAAGATCCGCATCGTCCCGGTGGACTTCGCCGTCGCCTTCGTCGATGGGGTGCGTCGCGTGGTGCCCGAGATCAAGGACGTCGTGACGCTCGTCGTCGACCCCGCCGGAGGCCCGCTCGGCGCGTCGGCGGCACGGCTCGCCGACGACCGCGCGCTCGCGGCGGCACAGCTTCCGGACGGCTCGCTCGTGATCGTTCGTCGAGACGTCGAGCGGAGCTTTCTCGGAGGAGTGGGCGCCGAGACGATCACCCGCAGCGTCCTCGGCCCGCTTCCCGTGCTCGACGCGCTCGTGGTCGATCGCGCCGAGCGAACGATCTTCGCAGGAACGCGAGATGGCCGGCTCGTCTCGATCGATCTCGGAGCGGGGGACTCTCCCGAGCCGCGCTTCGTCGACGCCGGAGGCGTCGCCATTACCGCGCTCGAGCTCCTGATCGGCGATCGCAGCATCCTCGTCGGTCAGGCCGACGGCCGCGTGAGCGTCTGGTTTCCGGTCTCGCGGGGCGACGGCCAGGAGCCTTCGCTCGAGCGGATCCGTGACGTCGCGCCGTTTCCGACTCCGGTTCGCCTGATCGCTCCGTCGAGCCGGAACCGGAGCTTTCTCGCGCAGGACGAGTCGGGGCGTCTCGGGCTCTACTACGCCACCTCGGGTCGCGAACTCTTCGAGCGGGCGTCTCCGGCTCCGGACGCCGCAGGGATCGCTTTCTCGCCGCGAGGCGACGGGGCGTACTTCTCCGACGGCGAACGGATCGAGGCCCTCGCGATCGACAACCCGCATCCCGAGGTGAGCCTCGGCTCGCTGTTCTTGCCGGTCTGGTACGAGGGCTACGAGTCCCCGGCGCTCGTCTGGCAATCGAGCAGCGGGACCGACGACTTCGAGCCGAAGCTCTCGCTCACGCCGCTCTTGATCGGAACGCTCAAGGGTACGTTCTACTCGCTCATCCTCGCGATCCCGCTCGCGGTGTTCGGCGCCATGTACACGTCGCAGTTCATGCACCCGCGCTTCCAGCGCGTCGTGAAGCCCGCGGTCGAGCTCATGGCTTCGCTGCCGAGCGTGGTCCTCGGCTTCCTCGCGGGACTCTGGCTCGCACCGCGCGTCGAGTCGGCGTTCTCCGGAATCCTGCTCTGCGCGGTCTCGCTTCCGGTCTGTGCGCTCGTCGGCGGCGCGAGCTTCGCCGCGCTTCCGGCGCGAATCCGCGCGCGCCTCCTGCCCGGTGCCGAGGTCTTCTGGTACGCCGCGGTCGTGGCCGTGGGGCTCGGCGCATCGCTCGCGCTCTCGCCCTTGCTCGAGGCATGGCTCTTCGGGGGGTCGTTCCCGCAGTGGCTGCTCGAAACCACCGGGATGCAGTACGACCAGCGCAACGCGGTCGTCGTCGGGCTCGCGATGGGATTCGCCGTGATCCCGATCATCTTCGCGATCAGCGAGGACGCGTTCTCGAACGTTCCGTACCACCTGACGGCGGGATCGCTCGCGCTCGGCGCGAGCCGCTGGCAGACGGTGACGCGGGTCGTCCTTCCGACCGCGAGCCCCGGGATCTTCTCGGCCGTGATGGTCGGCTTCGGCCGAGCCGTCGGCGAGACCATGATCGTGCTGATGGCGACGGGAAACACGCCCATCACGGATTGGAGCCCATTCAACGGCTTCCGAACCCTCTCGGCGAACGTGGCGGTGGAGATTCCCGAGGCGCCCGCGGGCGGCACGCTGTACCGGACTCTCTTTCTCGCGGCGCTCCTGCTCTTCGCGCTGACCTTCCTCGTGAATACGCTCGCGGAGGTCGTCCGCCAGCGACTTCGCGAGAGGTACTCGCGTCTATGAACGCCTCCGCGCAGCGAACGAGGCGAAGCGGCGACGCGTTCGGAAACGTCTTCACCTGGCTCTGCGGTGGCGCGCTGGCGCTCAACCTGCTGCTGATCGTAGGGCTTCTCGTCCTGCTCGTCGTGAATGGCGCCGGCTACTTCTGGCAGTCGCGCGTCGAACTCTTGACGCTCGTCGACGGATCGAAGCTCCTCGGAGTCGTCTACGAGCGCGAAGCGATCCCGCAGACGAGCGGCGAAGGCGGCAAGGTCGCCACCCGGCTGCGGATCGGAACCGGAAACCGCGACCTCGGCGACCCGGACTTCCGCTGGATCGACGAGAGCGAGATCGTCTCCCGCGAGATGCCCGCCGACGCGGTCCTCCTCGAGCGGCTCGAGTGGGGACCCTTCTACGGGCGAATGGCCGAGATCCGCCGGGGAGAGGAGGCGATCGCGATCGGTCACGAAGCGAGCTGGCGCGCCTTCCCCGCCCTCCACGCGGAAAAGCGCAGGCAGCTCGCCGCCATCGCGTCGTTCGAGCGGACCGAGATCGCGGCGAAAAACGGCGAGCTCGAACGGCTTCGCCTCGCCGAGCGACGCCTCGCGCTTTCGCCGCCCTCCGACGCGAAACGCCACGAGGCCGAAGCCGACCTCGCCGCGCGTCGCGCCGCGGTAGAAGCCGCGTACGAGAAGGACGCCGAGGCCCTCTCGGCGATGCGAACCGCCTTCGTCGCCGAGACGCTCGTGATGGAGACGGCCGATGGAAGGCGCAAGGAGATGCCGCTCGGCTACGTCGTCCGGGCGGTGGCGCCGAACACCCTCGGCCTCGCGGGGCTCGCGAAGCTCTACCTCGAAAGGGTCTGGGAGTTCGTCTCGGCGGCTCCCCGCGAGTCGAACACCGAGGGGGGGATCTTTCCCGCGATCTTCGGAACCGTGATGATGGTGTTCCTCATGGCCGCGGTGGTCGCGCCGTTCGGCGTCCTCGCAGCGGTCTACCTGCGCGAATACGCGAAGGAGGGCATGGCGGTCCGGCTGGTCCGGATCGCGGTCAACAACCTCGCGGGTGTCCCCTCGATCGTCTTCGGTGTCTTCGGACTCGGCTTCTTCGTCTACCTGGTCGGCGGATCGATCGATCGGATCTTCTACCCCGAGATGCTGCCGACCCCCACCTACGGCACGGGCGGGATCCTCTGGGCGAGCCTCACGCTCGCGCTGCTCACGGTTCCCGTCGTGATCGTCGCTTCGGAGGAGGGCCTCGCGGCGGTGCCCCGCAACGTTCGCGAAGGCTCGCTCGCGCTCGGTGCGACGAAGCTCGAGACGCTGCTGCGAGTCGTGATCCCCGCCGCGGCGCCGGGGATCCTGACGGGCGTGATCCTCGCCATGGCGCGCGCCGCGGGAGAGGTGGCGCCGCTCATGATCGTCGGCATGGTGAAGCTCGCGCCGACGCTCCCCGTCGACGGCAACTTTCCGTTCATCCACCTCGAACGGAAGTTCATGCACCTCGGATTCCACATCTACGACGTCGGCTTCCAGAGCCCGAACGTCGAGGCCGTGAAGCCGCTCGTGTTCGCCACCGCACTGCTCCTGATCCTCGTGGTGATGGCGACGAACCTCGTCGCGATCCTGCTCCGCAACCACTTGCGCGCTCGCCTCACGGCGCGGAGCATCTGATGGCGACCC
>CAJPFO010000306.1 GCA_905339255.1 Myxococcaceae bacterium
CCTGGAAAAACGGCGCCGCGAGCACGCCCGTCGCGCCGATCGTCACGTTGAGAAAGCCGATCGCCGCGCCGAGCGAGAAGAAGCGCCGCCCGATCCGCGCAGGATCGGGGTCCGGTGCCAGCCGAAGCCACTGCGGGCGCCACGTCGCGACGAGGACGAGCGCCGCGATCCCGATCCGCAATGCGTCGGGCGGCAGCTCGCGCCCCACCGCGAGGCCGAGCGCGCCGGCCGGGAGCAGCGGTAGGACGAAGGCCCGCGCGATCGTCCAATCGACGTGCTCGCGCTGTGCGACGGTACGCGAGGCGTTCGAGACGAGCTGGACGACGGCATGGAGTGGGATTGCGACGAGCGGATCGAGGAAGAGCAGGAGAACGCCGAGAAGTGCGATCCCGCCCGCCATCCCGACGACCGCCGAGAGCGCTGAGGTGGCCACCGCGGCGAGGGCGAGCAAGCCGATTGCTTCCGCGCTCACCGCGAATCCTCCGCGTTTCGTCCGCAGGTCGGATCGGCGAGCATGGCGACACCATCGGAGCGCTCCGGCATCAACCGCTCGCCGACAAGCGCGTGGTCGTGCCGCCCTCCGGGAGCGGGCCCACGTAGCGCTGCCGCGGGCGGAGGATCCGCCCGCCGCGAATCTGCTCGTCGGCATGCGCGAGCCAGCCGGCGATCCGTGCGACGGCGAAGGCCGCCGTGAAGAGCGCGCGGTCGAGACCGATCGCGTCGAGGAGCACCGCGGTGTAGAACTCGACGTTCGTCTCGAGCCGTCGCTCCGGACGCCGCTCGGCGAGTAGCTCGACCGCGGCGCGCTCGACGGCTCGCGCGAGGTCGAGGTAGCGGCTTTCGATCCCCGCTGCTTCGAGCGCATCGAGCGCTCGCTCGAGGATCGCCGCCCGCGGATCGCGCACCCGGTAGATGCGATGCCCGAGGCCCATGATGCGACGGCCCGAATCGAGCTCGGCTTCGAGCCAGGCACGTGCGCGGGCGGGCTCGCGGATCGCGTCGAGCATGTCGAGCACCGGGCCGGGGGCGCCTCCGTGGAGGGGGCCCTTGAGCGCCCCGAGAGCCGAGACCACGACCGAGACGGCGTCCGAGCGGGTCGAGGCCACCACGCGCGCCGTGAACGTCGAAGCGTTCATCCCGTGCTCGGCCACGGTGAGGAGATACGCGTCGAGCGCCGCCCCGCGAAGCGGATCGGGGTCGTCTCCGGTCGCCATGCGGAGCAGATCCGCCGCATGCCCGAGGCTCGCGTCGGGTTCGAGCGGGGGAGATCCCTCGCGCTTGCGTGCCCAGGCGCCGAGGAGAACCGCGGTGGTTCCGGCGAGTCGGTAACGCTCGCCGCGTGGATCGCCGCCCGCTTCGAGGCGGGCGAGTCCGGCGCGGAGCGCATCGCTGGCATCGTCCGTTTCGAGCGCGGGATCGCCGGCGGTGAGCCTCGCGAAGGCGTGGGCGCGTGCCTCGGCAAGGTCCTTGCGGACGCGCTCGCGGGCGCTCGGGTCGGGAAGCGATCCGTCGAGGAGCAGGGCGAAGACGTCCTCGTAGCCCACCCGGCCCGCCAGGTCCTCGACGTCGTGCCCCCGCACGATGAGACGGCCACGCTCTCCGTCGATCTGCGAGATCCCCGTCTCGGCGACGACGATGCCATCGAGCCCCGCTTCCACCCCGGTCGCTTCTCGCATCGCGATTCCTCCTTCAGGGGGTACGATACGAGAGATGAAACATTCATCAACGTTGATCAAACAATCAACCAAACAACTCCTCACCGCGAGAGAGGCTGCCGCGTTCCTCGGTGTGAAGCTTCCGACACTCTACGCGTACGTGAGCCGGGGACTGCTCCGGAGCCACGCCGGGGACGGCGGGCGGGCGCGACGGTATCGGCGTGCGGAGCTCGCGGCGCTGCGCCACCGCGCGCGAGGCGAGCGCGGCGCCGAGGCGGCCGGAGCGCTTCGCTGGGGGGAGCCCGTCCTCGACTCCTCGATCACGGCGATGACGCCGGAGGGGCCTCTCTATCGCGGCGAGCCGGCGGTCTCCCTCGCGCGCCGCGGTGTCCACTTCGAATCGGTCGCCGAGTTCCTCTGGGGTGGATCGCTCGACACGAGCCCGCCGCGCTTCGAATCGCGTGTCTCGGCTCGCGAGATCTCGCGGCTCGCCAAGCTCCTTCCAGCGGGTTCCCCCCCCTTCGCGTGGCAGATGCTCGTCGTTTCGGCGCTCGCACCCCGGGATACGGGACGCTTCTCGCGCGATCGCGAGGCGGTCGTGCTCCGTGCCCGCTCACTCGTTCGCTGGCTCGTGGCGGCGCTCGCCCTGGCCTTCGAGCCGAGACGGGTCGGCGCGTCGCTCACCGAGCCCACGGTCGCACGAGCCGTCGCCGCAGCCCTCGGGGTCGGTCGCGACGCCGCAAGGCTCCGCGCCATCGATCGTCTCCTGGTGTTGCTCGCCGATCACGAGTTGAACGCCTCGACCTTCGCCGCGCGCGTCGCGGCGTCGGCCGAGGCCGATCCGTGTGCGTCGCTGCTCGCGGGGCTCGCGACACTTTCCGGGCCGCTCCATGGCGGCGCGAGCGACCGCGTCGAGGCGCTCCTCTCCGAGATTCCGAGGCCGGCCGACGCAGCGCGGATCGTCCACGAACGGATGCGTCGAGGCGAACGGGTGCCCGGCTTCGGGCACGGCTACTACGCGGGGACCGATCCGCGAGCGGGTCTCCTACTCGAAGCGGCCCGTGAGATCGCGCCGCGGTTGCCGGAGCTGCGGAAGCTCGAAGCGGTGATGGCTGCGATGGCCGAGGAGCGAAAGCCGGGCCCGAACGTCGACATGGGAGCGGTCGCACTGCGCTGCGCGCTCGGAATGCCGCGCGGCGCGGCGGTCGGGACCTTCGCGGTGGGCCGTTCGGCGGGCTGGATGGCGCACGTGATTGAGCAATACGGAAGCGGGACGCTGCTCCGGCCGCGCGCGCGCTTCGTCGCAGGGGAAGCACCGGGAGGCCTCGGCGACGCGACGCCCTGAGCGGCGCGCCGGGCCTCGCGGCCGCGGCGACCGCAGGATCGGTGCCGGGGTCCGGCCGAGCTTCCTACCGGGGTGCGACGAAAGCGACCATCGCGAGCGGAGGGAGGGTCGCGGAGATCGAATGCGCACGGCCGTGTCGTGCGATCGGCTCTGCGTCGACGCCTCCCTGGTTTCCGATTCCGCTTCCCCCGTAGAGCGCAGCGTCCGAGTTGATCCGCTCCGTCCAGCGTCCGGGCCACGGAACACCGATCCGGTAGCCATGTCGCGGGACCGGCGTGAAGTTGCACGCCACCACGACGGGGTGATGTGCGTCGTCGCCCGACCGCATCCAGGTGAGAACGCTCTGATCGACGTCGTGGCAGTCGATCCACTCGAAACCACGCGGATCGCAATCGAAGCGGTGCAGTGCGGGCTCCTCTCGATAGAGGCGGTTCAGATCGGCGATGAAGCGCTGGATTCCGCGGTGCGGCTGCCACTCGAGCAGATGCCAGTCGAGGCTCTCGTCGTGGTTCCACTCGCGCCACTGCGCGATCTCTCCCCCCATGAAGAGGAGCTTCTTTCCCGGTTGCATCCACTGCACGCCGAAGAGAAGACGGAGGTTGGCGAACTTCTGCCAATCGTCGCCAGGCATCTTGCCGACGAGCGATCCCTTTCCGTGAACCACCTCGTCGTGCGAGAGCGGGAGGACGAAATTCTCGGAGAAGGCGTAGAGCATGCGGAACGTGAGCTCGTCGTGGTGATACTTGCGATGCACGGGCGCACGCGAGAAGTACGAGAGGTCGTCGTGCATCCAGCCCATGTCCCACTTGAGACCGAAGCCGAGCCCCCCCATCGCCGTCGGCCGCGAAACCATCGGCCAGGAGGTCGACTCCTCGGCGAAGGTCTGGACGTCCGGGTGGAGGCGATAGATCTCCTCGTTGAATCGGCGCAGGAGCCCGATGGCATCGAGATTCTCGCGGCCTCCATGCGCGTTCGGGATCCACTCGCCTTCCTTGCGCGAGTAGTCGAGGTAGAGCATCGACGCGACGCCGTCCACGCGCAGCCCGTCGGCGTGGTACTTGTCGAGCCAGAAGAGCGCGCTCGAGATCAGGAAGCTGCGCACCTCGTGGCGGCCGTAGTTGAAGATCAGGCTGTGCCAGTCGGGGTGAAAGCCTTGTTTCGGATCGGCGT
>CAJPFO010000307.1 GCA_905339255.1 Myxococcaceae bacterium
CGCCGACTTTCACCTTGAGCGTCCGGTACCCCTGCGAGACCGCGCGCTGCGCCTGCTCGGCGAGCCGTTCGGGCTCTCGGCCGCCGAGAAGCGCGTTCACCGCGACTCGCTGCCGCGGTGACCGGCCGAATCGCCCAGCAAGCCAGCTCGCGAGGCTCCTCCCCGACGCCCGGGCCGCGAGGTCGTGGAGTGCGACGTCGACGGCCGCCCTGGCCGCCGGAGCCGACGCCGCAGCGAGCTCGAGTCCTTCGAGCGCTTCTTCGAGGTTCTCGAGGCTCTCGCCGACGAGACCCGGCGCGAGCGCGATCAACGCCTCGCGTGCCTCGGCGATGGTCTCGGTTCCGAACTCCGGAAGCGGTGTCGCCTCACCGATCCCGGCGATTCCAGGGAGCGCCTCGAGCACGACGAGCACCCCCTCGCGAGCCGTGAAGATCCCCGTCGCGGTCTCGAGCGGCTCGCGAAGCACGAGCCGGAAGGGCGCGAGGCGCACCCGGCGGATCATCATGCGAGAGAAGCTCCAGCGAGAAGGAGCGTGAACACGGCGTGGAGTCCGGCACAGCGCGCAAGGAGCGCGTCGAGCCCACGCGGATCCCGCTCGGATCGGACGCTTCTCGCGATGCGGAAGGCGAGCGGGGCCGTGATCCAGACGACGAGCGCTGCAAGAGGAACCACGCCGAGCGCGACGAGCACGCTCACGACGACATGGGGCGAGAGGAGGAGTGCTTCGAGATAGATTCGGGCGTGTCGGTCCCCGAGCCGCACCGCGAGCGTGCGCTTTCCGGCGCGCGAATCGGCGTCGAGATCGCGGAGGTTGTTCGTCGCGAGAACCGCAGTCACGAGGAGCGCCGTCGGCAGCGCCGCTGCGAGCACGCGCGGCGGAAGTGCCTCGGCCTGCACGGCGTAGCTTCCGCCGACCGCGACGAGACCGAAGAAAACGAACGCCGCGGCATCGCCGAGACCGTGGTACGCGAGCGGCCAGGGGCCGGCCGTATAGGCGATCGCCGCTCCGATCGCGAGTGCCCCTGCGAGCGCGAAGGGCCAGCCACCCGCGACGACGAGCGCGAGGCCGAAGAGCGCCGCCACTGCGAAGGCGAGCGCCGTCGCCATGCGGAGCGCCCGCGGCGAGAGAAGCCCCGCCGCTGCGGCGCGCGTCGGCCCCACGCGGTCCGGTCCGTCCGCGCCGCGCTCGAAGTCGAAGACGTCGTTCGCGAGATTCGAGCCCACCTGCAGGGCGATCGCCGTGGCGAGCGCCGCCACCGCGAGCGCGGGCCGAAAGCGGCCGTCCGCAGCGGCGAGTGCCGTGCCGAGAACGATCGGCGCTGCACTCGCCGTGAGGGTTCGCGGCCGGATCGCGAGCCACCACGCGCCGGAGCTCCCGGGCCGGAGAGCCCGCGGCCCTCGCGAAAGGGTCGTGGCGCTTCCGCTCACGGCCGCCACGGAAAGCGCGAGAAGTCGGGGCTTCGCTTCTCGACGAAAGCGTCGCGGCCTTCTTGTCCCTCTTCGGTCATGTAGAAGAGCATCGTCGCGTTTCCGGCGAGTTCCTGGATCCCCGCCTGTCCGTCGCAGTCCGCATTGAAGGCCGCCTTCAGGCATCGGATCGCGATCGGGCTGTGGCCGAGGATCTCTCGTGCCCAGGCAACTCCGGTCGACTCGAGCTCGTCGAGCGGAACGACCGCGTTCACGAGGCCCATCTCGAGCGCCTGCTTCGCGTCGTATTGACGACAGAGGTACCAGATCTCGCGGGCCTTCTTCTGGCCGACCACCCGGGCCATGTACGAAGCGCCGAATCCCGCGTCGAACGAGCCGACCCGCGGCCCCGTCTGTCCGAAGCGTGCGTTCTCGGCCGCGATCGTGAGATCGCAGAGCAGATGGAGCACGTGCCCGCCCCCGATCGCGTAGCCGGCGACGAGCGCGATCACGGGCTTCGGAAGCGTGCGGATCATGCGCTGGAGATCGAGCGCATTGAGCCGCGGGACGCCGTCGTCTCCGACGTATCCGGCGTCGCCGCGAACCTTCTGATCGCCGCCCGAGCAGAATGCATCGGGGCCTTCCCCGGTGAAGAGCACGACCCCGATCCGAGAATCCTCGCGGACTCTCGAAAAGGCGTCGATCAGCTCGAAGATCGTCTTCGGGCGAAAGGCGTTCCGAACCTCCGGCCTCGCAATCGTGATCTTCGCAATGCCGTCGCAGGCCTCGAAGCGGATGTCCTCGTAGTCGCGAATGGTCTTCCAATCGATCGCGTTCTCAACTCTCATGGTCTTCTCCGTACGGGTGAGGGTTCTCGAGGAAGGAGCGAAGCAGCCTCGAGAGCGCATCGGGCTGCTCGAGTTGAACGGCGTGCCCCGCGCTCGCAACGACGCGCACGCGCGCGAGAGGGATCCGGTTCGCGAGATCGCGGGCGATGGCGACGAACTTCGGATCTTCGGCGCCGGCCACGAGAAGAGCCGGAGCGCGGAGCGATGCGAGGGCATCGTGAAGAGGCGGCTGTGCGCCCGAGCCCATCCCGCGGAGCGAAAGCGCGAGCCCGTGGGGGCGATTCCCGAGCCGAAGCGCCCGCTCGCGGTCGAGGACCGCCTGCGGCACGCGGCGCTGTGTCGCGAAGAGGGGCTGCGCCATCCAATGCTCGACGAATGTTCCGATGCCGTCGCGGAGAATCGAATCGGCGAGCTTCTCGTCGGCCTCGATCCTCGCGGCACGTAGGGCCGGGGCGGCGATTCCAGCCGTCGCGCCGACCGTCGCGACGCTTCGCACGAGATCGGGCCTCGCGAGAGCGAGTGCGAGTGCGACGCGCCCTCCCATCGAGTAGCCGAAGAGGTCGACTCGCTCGAGGCCGAGAATCTGCAGGGCGTGGGCAACGTCTGCGACGCACGCTTCCATCCGGTAGCGATCGATCTCTTCGGGCGCGTCGGAAAGGCCGTGTCCGACGAGGTCGAGTCGGACCGTTCGGCGCCCATCGTCCCGGAGCCCTCGCGCGAGCTCTTCGAGATTCTCGCTCGACCCCGTGAAGCCGTGCAGGAGCGCGATCGGCGGCCCATGCCCCTCGTCGATCGCGTGGAGGTGGAGGTCGCCGAGGTCGATCCGACGGCCGGGAACGCACGGGACCGCGACGCTCACGGCATCTCCGCGCGGAGCGCCGCCGAGACGGCTCTCCAGAGCTCGCGATGCTGCTCGAGGTTTTCCGCAGGATCGATCGGGACCTCGATGATTCGCACGCCGCGAGCACCGATCGACTTTCCGAGCGCCGCGTGGAGCTCGGCTCTCGTTCTCGCTCGCTCGAACCCGAGGCCATAGAGCGCGGCGGCCGGAGCGAGGTCGATCCCGTGCTCGAGACGGAAGAGCTCGCGGAAGCGGACCGACTCGCCGTGCTCGGCGATCGGAAGGAACGAGAAGATCCCTCCACCGTCGTCGTTCAACACCACGATCGTGCAGGAGCCCTCGAAGTCCCGCGCGGCAAAGAGCCCTCCCACGTCGTGCAGGAAGGCGAGATCTCCCGAGACGAGGACGAGCGGAGCGGTTCCGGCCGAAGCCACGCCGAGAGCGGTCGAGACGATCCCGTCGATTCCGTTCGCGCCGCGATTGGCGAAGAAGCGAAGCGAGCGCGGACGGACGGGCCAGAAGGTATCGGCGTCGCGGACGGGCATGCTGTTCGAGAGGAAGACGCTCGCGGCATCAGGGAGCGACGCCGCGACCTCGCGCACGGCGGCCGGCGTGAGGAGTGTCTCGCTCGCGTCGAGCCGTGACTCGATCACGCGAGCCGCGATCGAATCCGCTCGGCCGAGCGCGCGGGCGAGCGCCGAGGGCGCACGCGGCCCGATCGCCTCGATCTTGGAGGCGACGGCGGCGCAAAGGGGAGCCGGCTCGAGCGAGAGGATTGCACTCGCGCGCCGCGAGGGATCGTGACCGACGCCGTCGGGGTCGATCAACCAGATCTCCGTTTCCGGATCGGCCTCGAGCCAGCGCCGGAGCGGCTTTCCGGTCGGCGTGTCGCCGATCCGGAGCGCGAGGTCCGGTCGCTTCGTCGCGGCGAAGGCCGCGTCGCGCAGGAACGCATCGTGATGCGCCGTCACGACGGCGTCCCCGAGAGCTTCGCCCGCACGAAGCTGCGAGATCGGCTCGGCGAGGATCGGCCAACCGAGCGAACGGGCGAGGCGACCGACCGACGCGGCGAGTTCGGGATCGCGATCGATCGGCCCGGCGACGATCACCCCTCGCTCGGCATCCGAGAACCTGCGAGCCATCCGATCGACCGCTTCGGCAGAGGCGCCCTCGGCGTGCCGGGTCGGAGCGATCACGGCCTCGATCGCTCGCGAGGACGGGCGCTGCGGGAGCGAGGCGCTCTCGAGCGGCGGCTCGAGGGGCTCGCGAAATGGAAGGTTCAAGTGCACGGGGCCCCACGCGCGCCCGAGCGCGGCTCGGACCGCGCGCGAGGCGAGCGAGCGAGCGAGCCGCTCGAGCTCGAGACCGGGCGAAGGCGTCGGGGCTTCGAAGAAAGCACGCACGTTCGAGCCGTAGAGCCGGACCTGATCGATCGTCTGTCCGGCCCCGCAATCGCGAAGCTCGGCCGGGCGATCCGCCGAGAGGACGAGAAGCGGAACGCGCGCGTGGTTCGCCTCGACGACCGCGGGGAGGAAGTTCGCCGCGGCGGTTCCCGAGGTGCAGACGATCGCCACCGGCCGGCGACTCGCGCGCGCTACGCCGAGCGCGAAGAATGCGGCCGAGCGCTCGTCGAGATGCGATCGGATGCGGAGCCCCGGAAGTCGGGCCGCCGCCGCGACGAGCGGTGTCGAGCGCGACCCCGGACACAGACACATCGTGTCGACTCCGCCCGAGACGAGACCTTCGAGAAGCGCCGAAGCGAAGACGAAGTTCGCTTCGCGAAGACCGCTTTCGCCATCCGCCATGGCTAGATCTCGACGAGCGCGGCGAGCCCCGCGCGAAGTTTGATCCGGGTCTCGGCGAGCTCCGCCTCGGGGATCGATCCCTCGACGATTCCCGCCCCGGCGTGGAGGACGGCCTCGTCCCCGCGCAGGAGCGCCGTACGCAAAGCCACCGCGAGTTCCCCGTCGCCGTCCGACCGAAGCCAGCCGACGGCACCGGCGTACCAACCGCGATCGAGTTCTTCGTGGCGACGAAGCCAGGAGACTGCGGCCTCGCGAGGAAACCCCGCGATGGCGGGAGAAGGATGCAATCGCGCCGCGAGGTCGAGGACGGTCTCCGCGCTTTGCGCGAGAAGCCGCGCCTCGATCGGCGTGTGGAGATGCTGGATCGAATCGAGGCGGAGAAGCGCCGGAGCCTCCGGAGCCGAAACCGACTCGCAGCTCGCGGCGAGAGCGGCGCGCAACGCGCGCACGACGATCGCGTGCTCCTGCTGCTCTTTCTTGCTCTCGCGCAGTGCCGCGCCGAGCCGCTCGTCGTCTGCGGGTGTCTTGCCACGCGGCGCCGATCCCGCGAGCGCCTGCGTCTCGACTCGAAGTCCTTCCTTCCGGACGAGGCGCTCCGGCGTCGCTCCGACGAAGCTCGCTTCTCCGCTCGTTCGAGCGAAGCGGTAACAGGCCGGATGCGACGTCCGGAGCGCGGCAAGCGCTCGAACAGGATCGAACCCCCCCGGTCTCGAGAGCGTGCACGAGCGCGCCAGGACGACCTTTTCGAGGGCCCCGGCGCGGAGGTCCTCGAGCGCCCGACGGACGGCGAGCCGGTAGACCGAATGGGGGCGATCCGCACGCGCCGAAAACTCGGCCGGAGCATCGGCGGCCGCGTGAACGCCGTGCGAGCGGATCGCAATGGCTCTCTCGAGCACGTCGAACTCGCGCACCATGCGCTGCACCCGGGCTTTCGGATCGTCTCCCGGCGAAATGGCGACGTTCCATACGAGCGCGCTCCGTCCGCCTCGCCGCTCGAAGAGAAACGACGGGAGGACGAAGCGTGCCTGCGGGAACCCCCGCCAGAGCGGACCCGATTGCGAGGCGGCGAAGGAGAAGCCACCGACGAGAAGGGGAACCGGAGCGCTCGACATGGGGCCGGACTCTCCGAGCGCCGAGACGCGACGCGAAAGCACTTCGAGGCGTCGGGGCCCCGCGCCGTCGAGCGTGAGCTCGGCACCAATCGCAGCGATCGAGCCCCCGCCAGGGTCCTCGAAGAAGAAGCGCTCGGTCTCCTCCGACGCCGACACGACCTCGAAGGGGTCGAATGCGCCCGCGTCGGCCTCGAGGCTCGCGAACCGCGGCGTCCCCGAAGCGTTGGCCGCGCGAAGCGCCTCGCGTGCGCGGGACTCGAGCTCGCGGAGCGCACCGGAGTCGATCGGCTTCATGTCGAGGTCCGTCGCGCGGTGATGAGCTGCGCGGTTCCGAACAGGAGTGTGCGGTGCTCGACCGCTTCGAACCCCGCCTTGCGAACCTCTGCGAGGAGATCGTCCCGCGGAGGGAGATAGGAAACCGAGCGAGGCAGGTACCGGTACGCAGCGCGGTCGGAGAGGAGCGCCCCGAGTTTCGGAACGACCCGCTCGAAGTAGAGCGAATGGCCGAAGCGGACGATCCGGCTTCGGGGGACGTCGACGTCGAGGAGCGCGAGGCGTCCGCCGGACGAGAGCAGGCGCGCCATCTCGGCGAGAACGCGATCGAGCGCGACGAAGTTCCGGAGCGAGAAGCCGCAGACGACGGCGCTCGCCGCGGCGTCGGGAAGGGGAACGCGCTCGACCTCGCCTTGAACCAGCGCCGCTCGCATCCCGCGGCGCTGCGCGCCGCGGAGCATTCCGCGCGCGGAGTCGACTCCGATCACGCGCGCTCCGCGAGCGCACGCGAGCTCGGCGAGATCTCCGGTTCCGGTCGCGAGGTCGACGACCAGGTCGCCCGCTCCGACCCCGATCGAATCGAGTGCGAGGCGCCGCCAGCGTTGATCGAGACCGAGGGTGAAGAGTCGATTGAGCGCGTCGTAGCGTGGCGCGATCCGATCGAACATCGCCCGAACCACGCGGCGCTTTTCGGCTCCGACCGGGAGCCCTTCGGCATGCGGAGCGGCGGACGAGGTGCGGATCATTTCCACGACACCTCGAGGCGTGCCGACTCGACCGCGGCGAGCGCCTCGCCGAGCGCATCGCGCTCGCCTCGGCCTTCGAGTCGGGCAATCGCCCGGTTCACGACCGTCCGTTGGAAATGGAGCGCGACGAGCCGGGTGACGGCGGGCAGGATCCGACGGAACGCGGCCGTGATCTCGGCGGAGCGATCGGAATCGTCCTCGCCGCGGCGGACGAATCGATCGAAGAGATCGATGGCGCGCTCCGAGATCTGCTGCACGCCGCGGGCGTGATCCCCGGCGATCGCGAGGAGCTCGCCGAGCGGAAAGCCTGCCTCGAGGATCGAAAGCGCGGTCTTCGCCATTTCGAGATCGGCATCGCTGAAGCGATGCTCGGCGCCGATCCGCATCGGCTCGACGAGCCCGGCTCCCTGCGCCGCCTGGACCAGGGGCTCCGGGATCCCGGCCTCGCGGGCGAGCTCCGCGCGCGAGTAGGTCCGCTCGCCGACCCGAACCTGGACGAGCGCCGCAACGAGAGGCTCGGCCGATGCGTCCTCGCCGCGGTCGAGGACGCGCTTGATGAGCGCGAGCGAGAAGCCCTGCGCGAGGAGCGAGCGGATCTGCCGCAGGCGAGCGAGGTGGGAGTCGTCATAGACGGCGGTTCGACCGACCCGTCTTGGCGAGGGGAGGATCCCCCGAGCCTGGTAGAAGCGGATCGTGTCGACGGGCAGGCCCGCCGCGACCCCGAGCTCCTCGACCCGATATTCCATGTGAATACTCTAGGAGTGTTCACTCATACTGTCATCTCAGAGCCTCCGCGAGCCGCACCGCGTTGCGCTCCGCGCCGGCTTGGCGCGGGCGCAAGCGCCCCGGCTCAGTGGGCCTCGATCCGGATCCGGACCTCGCCCTCGAGGGCTTCGCCCGCGGCGAGAACGACCACTCCGGTTCCGGCCTGCCCGCTCGCGAGGAGGTTCAGTCCGTCGTTGGCGTTCGTCACCGGCTCGAGCGCGAAGAAGGGCTCTCCTGCGGGCGAGTAGAGGATCACGTGGCCGAACACGGAGGACGCCTCGACGTGCGCACGGACACCGCTCACCGGCCATTCGAGGAGCGCCCTTCCGTCCCAGCCGGAGAAGCAATGGTCGAGGGTCACCTCGAGCGAGCGCGGCTTCGAGAAGTCCATCGCGCCGGGGACCGGGACCGGCGGCCCTGTCGGAAGCGGTGTCTCGCCCGGGTAGACGCCCGCCACCCGGAAGCCGAGGCGCACGTTCTCGCCCGCAACGAGCGCCCTTTCGAAGTACGGGTGGAAGCCGAAGCCCGCCGGCATCCGTTCGCTTCCGGCATTCTCGAGCCGAAGCGACATCGCGAGGATCGGCCCCTCGAGCGCGAAGCGCGCGCGACACACGATCGGGAAGGGGAAGTTGAAGTCCGCGAAGTCCCGCGAATCGATCTCGACGGCGACCCCCATCGCGCTCTTCGAAACCACGCGCCAGGGTCGATCGCGAACGTCGCCATGGATCGCGTGCTTCTCGCCGTGTCGCAGCCGGTAGCCTCTCCCTTCGAAACAGAAGACGCCGTTACGGATCCGATTCGAATACGGCGCGAGCGTGAAGCTCGAAGCGTTCGACGAGCGGCCGAGAGGATCGGGGGCCGGCCGAAGCAGCGGGAGCAGATCCCCGTCGCGGCGAAGCTCGAAGCCGACCACGCTGGCGCCGATGCCGGGATCGATGGCAAGGCGAAGCAGCTCGTTCTCGAGAACGATCCTCATGGCGTCTCCTCCACCCCGGCGATTCTTGCTCGCAAACTGCCGGCGCGCTGCGCAGCGTCGCGGGGGGAGTTCGTCTCAAGGCCCTCCGGCAAAGGGCCGATGCGGAACCGAGGAGGCGGGCCGGTCCATGCGCGAGCCCACCATCGTCGTGCTCGAAAGCACGCCCGAGCGGGCGGACGCGCTCGTCCGTCGCATCCGCGACCTCGGGGCCTACCGGCCGGTCGCCGCGAAGACGGCGGAGCACGCGGTCCGGATCACCGAGGATCCGCGCTTCGACGTCCGCGCCGTGCTCCTCGCGGCGGACACCCCCGTCGCCGACCTTTCCGGAGCGATCTCGGCGCTTCGAGCGGGCGCGGCATCGAGGCGCCTCCGCTTCATCGCCACCGGGCCGAATCCGGGGCTCGAAGGGCTCGCGAGGCTTCGACACGCGGGCGTCGACCTGTCGCTCTGGGAGCCTTGGGACGACGCGCGGCTGCGCTTCCAGCTCAACCGGGCTCTCGCTGCCCCGGAGCAGGAATCGGTTCGCCGCGAGCAGCGCGCCCCCACCGATTGGCGCGCGCGGGTCGTCGGCTCCGGCCGCGAGAAGGAAGCGCTCGTCTACAGCCTCTCGGCGGGCGGCGCGTACCTCGCGACTCCGAGGCCCTCGATGCGCGGCGCACGCCTTTCGGTCGTGCTTCCGATGCCTTCCGGAAACCTCGCGCTCGATGGGCGTGTTCTCTACACGAACGTTCCCGGAAACCTGCTGCGCCTCGAGCTTCCGGTCGGCATGGGAATCGCCTTCGAAGCCGCCCCGCCCGAAGTCGAGCGCGATCTCCGACACGCGGTCGCACAGGCGCTCCTCGGTCTCGTCGTCTGAGCGGATCGCCCGCCTCGGGTCGGTCTCCTAGCGGGTCGGCGCTGCGCGAAGCCTCCGGATGCCTGCGAGGAGCGCGAGCATCGCGAAGGGCTCGATGCCGATGAGACCGCAGGAAGTCGGCGCCGTCACCGTGAAGTTCACGACCTCCTGCGACTGGCAGCCCTCGGGATTCGAGAGCGTGACGACGTGCGGGCCGTTCGCGAGGCCGGTCGGAACCATGACGACGTAGCGGCCCAGCGAGAACGTGACGGCGGCCGGAACGCCCCCGAAGCTCGCCTGCACGTTCGTCCCGAACCCGGTTCCCGTCACCTCGACGACCTGGCCGATCGGGCCCGACGCCGGGAACACCGACGCGAGCGTCGTCGTCGCGAGGCCGGGGCACTGGTTGTCGCAGAGGTTCCCGGTGCCGTCGGCGTCCGTATCCGCCTGATTTGCGTTCGACTCGGCGGCGCAGTTGTCGCAGGCGTCACCGACGAGATCCGTGTCGGCATCGGCCTGGCTCAGCTGGCTCGTATCGGGGCAGTTGTCGACGCCGTCGTTCCAGGAGTCGCGGTCGCGGTTGATCCCCGCGCGGCGTCCCGATCCGGGCGGCACCGCCGTGAAGGTGACCTCCTGCCCCGGCGTGCTCGCGAGCGCCTTCAGCGATGCGAGCGTCAGACTCGCGCCTCCGTCGTCCGGCTCGTAGTTCGCGCCGGTCGCGGCGTCCTTCACCCAGCCCTTCACGCGGCCGCCGACGGCGGCCTTCACGACGACGTCGGCCTCGGTGACCGCACCCCCGAGAACCTTCGACGTGAAGGCCGTCGACGCACGCTGGTCGATCAGGTCGATTCGCGGGTCGACCGCGGCGCCGTTCGAGCTCGTTCGCGTCGCCTGCTGGCCGACGATCGGGGCGAGATCGGTATCGAAGGCGAGCATGAACTGCTCCATGTCTCGACGCACGCCGTTTCCGGCGTTTCCGGTCGTGAAGCCGGTCACGCCGAGGCTGAAGAGGTTCGCCTGGTTGAAGACCGTCGCCTGGAAGAAGCGGAAGGTCGTGTCGGTGCTTCCGTCGTGCAGGAAGCCGAAGCCGCGCACCTCGTCTCCTTCGTGCGGCGTGTTGAGCGCATTGTTGAACGGGACGTCCGGCATGCCGAACATCCCGACCTTCTGATACATGTTGCGCAGATGCGCGATCTTCATGATCTGCGCCTCGTTCTCGAAGCTCGCGAGCTTCCCGGTTCCGAAGAAGCCCTGCGCCGGATCGAGCGTGTGACAGCCGTTGCAGGTGAACCCGAAGCCGTCGAGGTTCGCGCCGTCGGCACGCCGGCCCGCGATCGTCGAGCCTCCGACTCCCGTCTGGCTCGGATTCGAGCCGCCGCTCGTGAAGGAGTTACCCAGGTAGAAGTTGCGCCCGTTCGCCTGCGCCGGCGTGAGCGAGTTCGCGAGGCTTCGCACCGGGTTGGGCGGAAGCTGCACCTCGAGCATGAAGTCCGAGAACTTCTGCATGTCCGCCGCGAGGCTCGGCGGCGGGTTCGGGCAGGTGAAGCTCACGTCGAGGCCGACGAGCCCCGGGAACGCCACGATGAAGTTGCGGAACGAGAGATCCTCGTCGGTCGCGCTCTGCCCGAGGCAGCCATTCGAGCGGTCGCCCCGCCAATGCATCGCTCCGCTGTTCGAGAGGCCTCGGAGCGTCTGCGTCGTCATCGGCCCCTTGAGCGCACTGAACTGCGCAGTGACTCCGGTGCCGTTGATCGGTGGGCTGAAGGTTCCGGCCGCCACCCCGAGGTTGATCGTGATGGGGTTCGACGCCTCGTCGTCGTCCGGATTCCCGAGGTCCCAGGCGAGCTGGTCCATGTCGCCGAAGGTGTGGCAGCTCGAGCACGAGGCCTCGCCGTTGCTCGACGTCGCGTTCGCGTCGTAGAGCATGAAGCGGCCCTCGGTGACTGCCGCCGGCTCGGGGTTGTGGAGCGTGCGGTGGACGATCTCCGAGCCCGTCGTGAGGTCGATCGCAGACACGCCGTTGTCGAAGCGCGTCAGCACGTAGAGCCGATCGCGCGCCGGATCGAGAGCGAGTCCGCCGGGGCCCCCGCCGGTCACCGGAAGATAGTTGGCCGAGGTGATGGCGGGATCGAAGCTGTCGTTCTCGAGCGTCGCCGTGTCGAAGACGCCGACCTTGCCGGAGCCGAAAGCCGCGACGTAGAGCTTGCTCCCGTCGGGCGAGACGACCACGTCGAGCGGCGTTGCGAGGCTCTTCGCCTTCGTTCCCGAAGGCGCCGGAAGCTGCGCGTAGTCGATGTGCTTGTTCAGATGGCGCGGCAGTACGTTCGCGCCGTCGAGCACCGTGATGCGCGCTTCCGCGAGATGCCCCTGCACGGTCGCCGGCTCCCCGGACGGCTTGAACGCGGCCGCGAAGACTCCCGGCCCCTCGAAGCGGACCTCGTTCCGGGACTCGGTGTTCGTCACGTAGATCTTCCCCGAGACGGGATTGACGGCCATGTTGAAGAGCGTGGTCCCGACGCTCGACCACTGGTTCGTCTGCGTGAGGGTGTTCGCGTCGACGGCGAAGACGTCGCGGTCGGGAAGGTTGAAGCGAACCGCCTGCGACCAGTCGCGTGCGCGCTCATCCTCCCACTTCCCGGTGGCCGGATTGAACTTGACGATGAGACCGACCTCGGGTGCGTTCGTCCCGTTGTGGTCCGTGCTCGGGCCCGGGTTGCCGCCGGGAGTCTGGAGACTCTGCGAGTTCGTGCATGGGGCGTTCAGCGCGAAGCCGTTGCAGACCATTCCTTCCGACACCGTCGTCGTCTGGTTCCCCGAAGCGAAGACGGCGACGTAGACGGTGTCCCCGTTCGTGCTCTTCGCGAGCGCGCGCGGCGTGTCGCCGAAGAGACTCAGGATCCGGATCGGCGTTCCGCCGAGGGTCGCCCCGAGGTTCGTCGCGTCGAAGACCCAGACGTCCGCACGGCCGACACCGGAGGTCGTGAGAAGCGGATCGCCGGCTCCCGGGACGCCGGCGATCGACGCATCGGTCCGGTGCTGCCCGCGTCGCGCGGTGGTGATGAAGGCGCGGTTGCTGCCGGTTCCCGCGAAGAGGATGTCGCGAGGTTCGTCTCCGACCAGAAGCGTTCGCGTGACTCGCGGAGGGCTCGATGCGACATCGACGATGCTCACGCTGTCGGAGAGGTGGTTCACCACCCAGACCTCGCTCGCGTTGCGGATCGCGACGCTCACGGGCTCGAGCCCGACCGGAACCGATGCGAACTTCGCGATCCCGGCCGCGCCGACGTCGAAGATCTCGAGCCGGTTGTCGGGGGTGTTCACGACGAAGAGCTTCGTCCCGTTGGCCGAGAGCGCGATCGGTCGGACCGGACCCGACTCGAAAGCGACGAAGTCGACGGCCCCGGCCGTAGCGGCGCCGAGGACGAGCGCGGCGCACAGGAGGAGCAGGTGGCGGCAGGTGGACATGAGATTCCCCTTCTCGGACGGCTCGAGCACGAAGAGCCCCTCGCGGAGCCCGGTATCGCGGGCCGCCGCTGCCGGTGTCGCTACACCGACCGCGTGGGCGCTGACCCGCAGGTCAGCAGAATGCCAGCCGGAGCCGCCCTCGTTCAAGGGGATTCGTTCTGGATCCGTCGGTTCCCGTGCCGGAACAGGCCCATACCCCTCGGGGTACTACGCTGCGAGCTCCATCGAGTCCTCGAGGAGGACTTCGAGTTCGGCGAGCAGGACCTCCGAGGCCTCGAGGCAGCGCGCTTCGGCGAGGCCGCCGAGGTCGAGCTCCGGCGCGTGCGTGAGCCCGATCCCGAGCCGGGCGCAGGCCCGGTCGACGAGCCGGACGACGACGAGGAGCAGGTCGTCGGGGTCGAAACTCTCGTCGTGGTGCTGGCGGGCCACGCGGCTGTAGAGCTCGGGAAGATCCCAGGCCTCCATGAGCGCCGCCCCGCGGTCGGCGTGGAACTCGTCGAGGAGCTCCCGGACGAGCGGCTCGGTGAGCTCGAGCTCCCCGCCGGATTCGGCGTGGAGTTCGTCGAGGACGCGAAGCAGCAGGAGCTTGCCGAGATCGTGGAGGAGACCGGCGAGAAACGCGTGATCTGCGATCTCCTCGACGTGGAGCCTTCGCGCCAGCCACTCCGACCCGGCGGCGCAAGCGACCGAATGCAGCCAAAGCGGCTGGAGGAATCCGCGCAGCTCTCGCGTCGAGGAGAGGAAGTTCTTCCGCTGCGTCTCGAGCAGGACCAGGTTCGCGACGTGGCGGGCGCCGATCCGCGCGACCGCCTCGGCCACGGTCGTGACCCGTTGCATTCCGCGATAGAAGGCCGAGTTGGCCCCGCGCAGCACCGACGACGCGAGCGCCTGATCCTGGTTGATCAGGTTCTCGACCTCGCGGAGATCGAAATCTCCGGACGCCACCAGGTGACGCACCTGCATTCCGATCTGGTCGATCACGGGAAGTCGTGCGTCCTTGCTCCTGAGGTGCGCATCGACCCTCTCCAGCAGCGACTTCTCGGCCCACTGCATCGATTCTCTCACCGCCCTTCCCCCTCCAGCCGCTCGACCTCGGCAATCGGCCTCGGGCGCGTCGATCTCGGCACCCGACGCGCGACCTCCTCGATGGTCACGATTCCGCGCGCCGCCTTGAGCAGCGCATCCTCGAGGAGGGTCGCCGGACCGAGCCGCGCGGCCTCCGCCCGCAGGCCGGCGGCACTCTCGCGGAGCCGTTCGCGTCCCTCGTCGTCGAGGACGTGGAGCTCGAAGACACCGATCCGACCGATGACGCCGGACTCGTTGCAGCGCGAGCAGCCCCGCCCGCTTCGAAACGACGCTCCCGCGACGTCGACCGGCGTACAGCCGAGCTGCCGGAGCAGATCCGCATGCACCGGGGACGGCTCGGCACACGCCTCGCAGACGCGCCGCACGAGGCGCTGCGCGAGGGCCGCCGTGAGCGACGGAAGCGGTCGCCCCTCCGACGCTGCGATCCGCGCCACCGCCACGAGCGCGGCGAAGGCGTCCTCGGCGTCGACCGCCGCGAGCACGCTCGCACCCGAGTTCGCCGCACGGAGCGCGAGTGCGAGGCCCTCGGGCTCCCGAAGCGTCCCGAGCGAGATCACGTCGGGATCCTGCCGGAGCGCGGCATCGAGGAGACCCGGACCGAGCGTCGCCGCGCCGTTCGCGCGAACCACGGCCCCGAGATCGACGACACGCGAGCCCGAGAACCCCTCTCGCGCCACGAAGGCCCCGAGTGTCGTCGAGCGCCCGGAATGCGGCGGGCCCGCCACGAGGAGGAGACTTCCGGGCGACGAGAGCGGGCCGTCCTCGAGCCGCCGGACCATCGAGGGAACCAGGCCGAGAGAACCGATCGCGAGCGCCACCGGCGCTTCGCGAACGATCGAGAGCGTCACGTTCTCCGCATTTCCCGCGGCGAGGAACGCGGCATGGATCTCGACCTCGCGGCCCGAGACGTGGACCCGCAAGGCGCCCTCGCGATGCGTCGCTCCCTCCGCCGCAGCGACGCCGGCCTCGCTCGCGATGCGCCGGAGCAGCGGCCTCGCGAGCGGCTCGGGAAGCTCGCGCCAGGAATGCAGGGCACCGTCACAGCGCAGTCGAACACGGACGCGACTCCCGGCGATCTCGATGTGCACGTGCGTGGCATTGCTGCGGAGCGCCGCGTCGATCATCTCGGCGAGCGTCCGCGCGACGGTCCGCTCTCCGGCCCCCCCGTCGGCCCGCACCCGCTCCGCGAGCTCGAGGCGCGCGAGCGCTTCGTCGAGGGCGCTCGCGGCGATGATCCGCGGGGAGATCTCCGATCCGAGAAAGGCCCTCGCGGCGGCTGCATCGGCCTTGTCGAGAGGATCGGCGAAGGCCACCACGACCCGCTCGGCTTCGGCTCCGATCGGGAGGAAGCGATGTCGCCGGCAGACGTCGAGGGAGACCCGCTCGAGGAGCGCCACGTCGGGATCGAGTTCGGAATCGCTCACGCACGCAACGCCGAGCTGAGAGGACAGCACCTCGGCGAGTTCCTTCGCTCCGAGGATGCCGAGCGAGACGAGGATCTCGCCGAGCTTCGGTGCGGGATCCCCGGACTCGCCTTGCAGCGCGAGCGCGGTCGCGAGCGCCGACTCGGGGATCTGGCCGAGCTCGACGAGCAGGGCGCCGATGCGGAGCTCGAGCCGATGCCGCTGGAGCGTCTCGCGGAGGCGGTCCGGAGAAAGCGCGCCGATCTCGAGCAGAAGCGGAACGATCGGCTTCGGCGAAGCAAGCCTCGCGCGAACGCGCTCGACGTGACGCATCTGCGCGGCGTCGACCGCGCCGTCTCGGAGCAGCAGCCCGGCGATCTGCCCAGCGCCCGTCGTGGACTCGCCTCCGGCCGTCGCCGCTTCGGTGGGATCGCCGCCCATTCGCTCCCTGCGCTCCTTGCGTCCCACACGCCGGCTCTCCGGGGAACCCCGGACGGCACGCAGCACGGCTCGGATCGGGTCCGATTCGCTTGAGGAATCGGGCTCCGGGAGCCCGGGCTTGAGGCCCGCCGGAAATGCCAGCTAGTATTCGGTCATGCGCAACCAGCACCGACCCGAGCGAAGCCCGAATGCCCCCGCCGCTTTGCCGTCGGCGGCCTCGATCTGGGAGCATCCCGTCTTCGAGGTGATCCCGCTCGATTGCGAGATCACGTCGTACGCGCCGGACGGGGACGGGCCCCTTTTCTAGAGCGCCGCGCGCGGCGGCCGCAAGACGTGTTGGCGCTCGATCGGCGCGCCACGGCGCGCAGCTCCCGCCGGGTGTCGGCCTGCGGTCGGCGCGCTCCTGGAACGCGCGGCCACTTCCGCCTCGCGATCGTTCTCGTGGGGTTCGCGTGCCTCGCGGTGCCGCCGGCTTCGAGATCCTTCGAGCAATTCGATCCGCGAAGCCAGACTCCTCTCTCGGACATCCTCGAGATCGTCGCGCTGCCGCGCTCGCTGCTCGCGATCGACGCGACCTCCGGGGGAAGCGTGGAAGAGGATCTCGAACTCGGCGAGACGGTCCTCTGGCAGCGCACGCGGGGCCGGGTGGGTGCGGTGGTCACGGACCGGCGCCTGCTCCTCGTCGCCACGAACTCCGGGTCGTGGCAATCGACTCGCTTCGGACAGGGAGAGCGCCCGCCGTCGTCCGTCCTGCTCGGCGATCGCGTCGCGGCGGTCCACACCAAGCGGCGGATCCTCGGCTTCGATGGAGGCAGCGGCAACCTGGTCGAGTCGAGCCTCGGGCCCCGCGAGGTGGTTCGCGAAACCGCGGTCGGAGAGAACGTGGCCGTGGTGGTCACCGATCGGCGTGCGCTCGGGCTCTCGCCCTTCGCAGGGGGCTTTTTCCCGGCTCCGATCCTGCTCGGGGAGCGCATCGAATCCGTCGAGGCGAAGGCGAACCTCGCGACGATCACGACGCAGCGTCGGCTGCTCATCTTCCGGGCCGGAACCGGAAACTGGGAAGAGCGGCGTCGCGACCTCTCGAACTGAGCGTCGGCTCGCTTGGCGCCCGTTCAGGTCGTCGCCGAAGACGTCGCGACCGGCGGGGGAGACGCGACCTCGACGCGGTCCCTCCCGGCGGCCTTGGCGCGATACAACGCGCGGTCCGCCTCTTCGACCACGGCCATCGGATCGGCTCGCGAGACGTCCGCCTGCGCCACTCCGATGCTGCACGCCACGCCGATCTTCGACCCCGAGGCCAACGGGACCTCGATGGTCGCGATCCTCCGGCGCAGGCGTTCGGCGACCACCCTCGCGCCGGCGAGGGGCGTGTCGGTGAGGACGACACAGAACTCCTCGCCGCCGTAGCGGCCGGCGAGATCTCCCGCGCGCAGGCTCGCGCGCAGCAGCCGGCCGACGCGCTCGAGGACGGCGTCGCCGACCCGGTGGCCGAACTCGTCGTTCACGCGTTTGAAGTGGTCGAGGTCGAGCATCAGCACCGAAAGCGGCTTCGCATGCCGCCGCGATCGCGCGTGCTCCTCCTCGAGCCTCGCGCAGAGCGCGCGGCGGTTCCAGGCTCCCGTGAGGTCGTCGATGCTCGCCGAACGCAGGAGCTGTCGTTCGTCGGCGACTTGCTTCATCGCACCGTGGATGGCGCGGCCGAGGGCCCCGGCGTCGACCGAACTCTTCATGAGGTAGTCCTGCGCACCGCGCTTCATGGCCTGGACGGCCACCCGCTCGTCGCCGCCGCCCGTCAACATCACGACCGGGATCGGATCGTCCCGGCGGCTGAGCCGAAGCGTCGAGAGCAGCGAGAGCCCGTCGCCGTCCGGGAGTTCCTGGTCGAGAACGATGCAGTGCGGCGTGCTGATCGCGATCCGCCGGAGCGCGTCCTCGACCGTCTCCGTTTCGGCCACGAGGTGCTCCTGTTCGAAGGTCTGGTCGATGAACCTCCGATAGAGCTCCCGGTCCTCGCGGCAATCGTCGACGATCAGGATCCGAAGAGGCGTCCTCTGCTCGCTCATCTCGCTCCCACTCCTTCGGGGGTCGGTGGCTCGACGGTGTCGAGCCAGAATTCCTCCGTCCGTCGCATCCTCACCACGAGGTCCTCGTGGGCGACGGGCTTCTGCACGTAGCCACTCGCGCCCGCGCGGTAGCACGCCTCGACGTCGCCTCGATCCGCCGACGTCGTGAGGACGACGACCGGGATCGTCCGCAGCGACTCGTCGGCCTTGATCTCGGTGAGCACCTCACGCCCATCGGTTCCCGGTAGGTTCAGGTCGAGCAGGACGAGCGCAGGGCGCGGCGCGGCGTCGGGCTTCGAATAGCGGCCACGCCGGCGCAGGTAATCGAGCGCCTCGTCGCCGTCGGCACAGTGCGCAATCCTGCGGTCACGGCCGCTTCGCGCGAGCGCCCGCAGCGTCGCCTCGAGGTCCTCGGGGCTGTCCTCGACGATCAGGAGTGTCGGTTCGACCGCTCTTGCCATCGTCAGTCTTCCCTGCACAACGTGAAATGGAACGTGCTTCCCTCGCCGAGCGTCGACTCGACCCAGACGCTCCCGCCATGACGTTCGACGATCTTCTTCACGATCGTGAGCCCGATTCCCGTCCCGGAGCCGAACTGATCACGGCCATTGAGACGCTTGAAGAGCCTGAAGATCGCCTCGAAGTGACGCTCCCGGATCCCGATGCCGTTGTCGCGAACGGTGAGGACGGGAACGCTCCGTCCCGAACACTCCGGGGGCAGGACGCCGATCTCGACCCGCGGATCGGGCCGATCGTTGTACTTGAGCGCGTTCTCGATCAGGTTCCGGAACACTTCGGCGACGAGCGGTGCGCTGCAGACCACGACCGGAAGCGGTGTCTCGACCCGCACCTCGGCCTTCCGCTCCGCGATCATCACGCGCAACGACTCGACCACCTCGCCCACCACGGCTCCGAGGTCGGTCTTCGAAACGTCGAGCTCGGTTCGGCCGACGCGAGAGAACTCGAGAAGCGCATCGATCATCGCCGAGAGCCGGACGGCGAGCCGCGCGAGCGTATCGAGCCTCGAGCGCCCCTCGGCATCGATCGCGTCGCCGTAGTCCTCGATCAGGAAGCGGGCGTAGTTGTGGATCCCGCGGAGAGGCTCTTTCAGGTCGTGCGACGCGACGGCAGCGAATGCATCGAGATCCTCGTTCGAGCGTCGGAGCCTCGCGTTCACCTCCTGCAACGCCTTCGACGAATCGGCGAGCTCGAGGTTCGCGACTTCGAGATGGTTCGCGTACTGCTGGAGCCGCAGCTCGCCGCGCTTGCGCTCCGTGATGTCTCGAAGGACGCCGCAGAAGATCGGCTCCTCGCCGAGGGCGACGTCGACCTCGTTCACCCAGAGCTCGCAAGGAAAGGTCGCTCCGTCGCGACGCTCGGCCTCGACCTCGCGAAGCCTTCCGATCACGTTGCGGACTCCCGTCGCGAGATGCCGCCGCAGATACCCGTCGTGCCGCGAGCGCACGGGCTCGGGCATGAGCACCCCCACGTTGCGGCCGACGAGGTCGGCGGGTTCCCAGCCGAAGACCCTCGAGAAGGCGCGGCTCGCGCTCCGGATCACCCCATCCGCTCCGACGGTGACGATCGGATCGATCGACGCGTCGAGGGTCGCGCGAAGGCGCGACTCGCTGCGGCGGAGCGCCGTCTCGGTCTGCTCGCGGCGGCCGATCTCCCGACCGAGGGTCCCGAAGATGCTCCGGAGCAGGAGCGCGGAGACCAGGAGGCCGCCGAGGATCGCCGCGCCGCTCACGAGGAGGCTCTGGCGCAGGAGGTTCTCCTCGCGGACCTGCGCCAGCTCCGAAGCGCGATCGATCGCGAGCGCCGCCCCCTCGAGCACTTCCCAGGCGCGGAGATCGAGGTTTCCCGCGAGCGCGCCGAGCCGAGCGCCTTCCGCGGCACACGCGGCGTCGCAGCCTTCCTGCGCGGCACGGAAGTGGCGTTCGGCCGCCTCGTCGAGCGCAGCGCGAGCCGCGTCGAAGGCGGAGAGCGCCTGGAGCGTGCGCGCTTTCTCGGGCTCGCCCCAACCACTGCGGGCAAGCCTTTCTCGCGCCGCGCGAAGGCTGCTCGCGAGCTCTTCGCCGGTTTCGGAGAAGCGCGCCATCGCGACGACGGCGCTTGCGTCGTGGGTCTGCGCCCCGCTCGAAACCTCCGCGATCGCGCGCTCCAGCGCCGCGTGACGCTCGAGCTGCGAGCGGAAGACCCCGCGCAACGACGCTTGGGCGGCCCCATCGAGCGTGGCGACCCGGCCGAGTTCGGAAACGAGCGAGCGCATCTGCAGAAGGGCGTGGACCGAATCTCCGGCCGCGAGGCCCACCAGTACGGCCACGAGGGCGAGCAAGGGAAGGCCGATCCTGCGCTGCAACGCAGCCAGGCTCTCCGAACGGCGTGCGGCCGTGGCTTCGACGGACTCGGCGGGCATCGGCCTTCCGCGGCCCGCATCGGGGCCACGCAGGCGATCGGCGTTCCGGCGGCAGGAGTTGAGCGGATCGAATGCAAGCGGGGGCCCTTCGCCCCGATCCGCGCACAGGGAGACCCGGCCGCCGTGCCTTGGCACGGCTACCCTCGAGCGCGCTCCGATCCGACTCCACCCGAGGTTTCCCCGATGCCGCGCGTCGAGCGAGCGTGGCGATGACGCCTTTGGCCCCCGGGATCATCGCGCTCCTGCTGCTGGCCGCTGCGATGCACGCGGGCTGGAACGCCCTCGTCAAGGCAGAGAAGGACCGCCTCGCGGGACTCACGGCCGTGGTCGCGACCGGCGGGATCGTCGGCCTCGGGTCCCTCGCCTTCGTTCCGCCGCTCGCCATCGACGCGGTCCCCTATCTCGTCGCCTCCGTGGTGCTCCACACGGTCTACGCGGTTCTGCTCGTCCGCTCCTACGAAAGCGGCGATCTCTCGCACGTCTATCCGATCGCGCGCGGGGTCGGGCCCCTCGTCGTCGCCCTGCTCTCGGCGACGCTCATCGGGGAGACGCTCGGCGCGAGCGAGGCGATCGGGGTGGCGCTCGTCTCGGCGGGAATCCTCGGGATCGCTGCGACCGGCGCAGGCGGCGAGCGGTTCGAGGCCCGCCCGACCGCGTACGCGGTCGCGACGGGTGTGGCGATCGCGTCCTACACGATCGTCGACGGCCTCGGCGCTCGGCAGACCCCGGCGGCTCTTTCGTACGTGGCCTGGCTCGCCGCGCTCGAGGCCCCCTGGCTCCTCGCGATCGCCTTTCTCCGGCGCGGCCCGTCGCTCTGGCCGGCGCTGCGCGGCGCGGGCTTCCGCGGAGCCGTCGGCGGCATCGTCGCCACCGCCGGCTATGCGATCGCGATCTGGGCCTTCACCCGGGGCGCGATGGCGAATGTCGCCGCACTTCGGGAAACCTCGGTACTGTTCGCCTCCCTGATCGGCACGCTCTGGCTCGGCGAGGGCTTCGGCCGCCGCCGGGTGATCGCCGCAGCACTCGTCGTCGCCGGCCTGCTCGCGATGAACCTTCCCCGCGAGTAGCCCGGCGATTCGAGACTTCTCGCGCAGCGCGCGGAGCGGTACGCTCGCGGCATGACGCTCGTGATCGCCCACCTCCTCGTGACCGCGGCGCTGCTCCTGCTCGTCTCGAACCTGGTTCGCCATTTCGACGTCCGGGACGCCACCTCGGCCGTGCTCGCCGCGATCGTGCTCGGGCTCGCCAACACGTTCGTCCGCCCGCTCGCGATCGCCCTCACGCTGCCGCTCACCGTCGTGACGCTCGGGCTCTTCCTCGTCGTGGTGAACGGATTCGTTCTCAAGATCGTCGCGGCGATCGTCCCGGGCTTCGACATCGAGGGCTTCTTGCCCGCGGTCTGGGGAGCGCTCTTGCTCTCGATCTTCAATCTGCTCGTCGAACTCGCGTTCGCTCCGGGCTGGTAGGCGAAGCCCCTCCGATCCCGAAGCGCAGGAGCGCCTGCGCGGCGCGAGCGCCGTCGATCGCCGCGCTCATGATGCCGCCCGCCCACCCGGCCCCCTCCCCGCAAGGGAACACGTTCGCAAAGCCGGCGGCGCGAAAGGTCTCGCGGTCGCGCGGCAGCCGCACGGGGCCCGAGCTCCGCGTCTCGACGCCGACCATCACGGCTTCGGGCCCGGCAAAGCCCGGGATCGAGTGGTCGAAACGGACCAGCGCACGCACGAGCGCGCTTCGAACGAGATCCGGCAGGAGGCGATCGACGCGCCCGGGTCGCACGCCGAAGCGGTAGCTCGTCCGGAGCGGACCGACCCCTTCTCGCGCAGCGAGAAAATCGGGGACCCGCTGCGCGGGCGCAGTGTAATCCGAACCTCCCGCCTCGAAGGCGGCCTGCTCGATCCGCTCCTGCAGCGCGACGCCATCGAAGGCCCCCGTGCCGAACTCGCGCGGCCCGAGCGTCGTCACGATCGCCGCGTTCGCAAACGGCGAGGAATGGCGGGAGTTGCTCATGCCGTTGGTACAGAGGAACTCGGGACGGCTCACGCTCGCGACGATCTGTCCGCCGGGACACATGCAGAAGCTGTAGGTCGCCGGGGTTCCTCCGTCCGATCGACACAGAAGTGAGTAGGATGCGGGGCCGAGGAGCGCAGCCTCGGGCCCGGTCCCGTGGCGGTCGACGTCGACGAGCCGCTGCGGATGCTCGACCCGAACCCCGAGCTGGAAGGGCTTCGGCTCGACCACGAGGCCGTCGCGCGCGAGGGCGCGCCAGGTGTCGCGGGCGCTGTGGCCGGGCGCGAGGACGACCGCATCGCACGGGGCCTCGCCCGCAGGGGTCCGGAGCGAGACGACCCGGGCCGGCGTCTCGCCGCGGACCGTCCAGCCGTCGACCCGGACTCCGAAATGGAGCCGGACCCCCTCCGCCTCGAGCCGCTCGCGCAGGCGCGGAAGGATCCGATGCAGACGATCGGTTCCGATGTGCGCCCGCGCGTCGTAGAGGATCTCCGTCGGCGCACCGCAGGCGACGAGCGCCTCGAGGATCGGGATCTCGAGCGGGTCATCGACTCTCGTGTAGAGCTTTCCGTCGGAATACGTTCCTGCGCCCCCCTCACCGAAGAGGAGGTTTCTCTCGGGGTCGGGGACGCGCGTGCGGTCGAAGCGGGCGAGCGCCCGGCCGCGCTCGCGGAGCGAGGGGCCCCGCTCGAAGAGGTCGACCTCGGCACCGGAGAGCGCGAGCGCGAGTGCCGCGAAGAGTCCGGCGGGGCCGCTGCCGACGACCGCGACGCGTGCGACCGACACCGTCTCGTGTCGATTCGATACGACGAGGCTTCCGGAAGCGGGGGCGCGAACGACGCGGCCCGCTCGAAGCGCGCGATCGAAGGCCGGGGAGCGATGGCCCTTCGTGACCACGAGGTCGACATGGACGACGAAGCGGAGCCTCCGGCTCCCTCCGCTGCGCCGGGCATCGAGCGACTTGCGCGAGATGCGGAAGCCGCGCAGTTCGCCCGGTCCGAGACCGGCCGCCGCGAGCGCGCGCTCGACGAGCGCGGACTCGGGCTCTCCGATCCCGAGCCCGATCCCGAGCACGCGGTACGTCTCGGTCGCGTCGCTCACCCGGGCTCCGGGACACGACCGGTCACGATCGAGAGGCGAAGCCCTCCGTGCGAGATCCGCGCCATGGGACGGAGCTCGAGGGCCGACGCCTTCGCGAGGCGAGGGTCGGGGCAGAGCATCGCGACCCCCCAACCGGGAAATCGCTCGCGGAGCACGTGTCCGAAGCGCGCGTAGAGGTCGCGGAGGTCTGCGCCGCGAGAGAGACGGACTCCGTGCGGCGGGTTCGTCACGACGAAGCCTCGCCCCTGCGGCGCCTCGATCGACGAGACGCTCCGTCTCTCGAAACGGACAGAGCCCTCGACGCCGGCGCGCCTGGCGTTCGCGCAGGCAGCCTCCACGGCTCCCGCATCGCGATCGAAGCCGACGAGCGGCTGCGGCAGCATCCGGGCCTCGCGGTCTTGCGCCGCGCGGCGAAGCGCCGTGCAGGCCGAGCGATCGTGCTCGGGCCACGCCTCGAACGCGAAGCTCCGGTCGCGGCCCGGAGCGCGGCCGCGTGCCAGGAGTGCCGCCTCGATCACGAGGGTCCCGGATCCACAGAAGGGATCGACGAGCGGCGTCTGGCGATCCCAGCCCGAGGCAAGGACGAGTCCGGCCGCGAGCGTCTCGCGAAGGGGCGCGCGCCCGACCGCGAGGCGATAGCCTCGGCGATGGAGCGGCTCTCCCGAGCTGTCGACGCTCACGGTGCAGGCGTCGTTCTCGATCCGTACGAGCACGAGCTGCACCCGCGGCCTCGACGCGTTCAGCGGTGCGTGCGAATCGTCGTCGTCGGGCTCGGGACGGGCGCGCGAGGGCTCGAAGCCGAGCCTCGACGCGATCGCCTCCATGACCCGTTCCCCGACGGCCCCGGAATGCCAGAGCCTCGATTTTCGGCAGGTGACGCGGAGCGCGACGCTGTCCCCCCTTCCGACCCAGCGCTCCCAGGCGAGGGCGGCGGCGCGCCTGCGGAGGTCGTCGAAGCGTTTCGCGGGGAAGCTCGCCGCCCGCAGCAGGATGCGACCCGCGCTTCGCAGCTCGAGGTTCGCGCGAGCGAGGGTCGGGAGATCACCGCGAAACGCTACGCCGCCGGCGAGCGTCGTCGCATCGCCGAGACCGAGTCCCTCGATCTCGGCCGCCAGCACGGCTTCGAGCCCCGGACTCGCGACGGCGAAGAGCGTCGGTTCCAAGATCGACTCGGGATCGGCTAGGGTCGCGCGCCGCTCACGAGCTCGAAGGTCACCTCGACCTCCCCCGCGACGCGGAGCTGCGGGGGGACGACGGGCGTGGGCTCGGCCGCCATGGTTCGCATGGCGAACTCTCCGACCGGCGCGGGCATCGATCGACCGATCTCGCGCGCGAGGCGGACGCGACCGAGGCTCGCACCGAGGCCTTCTGCGATCGCCGACGCGCGCGCTCGCGCGTCACGCGACGCACGCGAGAGCGCCTCGGCCTGCACGGTCGAAGCATCCGCCAGCTCGAAGCGCACGGACTCGATCGCGACGTCGGCCGCTCCCGTCACGGCGTCGAGAAGGCTCCCGACCTCGGCCACCTTCGCCGTCACGGCCCGAAGACCGTGTTCGGAGGCGAAGCCCGTTACGCGCGGCGGCTTGCCCGAATCGTAGACCGTGATCGGCTCGACCCGGTTCGAGGCGCTCTCGGCCCGGTCGCCGGGCGCGAGCTTCGCCCGCAGCGCGTCGAGGACCTGCTGGCTCCGCGTCGCTCCCGCTCGCGTCGCCTCGGCGGCGGTCTTGCCGGTTGCGCGCACCCCCATCATCACGACGGCGCGATCGGGGGGCATCTCGATCTCGGCGCGGCCCATGGCCGTGACTGCGGGGGGGCCCGGCTCCTCGGCGTTCGCCTCTACGGCGAAGAGCAGCGAGGCCGCGACCATCGTCGCGAACAGGACGCGGATCCGCGAACGCATCGTTCCCCCTCGCACCCGCCTCGGTGCGCGCGCAGGGTAGCCCGCCGAGTCGACCGCCCGCCGGCCTCGTGCGAGCCTCGGGACCGGCGCCCTCGAACCGCAAGAAGGAGGCCTTCGATGTTCGGCCGCACGATCCGATCGCTTTGCGCACTCGCTCTCTCGGTCTTCGCTGTGGTGGGTTGCACCCAGGAAACGCAGAACGAGATCGGAAGAACCGTTCAGAATTGGACGGGGACCAATGGAGTCCTCGATGTATTCGCCGGAGAGAAGCTCGTCAAGCGCTTCATCCGGGTCGACAAGCTCAGCACCGCAATGGGAACGAAGACCGACACGCCTCGTCCGTACCGCTACGGGTATGGAGTCCTCGACGAGAACCAGAACCACGCCGTCGACCCCGGCGAGAAGAAGGTCTACTTCAAGATCAGCGACTACTCGACGAGCTACGTCTTCTACGAAAATCCGATGTGACGCGACGCCCCGCTGCGTGGCTCGACGCCCCGCACGTGCGACCTCGAGATGATCGACGAATCCCGTGCACTTCCTGCTGCACGATGGCGCCGTTTCGTCGTATAAATGCCATCTCGAGTTGCGCGCCCCCTGCGAGGTCCAAGCCATGCCCGTCGCACGCTGCGATCGCAGCCAGACCCTTGCTCCGCTCGCTCTCGCCCTGCTGCTCACGGCCCTCGTGGTGGCCGCGCCGCGAGCCGCACGCGGAATCGATTTCTTCGAAGAGAGAGTCCAGGTCCATGGCTTCGTCGAGGCGCAGGTCCGGACCATCTCGGACGACCTGAACTCGCATCTCGATCTCACGCAGTGGTACAACGTGCTGGCTCTCGAGACCGATTTCGAGATCCTTCCCGACGGCTGGGGCCCCTTCGATTCGCTCGGAGCGTTCGTCCGGCTCGATGTCCGGTACGACTGCGTCTGGACGCGCGCCTGCGGCCTCTCGAGCGGAACGAACCTCTTCGGAAACCGCTCGCGGGTGCTTCCCGAGCGGCTCTCGCAGGCGAAGAACGCGGGGCTCTCGGGAACGACCCGTTACGCCGCGCCGAGCTACCGCCAGCCGCAGGGCAGGATCGCCACGTCGAACGAGTATCCCGAGGATCCCTTCAGCACTCCGCCGCTCCCCGCGTTGACCACGCCGTTCCGAGGCTTCAACCAGATCCCGTCGATCGACACGCTGCTCGGCGTGCGCGAGGTCGTGAACGGCGTCGAATACCTTCCGGCCTTCTACACGTTCGAGCAATTCCTCGGCTACGGCTTCGCGCTCCGCAACATCAAGAGCACCGAGGATCTGATCGGAACCCAGGTCATGCCCTGGGATCCCAAGGACAACATCGATCCGCAGTCGACGCTCGCGGACCGTGTGAACCCCTTCCGGGCCGGGGATCGCAATCCGATCACGGGTCTCACCGGGAGCACCGCGTTGCCGCTTCGCCCCGCTCCGCGCAACGCGCCGGGGCAAGGGCCGGCCTGGGAGGCGAAGGGGCTCTTCTATCCGAGCCCTCAGTACGCGGATTATCTGCGCTCGGGAGGGAGCGACCGCTTCGACCAGAACTTCAGCCAGGAGCGGCTCGCGTGGAATCTCGGTGCGAGCCAGGAACAGACCTGGTTCCTGCGCGAAGCGTACTTCGACATGAACTTCCTCGACGGGCGCCTGTTCATGCGCCTCGGCAAGCAGACGATCGTCTGGGGCAAGACGGAGCTCTTTGCGACGACCGATCAGTTCAACCCGAACGATCTCGCGCTCGCCTCGCTCGCGCGGCTCGAGGAAACCCGGATCCCCGTCTGGGCCGCGCGCGCGATCTACTCGTTCTACGACGTCGGACCGCTCAACGACGTCCGGCTCGAGGTCGCAGTCGACCTCGACACCTTCTACCCGAACGACATCGGCCGCTGCGGTGAGCCCTACACCCCGAATCCCGTCTGCAACAAGACGTACGGGCTGTTCGCCCACGGCATCTCCGGTCTCGGGGTCGCCGGAGAGGATCGTCCGCCGCATTGGTGGGACGGCGCAGAGGGGTTGCAGTTCGGGGTCCGGCTCGAGTTCCGCTGGGATCGCTTCAGCTTTGCGCTCGTCGACTTCTACAACTACGACAAGCTTCCCTACCAGGCGCGGCTCACGACCTTCTCGCGCAACGTCGATCCGACCACCGGAAGGCCGCGGAAGATGGACGCCACCGGGCCCTGCACGACGGGGAACGAGGAGTCCTGCTTGACTGCGGGCAACGCGCTCGAGCAGCAGTCTTCGAACCAGCAGTACTTCGCCTTCGTCTGCTCGGCGAGTGTCGGCTTCAGCTCGCTCGATCGACAGGTCTGCGCGCAGAGCGTGCTGACGAGCGCGTCCAGGCCTGCGGCATTCCCTCTCGCGACCGTGACCGAGCTCCTCGGCATCATCTATTCGGGAAGCCCGTCGGGGATCGGTCTGCTCGCGAATCCGGGATTCCTCGGAACGAACGTGGCCACTCCCCTGGTCGCACTGAGCCGCGATCCGAACGACGGAGCGGGAAGCGGCTTCTTCGGCGGCGGCGGATTCGCCTTCACGATCGCGCAGGCCCCGGGGTCTCCCGTGACCTACAACGTGCACTCGAGCGCCCAGACCATCGCCCAGGTGATGACCCAGGAGCAGCAGGCGCTGCTCGGCTGCGGACCCTTCTACGGAACGAACTGTGATTCGTCGGTCCCCGCCAGCGGCGGATTGGCCGTCGGCGGCGTCGATCTCCTGAACGCGGAGGCGAGTGCGCTCATGCAGTCGTGGGGAGGCTTCGACGGAAGCCCGCTCTACGACTTCCGCGCCGATCAAGGGGTACAGCCCGGTACATCCGGCTTCGACGGCGGCACGCCGTGCACCCGCTTCGAGGGCGACCAGCAGGTCATCCTTCCGGGCTGCAAAGGCCCGGGAGATCCGGGCTACGCCCTGAGCCAGGACGGCGCCAACACGGGCGCCACCGGAGGGCCGGTCGTCGACGCCAACGGAACCACGGCTCCAGTGGCGAGCGCCGGCTACCCGGACAGCACCAATCCGGCGGTCTTTGCCCAGGCGCCGCGGATCGGCGACCCGCGACTCGGCGGCAAGGTGCTCTACTCCCAGGGACACCCTTTCACGGGGGCTCCGTGGCTGAGCGAGATGGCCGCCTTCTCGTGGAACTTCCAGATGCTCCTCGTGGCGTTCTCCGACGCGCTCACGACGACGCAGTCCGACGGCTACCAGCCGATCCCGGGGCGGGATCCGACGCTCTCTCTCGACTTCCGGACTCCGGAGGCGGCCTATCGCGTCGGTGGATGCTCCTTCGTCCAGCCGCAGTTCTGTTCTGCGGTGCAGGCGCTCTGGGCGATCACGGGGGTCACGCGCAACACCACCCGAGCGGGAGGCAATGGCCGCTTCGGTCGACGCGACTTCGTCTGGCACGGAGGCGGCGACGTCGTGCTCTCGTACCAGCGGCGCAACACGGTCGGCTTCTCGCTCGACTTCGCCGAGGACGTGACGAAGTCGAACTGGAGCGGAGAGTTCACCTGGGTGAACCGTGACACCTTCGAGGACGCCGACGACTACGATGGCGTCGCGAAGCTCGGGACCTACAACCTGACGATCTCGGTCGATCGACCGACGTTCATCAACTTCCTGAACACGACGCGGACCTTCTTCTTCAACTCGCAGTGGTTCTTCCAGTACGTGCCCGGCTACTCGCAGAGCTTCGCGAACGACGGCCCCTGGAACCTCCTCGGAACCTTCACGATCCAGACGGGCTACTTCCAGGACCGGCTGCTTCCGGCGCTCACGACCGTCTACGACATGCAATCGAACTCCGGAGCGCTGCTGCCCGAGATCCAGTACCGCTTCACGGAGAGCTTCTCGGCCACGTTCGGGCTCGCGCTGTTCTGGGGGCGATACCAGCCGAAGACGTACCCGATCAATCCGATCGGACTCGACAACCAAGCCGGTCGCGGCGCGTACACGAACTTCGTCGAGAACGCGCTCGCCGTGGTTCGACAGCGCGACGAGGTCTTCCTCCGCATCCGCTACACGTTCTAGGCGCCGACCCGGACTCACGGGGAGAAGAGGGGCGACCCACCGGGTCGCCCCTACACGAGAAAGCGACGCGTGCGCGGCCGCGCAACCGGGCCACGGGAAACATCCGCGCACCCACCCAGGCGCGACGATCCACGGTAGGGGCGACCCGGTGGGTCACCCCATGCACCACCGCCCATCCGCCCATCCGCACGGGAACGCATCCGCGAATCCGCGCAAACGCGATGGTCCACGCAAACGCGCACACGCGAGGATTCATCGAAACCGCGACGGCCCACGGTAGGGGCGACCCGGTGGGTCGCCCCATGCACCACCGCGCAGGCTCGGAATGCCCCGCTAGCGGGAGCCCGCGCCGGGCGGTTCGGAGGACACGGCCGGGACGGAACCCTGCGCGACGTTCGCGGGCACGATGCGGATCGACGTCTCGCCGACGATCTGCCCCCCGAGCGTCCGGACGCTCGCGCGTACGGTCGACTCGATGGCGCGCGAAACGGGCGCCCAGAGCCGGTAGCCTCCCGAGCGCCCGCCCTCGATTCCGAGCGGCCGGCTCTCGCGAAGCGCACCCGAGTTCTCGATCACGACGCGCACGCTCTCGTGCACGCCCCGCGGCGCCTCGACGAAGAAGAAGACGTACGCCGGCGGGCTCGGAGCCGTCTCGAGGACCGAGACGGGCAAGACCGGGTCGAGGCCATCGCGTTCGAGCGCGAAGCTCGATCCCGCCATGCGAAGCGGTGCCGGCGGGAGAAGGGGCAACGCTGCCCGCGCCACGAGCGCTCCGGAGAACGCGATGCCGAGCGCCGGGACGAGCGCGAGCCGGGGAGGACGGATCGGGGAGCGAGCGTCCGCGCGCAGGAGCGCCGAGGCCGCGAGCGCGGCCAGCGCGCCGGAAGCGAAGATCGTCCAGCGCGGCGCCACTCCGGTCAAGACCGGGAGGAAGAGCTGGAGCGCCGCGAGAAGGGTCGGAGCGAGGAATGCCACCGCCGCGACTCCTCCGCGAAGCACGCGCTCGCGAAGGAAGACATCGAAGCACGAGAGCACGCAGAGCAAGACGAGCCAGAGCGTGAACGGCGCATTGGCTGAAGCCCAGGTCGTCGAGAGCACGTAGAGCGGCACCACGAACCAGAGCGCGTTCTGTGCGAGGTTCACGGCCGTGAACCAGCTCGCCCCGCGAAGCCACGGAGCGCCGCGCGAGCGCCACGGCGGGAAGAGCACGAAGAGCGAAATCGCCGCCGCGAGCGATACCAGCACCACCGCCGCGCGAACGGAGTCGACGCCTTCACGCCAGAGCACGGCCGTTGCCACTCCGAGCGCGAGCGAGAGCCACGGCGCATAGCGGCGGTTCACGTGCCGGATCGCCTCCTCGAGGCGATCGCGACGCGAGGGCGTTCGGCGGGTCTGCAGGGGCACCATGGCGGGCCGCGGAGCGTACCCGAGTCCGGCGCAGGCGGCCCGGCGCTCGAATGATCTCGACGCTCCTCGCGACGCGGCGACGCGCGTCACGCGGAGCCATCCCGATCAGGGCGCTTCGAACGTCGCACGCGCCTCGAGGATGTAGCCGCCCGGATCGAGCTCGAAGGCTACCGCCGCCGTACACGTCCCGCCGGTACACGCCGCCGGCGAGAGCGTCACCCGCTGGCTCGAGGGCGCGCGGCCGATCTTCGGCTTGGCGACGACCTCGACGTCGGTTCCCGCCGGAACGTCGGTGGTCGCGAGGTCGATCTGGATCGACCCGGGCGAGTCGACGAGAAGGTCGATCTGGCCGCGGTGCCCGACCGGGTTCACGGGCGTTGCCTTGCCGTCGATGCCGGTGATCGTGACCGTCGGCGTGATCGGGTTCGCGAGCGGCCCGGGCGCCGGCGCCCGAACCGCGACCGGGCTCGTTCCGTTGACCGCAAACGAGTTGGTGATCGCCTCGAGCCGGATGCGGCCCGAGCCGCCGCCGTTGCCTCGATCGTTGGCGTCGCTGTGACTGTCGCCGCCCGCGGCTCCGACGGCCTCGATCGCGCCGCCGCCGGTAATCGCCGACGCGAGGATCCGGATCGCGCCGGCGCTCCCGCCTGCGCCGTTGCTGCTGCAGCTCCCTCCCGCACGGTTGCCGCCGCCGCCGCCGTTCGCAGACACCGTGCCGTCGATCCGCACCGTCCCGTTGGCGGCGACCAGGAGCGCGCCGCCACCACCACCACCACCACCGCCCGCGCAGCTCCCGCCGCTGGTGAGCGAGTGGCCGCCGCCTCCCCCCGAGCCTCCCACCAGGGGACGCAGCTCGGGAACCCCGAAGAAGCTTCCGCCGCCCGCGCGGACACGCCCCTCGGCGATGCTGCCCGCGCCTCCGCCGGGGCCAACTCCGGCACCGCCATTGCTGGCGAGGTTCGAGAGCTGGTAGGCGCCGTCGCCGCCGGCGAAGCCCCCCGGCCCGCCCAGGCCGCCAACGCCGTTCGAGCCGGACGACCCATCCGAGCCTCCCGACCCACGCACCGAGAGCAAGTCGCTACTCCCAACCGTGAGATCGCCGCGGATGAGCAGCGTCACGGGGGTATTCGCCGCGTTTGGAACGAAGCTCACCGTGACGTTCCTGGTTCCGCAGCCGGTATTCCGATTCGACACCGTGAAGCTGTCGAAGACCAGGACGCCGCTCTCCGGAAGCGGGATCCGGACGTGCGGGTAGCAAGGGTCATGGGCAATATCGACCGTCCCCGCAGGCCACGTAGCGGGATCGTTCGAGTTGAAGCTCCCGAGGCCCTCCGGGCTCCCCGCACAGCCGCAGAAGTCTGCGGTGGCCTGCGCCTTCGCGTCTTCTCCCCCGAGCAGCAGCAGTGCCCCGATCGCAACGGCCGATCCCGCACGCCGCACGCTACTTCGCATCTTCGCCGTTCGTCGTCTCGTCATGACTCTCTCCTTCGAGCGTTCCCGAGCGCCCTCAAGGGGCAGGCACCTCGATCCCTACCGGAGGCGCCAGCGCCTCGGGCCGCCGGCTGGCCGCCGGCACACCTACGACCACGAGGAGCGTCCTGCGCTCCTCGCCGTACGCGACGTCGACGATCGTCTCGTCGCCATGCCTCCCATGGGCAGTCACCGTGAGCGCGACCCTGCGCTCGCCGACGGGTAGCGTCTGGAGCTGCGGCGTGACGCTCGCCACTGCCAAAGAGCGGCTCTCAGCATGGACCGGCAAGTCGATGAGCGACGGGAACGCCAGGAGGTCGAGGACGAAGCTGCGGATGCCCCCGGGATCGACGTAGACCGTCGCGAGCGTTCCCGGCTCGAGGACCGCCGCTCCCACCGGAGGCGCGAGGATCGGCGGCGTCTCCCCAGGCGCGGGAGTCCCGACCACTACGCGCAGCTCGCTACCCGTCCGCAGGTCCCCCGCGGGCCGGATCACGAGGGTCGCCTCGCCGGCGAGCCCCGCATCGATCGGGAGCATCGCGGTCGTCGAGCCTGCCGG
>CAJPFO010000308.1 GCA_905339255.1 Myxococcaceae bacterium
TCGAGGCGGCCCACGAGCGCCTCGGCGCGCGCCGAGAGCGTCGGTGCCTCCTCGGGCGGGAGGAAGGGCCCCTGCCGATGGTCCTCGAGGTCGACCTTTCGTCCGTCGACGAGGATCCGGGCGACGCGCCCGTCCTCTTCGAAGCAGGTCGGCTCCCCCAGCTTGCCCTTCGTGACTTCGAGCCGACGGCCTCCGAGGAGACTCCCGGCCGTGATGCGCGCCTTCGAATCGGACCAGACGTAGCCGTAGTACGGGCGCTTCAACTGGAACCCGACGTAGACGTTGTAGCCCGAGTTCGGAGGCTCGGCGTCGATCACCGTGATCTCTCCGACGCTGAAGCCCATCAAGAAGACGGGATCTCCGACGTTCAGCCCATCGGCGCTCTCGGCGAACGTGTAGTAGGGGCACTTCGGCGTGAACCATCCCTTGCGGTCGGCGGTCCGGTAGAGATATACGACGAAGCCCGCGACGAGCGTGAACGCGGCGACGAAGACGAAGAGCCCGACGAGCTTTTCCATCCGGCGAAGCCGCGTGCGAAGCTGCGGCGAGAGATCCTGGATCGCCACTACGCGAGCTCCTGCGCGGGGCGCGAGTCGAAACGGCCCTCCGAGAGCGACGCGAAGCGGTCGGCACCGCTCGCGAATGCGCCGGCGTCGAGTCCCGTGCTGACGATCGCGAACGGCGTTCCTTCGGCGAGGCGACGCTCACGTTCCCGCGCGACGAAGTCGAGCCACCAGCTCGCTTCTCTCTCCGAGAGCCCGCGCAGCGGATCGTCGAGAAAGAGAAGCCGGAGCGGAGCGGCGAGCGCGCGCAGGAGCGCGAGCCGCCGCTGCACCGAGACGGGGAGGCTCGCGGGAGTGGCGTCGGCGAGGGACTCGAGCCCGGCGAGCGCGAGGAGCGCGAGTGCGCGGGAGCGTGCGGAATCGGCGTCGAGGTTCTCGTGATACGCGGCGCCGAGCGTCACGTTCTGCCAGACGGGGAGTTTTCCGAGGAGGCGCCCGGCGCCCTCGAAAACGAAACCGACCGCCCGTCGCGACGCGATCCGCTCGCTTTCGGTGGCTCGTGCGACGTCGACGCCGAGTAGACGCAGCGTTCCCTCGATCGGCGGGACGAGGCCGGATGCCGCAGCGAGAAGGGCGCTCTTCCCGGACGCCGCCTCGCCCGAGACCACCCACCACTCGCCGGGGGCGATCTCCCAGCTCACGTCGCGGAGCACGGCGCGCGGCGAACCGCTCTCGACTCCGACGCAGACCCGTTCGAGCACGACCAGCGCTTCGTGACTCATGCGAACGCGTAACCTGCCAGAAAGAGCACGTCGAGCAGGACGCAGGCGACGACTCCTTCGACGACGGCGCGCTCGGCGACCTTTGCGATGTCGAAGAAGCCGAGCGGCCGCGCGAGCCCGTGGTAGCAACAGACGACCGCGATCACGACCCCGAAAAGGGACGTCTTGAGCGCGAAGAGCAGGAAGTCGAGCCAGCGAAGCGAGTCGGCGAGCTGCCCGAAGTACGCTGCGGGACGGAGCGGGACGTCCTGGAGGAACGCGAACACCCAGCCGCTTCCGACGACGGCCAGCACCAGGTAGGTCGAGAGGCAGGCGACGGAAATCGCGAGGCCGAACAGGCGCGGCACGACGAGATAATGGATCGGATCGATGCCGAGCGCCTCGAGGGCACGGACCTCCTGGAGCGCCCGCATCGTGCCGAGTTCGACGACGGTCGCCGTCCCCGCGCGCGCGAGGACGAGGATCGCGGTGAGGAGCGGACCGAGCTCACGGATCACCACCGTCACCATGACGGTCCCGATGTATTGCTCGGCGCCGACCTGGCTCAGCAGGGCGACGGTCTGCCCGATGATCACGAGGCCGAGCGCTGCGCCGAGGTAGAGCGTCATCGGAAGGAGCCTGAGCCCCACCTGCCGGACCTGCTCGAAGAGCAGTGGACGGACGACGCGCGGCGCAGTGCCGAGCTTCGAGAGCGTGACCCCGAGCGCGATCAGCCCGAACGCCCCGATCTCGCGGAGCACGGCGAGGCTTTCGAGCACGCGCTCGCCGGCCGATCCGAGTGCGCGTCCGACGCTTCCGGATTCGGGAATCGCGCTCACGGAGCGGGAGCGTACCCGAAGGGGCGAGGGCACGCGGCCCAGCCCCGAGCCGGCAGGCGCCACGAACTCGTGCCGGCCGGGACGGGCTCTTGCAGTCCCCGTCGAGGGTCCGTGAAGATCCCACGACCCGACCACGGATCGAGCGAGGTTCCATGCCGCCTCCGACGCGAAGCGCCCCTCCGTTCGACCCCGAATGCGGCGCGGTCTGGGCGGAGGTCTCGAAGACCCTCTTCGCGGGAGGCTCGCGGGATGTCGATGCGGGCACGCTCGCCGCGATCCGCTCGCAACCGCTCCATGCGCGGGAGACGCTTCTCGAAGGGCGGCGGTTCGAGGAGCATCCGCTCCGAATCGCCACTCCCGCGGGCGAGATGGTTGCCTCGGTCTTCGAGCCCGAAGCCCGCGCCGGCCTCGCGCCGGCGATGCTCTGGATCCACGGCGGGGGCATGGTCACGGGCGACCGGTACGCCGCGACACAGGCGCTCGATGCGGCCGAGGCCGCGGGGAGCATCGTCGTCTCGATCGAGTATCGGCTCGCCCCCGAGCATCCCGCACCGGCTCCGGTCGACGACTGCGTCGCGGCACTCCATTGGCTCGGAGCGAATGCGCGCGAGCTCGGGATCGATCCGGGGCGGCTCGTCCTCGGCGGTGCGAGCGCCGGCGGAGGACTCGCCGCCGCGACTGCGCTTCGCGTTCGTGACGAAGGCGGTCCGCGGCTCGCGGGGCTCCTCTTGTGCTGCCCGATGCTCGACGATCGCATGACGACGCTTTCCACGCGGCAGTTCGCCGAGGGAGTTCTCTGGACGCGGGCGAGCAACGAGTTCGGCTGGCGCTCGCTCCTCGGTGAGCGCTTCGCAACCGAGGCCGTCTCGATCTACGAAGCGCCCGGCCGAGCGACGGATCTCTCGGGGCTCGCACCGACCTACGTCGACGTGGGAAGCGCCGATCTCTTCCGCGACGAGAGCGTTGCCTTCGCGTCGACGATCTGGGCCTCGGGGGGCCGTGCCGAGCTCCACGTCTGGCCCGGCGCCTACCACGGCTTCGAGCTCCTCGCGCCGAAGGCCGCCCTCGCGACTGCCGCCGCCGCGGCCCGCGGTCGCTGGCTCGGGCGCGTGGTGGCGCAGACGTCGACCTGAGCCGTATCCCGGTAACGGAGCGGCGAAACCATTGCGTGCGCGGTGCATCCAACGGGGCAATGATCCTCTCTCGATGCGCAGCACACCTCGCGATCTACCTCGCCGTCGGCTCGTTCGCCTCTTTTGCGGGATACGACGCCGATGCGCTCGATGAGGCCCTCTACGCGAGGATCCTGAAGGAGCATACGGTCGCAGTCGACGACATCGCGTCGACGCGGGTCGACTACGCTGCGCTTCGCGATTCGAAAGAATGGGAGGATCTCCTCTCCACACTTTCGCGCTTCGACCCGAGCCGACTCGATTCGCCCTCCGAAAAGCTCGCGTTCTGGATCAACACCTACAACATCCTGGCGATCGATCTCGTTCGGCGGAACTACCCGATCGATAGCATTCGTTCGATCGGGAACCTGCTCTTTCCGGTCTGGAAGCGTCCGGCCGGCGAAGTCGGGGGCCGCCGCTACACGCTCGACGAGATCGAGAAGAAGATCCTCGTTCCGATGGGCGACCCCCGTATCCACGGCGCAATCGTATGCGCCTCGATCTCGTGTCCTCCGCTTCGCCGGGAGCCGTACCGCGGCTCCGAGGTCGAGAAGCAGCTCGACGACAACGTTCGTCGCTGGCTCGCCGACCCTCGCAAGGGCGTGCGGATCGACTCCGCGACGAAGACGGTCTTCTTGAGCCGGATCTTCGACTTCTTCCCCGAGGACTTCGGGGACGATCCGCTCGCATTCGTGCAGAAGCATCTTGCACCCGGAGACGCCGCGTGGCTCGCGGAGAACCGCGCTTCGGTTCGGATCCGCCATTTCGACTACGACTGGGGGGTGAACGCCGTCGCGACAGGCGCCTCGCGTTGACCGGGATCCCGAGACGCGTCGAGATCACGCCGGGTCCGGAACGATTCGCCCGGCGGGTGTCCACCGCGAAGGGTCCGTTCTCGAGCGTGATCGATGCGCATCTCACGAATCGCCTCGACTTCGGGCGGCCGTGAGCGGGCTACCGCGTTCGCGAACCGCGTTGGCCTTCGCGGGTGACGCGAGCCTCGGTGCGGTCGAGGTCGGGATGCTTCGCGAGCCTCTCGCGAGCGGCGAGCGCCCCGACTTGGTGGTGGATGCTTCGGAGCGCGCGATGGAAGGTGTTGTCGTCGGACGCGAGAACCACTTCGGGTCGAAGTCGCAGCGTGGCACCGAGGTCGCAGCGCTCTTTTGCAGCCTGCTCGAATCCGCGAAGCTCGCCGGCGTCGATCCGGCTGCCCATCTCGCCGAGGGCACCCGCCGCCCCCCGCCGTCCGCACCGGGGTTCGCCGGACGGATACGTCCATGTTCATGTGCACACGCATACCCAGCCAAAGCTCGACCCGCTGGGGCTGCTGGCGACGAAGGGGCGTTCGACGGAGGAGCGGCGATTCTCGCGTCTAAAAGCGCGCGTCAGGGTCTCATCCAGGCACCCCGTTCTGACCCCCGGGTCGTTCGGCCCCGAAGGGACGCGGCTAGCGTCGGCGCGGCCCCGGAGGGTGCGGCGAAGACGGATGGATCCGAAGCGGCGCAATCGCGGCGATGCGATCGAAGTCGCGGTCTCCGTGGAGGATCTCCACATCCGCCTCGATGCACTGCGCGGCGAGGATGCAGTCGATCGTGCTTCGGATCGTGCGTCCACGCCTTCGAGCCACGCGGAACAACTCGGCTGCCCGCCGATAGGTGCCGAGGGAAGGTTCCGGGAGGAGCGTCAGCGAGAGCAGGCTCCGCTCGACGCGAGCGCCTTCTGCGTCGGTCCGGATTCCCTGCAGCACCTCGCAGACGACGAGCCCCGTCGTCGCAAGAGTGGACGGATCTTCGAGGAGCGCGTCCACGGCCTCCTGGAGCGGACTCGGCCCGCGGGCCAGGTAGGAAATCCATGCGGACGAGTCGACGAGGATCAGACCCGACTCCGACGCGTCCGCCCCAGGTCACCGGTCCAGATGCCCGACCCCTTGAAGCGACGAATCGCTTGCGCCTCCTTTGCCCGCACCACGGCGCGCAGCGCGTAGTCCACGGCCTCGCGGGTCGTACGTACGCCCGCCACCTTCTTGACGCGCGCCACGAGGATCTCGTCGATCACGATATTCGTCCGCTTCATACCCACAGACTATCGATTGGATACACATCCAGCCACCAGAAGCCCGGGCCTGCAGCCTCCGCAGGCTGCGCACCGCCGGACCGATCTCGACGCAGCACGCGGGCGGCTCGACGAGCGAGCGCGCCGCAAGCGCTTCGAGACCGCCGCGGCCCGCCGCAACGCTCGACGGAGCCGAGAGTTTCCGACTCCATCGACGAAGTGGCGAGTGCCGCAAACGGCACGCTGCGATCGGATCGAGCCGTTGACAAGCTGACGGTGCAGGCGGATAAGGGTGGATACCGGAGGCCTGCGTGAGAGCTCCCCGCTCCTCGCCGCGCGGACTCTGGGACGTCGGCCGCTCCCCGCCGCCCCGCGGCCCGCCCCGTGCCGAACTCCCGCGTTCGTTCCCCCTACGGCCTCTGATCCCCGCAATCGGAGGGCGATCGGAAGGCGACTCGAGAGGAGATTCGAGATGGCACTGACGAACGTACTTTCCGTCAGACTCCGCCCCGAGAAGGCTCGGGCCTACCAGCAGTGCATCGGGAAGGTCGCGGAACGCGCACGCACCAAGAAGGACCCGTTCCGGTGGACGGCGCACCAGACGATTGGTGGTGAGGTCGGCATGCTTCACTTCGTGTCGGAGGCGCCCGACTGGGCGTCGATCGGCACGCGTGATGCGACGCCGGAGATCCTGATTCTCCGGCTCTTCGGCGAAGCCGACGGCGCACGCATCCTGGACGAGGTTTCTGCGTGCACGATGGGTGCCCGGCAGACCACGGGACGCGAGCGGCACGACCTCAGCTACCCGCCCGAGGCGAAGGAGCTCGCGCGCGAGCGCGCGCCGTTCGCCGTGGTGACGACGCTCCGCGCGCGTCCCGGACAGCAGGACGTCTGCGAAGAGCTGATCCGCAAGATCGCAGAAGCGATCCCGAAGGTGGGAGACCCGGCGCACATCACGACGTACCAGGCACTGATCGGAGACCTTCGCAGCTACTGGACCGTGCGCCCGCTGCGGGCACTCGACGACCTCGACCGTCAGGCGCAGCCCTCGGATCTGCTGAGCCGCGCGTTCGGCGCCGGTGAGGGCGGTCTCGTCTATCGCACCGGCCTCGAAGCGATGGAATCGGTCGAGCGCTCACTCGTGATGCTCCGCAGCGACCTTTCGAACGTGAGCTGAGGAAGAGGGGCGTTCCTTCCGGGCCTCGAACCCGGACGTGACGAGGGGGCTCCTGATTCGCAGCAGCATGCCCGGAGCCTCCTTGCACACGCAAGCGAAGCGCGGGAGGAACGTCCCCTTCGCAGCTCTCCGACGGCGGGGGCGGGGTGTGCTCGCCGCTACCGGCCCGAGGCGCGAGGCTCGTGACGAAGGCCGAGGGCGCGAAGCCGCGACGCGAGCGTGGTCGGGCGGATGCCGAGGATCTCCGCAGCGCCTCCCGGCCCGTAGACCCTGCCTCCGCAGGCAGCGAGCGCAGCCTCGAGATTCGCGCGCTCGCGCTGCTTGCGTTCGCTCTCGGTCTCGATCGCGGTGGGTGGCGTCGCAAGCGCGGGTGTGCGCGGCAGCGCCGGGTTGGTGGTTTGCGCCCGCGCGAGCACGGCGTCGATGGACAGTCGTCCGTCGCGAGCGAGGATCGCGGCACGCTCGACCACGCTCGCGAGCTCGCGAACGTTTCCGGGCCACGTGTAGCGCTCGAGCGCCTGCACGTCGCGGTTCGTGAGCCGCATGGCCTTCTTTCCGAGCCTCCGTTCGGAGATCGCGAGGAAGTGCGCCGCCAGCGCGCCGATGTCGCCGCGGCGCTCACGAAGCGGAGGGAGCTCGATCGGAAAGACGGCGAGCCGGTAGTAGAGATCCTCTCGGAAGCGCCCCGCCTCGACCTCGCTTCGCAGGGCCCGGTTGGTTGCGGCGACGACGCGGACGTCGACACGTCGGGTGCGGTCCTCTCCGACCCGCTCGAAGCTGCCTTCCTGCAAGACGCGCAGGAGCTTTCCCTGCAGCTCGATCGGGATCTCGCCGACCTCGTCGAGAAAGAGGGTTCCGCCGTCCGCCAGCTCGAAGCGTCCGATGCGATCGCGCACGGCGCCGGTGAACGCGCCTCGGACGTGGCCGAAGAACTCGCTCTCGAAGAGCTCGCGAGGGATCGCCGCGCAGTTGACGCGCACGAGCGGTGCCGCGGCGCGAGCGCTCCTCTCGTGGATCGCCTGCGCGACCAGCTCCTTTCCCGTACCGGACTCGCCGAGAACGAGGACGTTCGCGTCGGTGGGGGCGACGAGCTCGATCTGCTCGAGAGCGGTACGCAGCGCGGGGCTCGACCCGACGATGGCTCCGTACGCGCGCGCCTCGCGGACCTCTTCGCGGAGGTAGTCGCGTTCGAGCTCGAGCTGCCCGCGCAGTCGCGCCAGCTCGTCGAACGCCCGCGCATTGGCGATCGCCACGGCCGCCTGGGCGGCGAATCCGCGAAGACGCTCGAAGCGCTCGGCGTCGATCCCGGCGCGACAGAAGACCGCGAGGACGCCGAGCACCTCGCCGCGGAAGATGAGCGGGTGGCCCGCGAAGCTGCGGATCTTCTCGGTGGCCGCCCACTTCGGTCTTGCGATCCATGCAGCGTCGCTCGCGATGTCCGCAACGAGCAGCGACCGGCCGTGTGCGGCGATGTGGCCGACCTTTCGCACCCCGAACGGGATGCGACGGAAGTCCCCGTCGATCCGCGCCCAGCGTTCGCGGGTTTCGTGGAGCGGGTTGCCCGCGCTCGCGGCGAGATGCAGGCAGCGCGTCTGCTCGGGGCACTCCCGGCGCATCGGGCACGGGTCGCACGGCCCCCCCGGACCTGCGAGCCAGACGCGGGCGAGCGCGAGACCGGCGCTCTGCGTGAGGCCCTCGACGATGCTGCCGAGCACGGCCGTCGGATCGCGGAGCTCGGCCGCCGCGAGCGCCACCTGGAGCAGGACGTCCTGCGACACGAAGGGAGCCTACCACGAGATTTCGGACTGGACGTTGAAATCTCGTTGAAACACGAAAAATCGTGGCCAATCGCGGCTTCGGATTCCAACGAAATCAGCCTCTTGGCCCCCATCTCGCACTGGCACGGCCACTGCAATCCCCCCCGGAACGACCCTCCGAAGGTCGCCATACGAGGAGATTCCGATGCCCCGAATCCAAGCGATCGATCCCGCCCACGCGACGGGCAAGACCGAGGCCCTGCTCGGTGGTGTGGCCAAGAAACTCGGCGCCGTCCCGAACGTGATCCGGACCCTGGCAGCCTCGCCGGCCGCCCTCGACGGGTATCTCGGCCTTTCGGGCGGCCTCGCTGCGGGGCGCCTCACGGCTTCGCTGCGCGAGCAGCTCGCGCTCGCGCTCGCCGAGGCCAACGGCTGCAACTACTGCCTCGCGGCGCATTCGATGCTCGGCAAGAAGGCGGGCCTCGCCGACGCCGACGTTCTCGCCGCGCGCCGGGGGGACGCGGGAGACCCGCGCGCTCGCGCCGCGATCCGCTTTGCGCTCACGGTCGCCGCGTCGCGTGGTGCCGTCGACGACGCCGAGCTCGAACGCGTACGGGGTGCCGGCTTCGGCGACGGCGAGATCGTCGAGATCGTGGCACACGTCGCGCTCTCCGCGCTCACCAACTACCTGAACCGCGTCGCGCACACCGAGGTCGACTTCCCGCCCGCGCCTGCCCTCGCAGACCGCGCGGCGTGACGAACCGCGCCGCCGCTCGAGCGGAGGCGCAAGGAAAGGTGAACCATGTCCAGATCCGATTCACGCAACCACCTCGAGACCGGCCACGTCGGAATCAACGTGACCGACCTCGACCGCTCCATCCGCTTCTACGAGGCCGTCTTCGGCTTCGAGGTCGGAGCGCGTTCCGACGGGGAAGGGCGCCGCTTCGCGTTCCTCGAGAACGGGGACACGCTCGTGCTCACGCTCTGGGAGCAGGGAGAGGGGCGCTTCGATGCGAGGCGTGCGGGCCTCCACCATCTCTCGTTCCGGGTGCCGACGCTCGACGACGTTCGCGCGGCCGAAGCCCGGGTCGAAGCTGCGGGCGGCCGCTTCGTCTACGACGGCGCCGTGCCGCACGGAGAAGGAGCGAGCTCGGGGGGGATCTTCTTCGAGGATCCCGACGGAACGCGGCTCGAGATCTTCACGAGCGACGGCCTGCAGCACGCCCACGCGCCGACGGCCGGCGCGCCGAGCTGCGGCTTCTTCTGATCCGGTCATCGAAGCGTCCGGACGCAAGGTCGATCGGCATGCCGCATCGCTTCCACGAAGGCGAAGTTTCCGTGCAGCAGCGCGCCGGGGTCGCGGAGATCGCGCGTCGGGTCGGAGGGAGCATCCACGCCGAGATCCCGCCGCGCGCTGCCGAGTTCCTCGCGGAACGATCCTTCGCCGTGCTGGCGAGCCGCGATGCAAGAGGCCGGGTGTGGGCGTCGATCGTCGAGGGCGCACCCGGCTTCTGCTCGGCGCCAGACGGGAAGACGATCGAGATCGACGCGGCGCCGACCGCGAGGGAGGCGCTCGGCGAAGGTCTCGTCGTCGGGGCGCCCCTCGGTGTGCTCGCGATCGACCTTTCCACGCGTCGTCGCATGCGGGTGAACGGTCGCATCGAGCGTGCGGCGTCACCGATCCGCATTGCGGTCGACGAGGTCTTCGCGAACTGCCCGAAGTACGTCCAGCGTCGCGATCTCGAGCGGGAGTCCGTCGTCGGCACGTCCGTCGGCGGCCCGATCGAATCCAGCAGCCTTTCGACCGCGCAGGCGCGCTCGATCGCACGGGCCGATACCTTCTTCATCGCCTCCGGACACGGCGAGCGAGGACTCGACGCCTCGCATCGCGGCGGGGCGCCGGGATTCGTCGAGGTGCTCGACGCGAGGCGGATCGCTTGGCCCGACTTCGCAGGCAACTCGATGTTCCAGACACTCGGCAATCTCGCGAGCGATCCCCGCTCGGGCCTCGTCTTCGCCGACTTCGAGACGGGTGACGGGCTGCAGCTCACGGGCCGCGCCCGCGTCGACTGGGACCCCGTGCGCGCATCGCGCGCTCCGGGCGCCGAGCGCATCGTCGAGTTCGAGATCGACGCCGTCTGCGAGACCCGCGGCGCGCTCTCGCTGCGCTCGCACGCGGTCGAGCCGTCGCCCTTCAACCCCTGAGAGAGTTCCTGGTGATGGTGCTCGGCGACGGAGAACCTGCGGTGGGCCCCGCTGGGTCACGAGAGCGTGATTCCGCGCCTTGCAGGCGCCTGGCGGCCGAGGCGCCACGAGGGGCCCGTGGCCTTGATACAAAGCGCGTGCTCGGTATGTTTATCGCGTGCAACCCAAGCGGAGCCAGCAGGAGCGGCGGACCGAGAGTCGCCGCAAGCTCGAAGAGGCGGCCATCGCGTCGCTGGTCGAGCGGGGCGTGGGCGGAACCACGACCGGCGCCATCGCGCGGCGCGCCGGGCTCTCCGAGGGCGCACTCTTCCAGCACTATCCGACCAAGCAGGCGCTGCTGGTGGCCGCAGTCGAGCGCCTCTACACGAGCCTTCGCGCGGGCTTTCTCGCCGATCTCGCGAGCGTTGGCGAAGCTCGCCGCGAGCTCGGCGCCGTGCGCCTGCTCTGGCGGACCTTCGCGCGGCCCGACGTGGTGGCGACGCTCGAACTTTGGGCGTCGTCGCGCACGGACACCGCGCTTCGCGCCGAGCTCGAGCCGATGCTCGAGAGCCACTACGCGACGGTGGCGGCCGAGGCCGCACGTCTGTTGCCCGAGGCGGCCGCGCGCGAGGACTTCGATTCGGCGCTCTCGCTGGCGCTCGCTGCGATGCAGGGCGCGGCGGTGGGCGCGGTGATCACCGGCCGCGAGCCGGCCGGCCTCGAGCGCCACGTCGGCTTCGTGGCGCGGCTCCTCGAGAGGAGGACGGATGGCGACGGCGACTGATCCCGATGCCCCCTGGCCCTCGATGCGCGGAGGCCCGGCGAATCTCGGCCGGGCCCGCGTGCATCCCGAGCCGAGGGCTTGGCCGATCCGGTCCTTTTCGACGGGAGGCCCGGTCTTCTCGACTCCGGTCGTCGGCGAGGGAGAGCAGATCTACGTCGGCTCGGCGGACCACTTCTTCTACCGGATGGACCCGGCGAGCGGCGAGATCGCATGGCGCTTCGAGACCGACGAGGTGATCGACTCGGCGGCCTGCATCGGAGCCGACGGCACGCTCTGGGTGCCCGGAGGCGATGGGCGGATCTACGCGCTCGATCCGAGCGGCAAGGAGCTTTGGCGCTACGACCGGATGCGCGACCGCACGCGCGCCACGCCGTCCACCATCTACTGGTGGGAGGGCAACATCGCCTTCGGGCCGAACGGCTGGCTGTACGCGGGAAACGACGATTTCTATCTCTACGCGATCGAGCCCTTCGCGGGCGTGCGCTGGGCGACGCCGACCGGGCTCCACATCTGGGGTGCGCCCGCCTTCGACGGAGACCTGGTCTTCGCCGCTTCCTTCGACCGGCGCCTCTACGCGCTCGACGCCCGTACGGGCCGTGAGCGTTGGAGCTGCAAGCTCGGGAACTTCCTCGCCTCCTCGCCCGCGGTGGCGGAAGGGCTCGTGATCGTCGGCAGCTTCGACCACCACGTGAGCGCGGTGGACGCTTCGAGCGGACGCGTGGTCTGGCGCACGTCGACGGGCGGGCCCGTCTACGCATCGGCTGCGGTGGACGGGGACCAAGTGGTGATCGGTTCCGGGGACGGTGCGGTGTACGCGATGGAGCTTCGGACGGGCGCCGTTCGCTGGGCGCGCTGGCTCGGCGACGCGATCCGCGGCTCGATCGGAGTCGGCGAGCACCTCTATGTGCCGGGCGGTGATGGGCGCATCCATGCGCTCGGACGCGACGGCCGATTGCGCTGGCGCCACGACACACGACGCCCCGGCACGCTCTACAACCTGAACGCATCGGTGGCGCTCGGCCGACACGGCCTCGCGACCGCGTCGGCGAGCGGAGACGTGATCTACGTCCCGTACGGCGCGGTCGCGGACGCGCAGGAGACCCGCGTCGAGCGCGACGGTTGCGAGCTCGTGGTCGTGGGCTCCGGCGGCACGGCCGGCGAAGCAGTCGGCCCGCAGGACGTGGTGGGGGTGCAGGTTCTCCACACCGAGGGCGGCGTCACCACGCGGGGACGGATCCTCGCCGCCAACGCGCCGATCTGTCCCGACGGGAGCCAGATGCATCTCGTCGCCGACCCCGGTGCGCAGGTCCGGGCGCGCGGGACGTACCAGGCCGCGGGCGCCACCTACGGCTTCGACCAGGAACTCGCGATCCACTGGATCGAGAGCGGGGCGGGCTCGCTGCCCGAGGCGTTCCGCGTGCGCCGGATCGCGGTGCAGGCCCCGTCGATCGTGCCGAGCTTCGACCAGATCGGCCTCGCGAGCCTCTCGATCGACGTCGGTGTTCTTGCGCGCGACGGCGATCGTGTGGTCGCATGGGGCGTGCAACGCTTCGGCATGGACGAGCAGGGATGCGCGGTGGGCGTTCCGGAGCCACGCATTCTCTACTACGCCTTCGACGGCTCCTGGAAGGACGGGACGCTGGTCCTCGAGTCCGGCGCGTGTCTCTTCGAGATCACCGCTTTTCCGGTGCCTCTCACGCGCTTGCGACTCGTGGCGCATCTGCGCGGCGGCGATCTCGCGGGCGGCAGCCTCGTGGCGGAGGCGGATGCGCGCGCGGCGCTTCGCGCGATCCCCTCGCTCCTGCCGGACGGGGCGTGGGCGCGCATCCGGCGCTGGCTCCCCGAGCGACCCCGGCTCCGGGACTTCGCCGACCTCGCGCGCATCCTGCGGCGGATGCTACCGCTCGGGCTCGGACTGGCGCGCGGCCTGGCGCGGCCATGGAGTCTCGTCGACGCGCAGGGTCACTTCCACGGGGTTGGTGGTTTCGAGGCCGCACCCATGACCGCGCGCACGAGCACGCTCGAGCTGCTCGGCGCGCGGATCGAGTCGCGCCACGTCGTGGCCACCTGGCGCGGCGGTGAGGCCGCGGACGCGCCGGGGATCCTCCTGATGCGAGCGGGGCGGCCGGTCTCGTGGCCCTACGCACTCCGGATGCGGACCCTTCGCCGCGACGGGGCCCCGGTCCGGACCGAACTCGACGTGCGAGGGGCGGAGTGGGACGAGGCCTGGGTGCTCCGTGACCTCGAACGGGTGGCGTGTCTGCCACGGCCCTGACGTAGTCGCTCGCGTGTCGCGAGTGTGTTGCAGAAGTCGACTCGGCGAGACTCCTCACGTGCGGGCACGGCGGACGCGGCGACGGTGTCCTATCGGGGCAGAGCATCGGGCACGGGGCGCAGGCGGCAGACCCTGACGGCTGGTTCGGCTACGCCCGCCACGTCGAAGGGCTCGCGGAGCAAACCGGCCGCTACGTGGGAATCGTCAGCGTCGACTACGAACACGATCGCGTGTATACGCCGGAGCAGCTCGCCACCGCGAACCAGTATCTCATCGCCCATGCCCGCAGGGGCGGGCTGGTGACGGTCACGTGGTCTCCGCTCGGCCCGTGGATGAACGACGAGCTCGACCTCGAAGGCAATCCCGGAGATTGGACCGATACCAGGACCAACGCCGCCTTTCTGAGCGGGGGAGCCGATCTCCGGGACGTGATCGACCCGACGACCGAAGTCGGAAAGGTCTGGCGCCGGAAGCTGGAACGCATCGCGGATGCACTCGCCGAACTCCGCGCGGCCGGCGTCGTGGTGCTGTGGCGGCCGATGCAGGAGATGAACGGCTACTGGTTCTGGTGGGGCCACCTCCTTAAAGGCGACGACTCCACGGCCTATCAGGATATCTGGCGGGACATGTTCCGCTTCTTCACGTACGAGCGGCGCCTCGACAACCTGTTGTGGGTCTATTCGCCGGCCCAGAACCGGGACTCGGCCGACGGCGAGCAGGCAGCGTGGGTGAAGGACTCCGACTGGGCCTATCCCGGGACCCGGTACGTGGACGTCGTCGCCGGAACGGCTTACCGCGACGACCTGCACATCCCGAACTACGGCGACTACCTGGCTCTGCCCGAAGTGGTCGCGATGGCCGAGTTCAGCGCTGCGCTGATGGGGGAGCACGATCGGGACGGCGACCTCGACACCACCGGTCGCAGCCCGTCTTTCCACCCTCATTCTCATTTTCCGCCAGAACTCTTGCACGACCGGCTGCGATTGCCGGAGGCTCTCGGGTGTCCACGAGACCGGGGCAACCTCACCTGGAGCAAGGTGGAGAGCGTGGCCTGGGGCTCGAAGTGGCGTCGGTGGAACAACCGTTGCCAGCCCTGGTCGGGGGCCGCGCCGGCTCGCCGAGCCTCCTTGCCGAGCGGAAGGATCACCTGAATTGTGACCGGGGGGCGCGGTGCTCTTCGTCGTCGTCAGCCCCGGGTGCCGTGCGCTGCTGCTTCGATCTGGCGCTCGATCGCAGCTCGAAGATCCGGAGGTAGGCAATCCCGCTCCGCGAGTTGCCGCCACGCCTCGACCGTACGCTGGGCCGTTTCGGCGGCGATCTCCCAGAGCGGACTCGCCGGAAGGTGCGCGGTGTCGGCGAAGCGCCGCACCTGATCCTTCGTGATTCCGTCGAGGCTCCGGCTCTCGCCGAAGGAGAGGGCCAGCCGTTCGCCCGGGATGTAGGGGATCGTCGAGACGAAGTCGTACGCGGGCGACAGGGTGGCCGTGCGACCGTCGGGATAGAGCAGGGACCAGTTCTTCAGGTGCATGTCGCCGTTGCCGATCGCGACGGAGAAGGCGAGCCGGCGCACGAAGGAGTCGGTCGCCTCTTCGCCCGCCTCGGCGCGTATCACGGCGGCGATGTTGGCGTAGCTGCGCCGCTCGTACTTGTCGTCCGGGAAGAGCCCGAAGACCTGAGCGAAGTCCTCCATGTGGATGCGCTCCCCTTCGGCGCCGCGATCGAAGCGCCGAACGGCCAGTGCCTTGCCGGGAAGACGCGCGGCATCGGCCGGGAGGCCCTCGACGTCGCGGACGCCGACCAGCCGACACGCCGGTACGTCGATGCCGATTGCGCGGGCCAGCGAGAGCATGACGAACTCGTTCTCCGGAATCGCCGGGAAGTGCACCGAAGGGAGCTTGACGATCCAGGAGCCGCCGGCCCCACCTGCCGGGATGGTGAGGCCGCCGGTCGCCTCGACGATGGCCGAGAACTTGAGCTGGACGCCGGCGAGCGAGAAGCGCAGGACGGGCAGCGAGGCGTCGTCGGAGGTCGAATCGGGAGCCGCCTCCGGGGGGGCGGCTCCTCCGCCGTCGTAGTCGAGCGGTGTCACGACGACGGCACCCGGGAGGTCGCCACCGAGTGCGGCGAGCAAAAAGAACTCTCGCTCGGGCCTGACGCCGGCGTGCTTGGCGAGATAGCGGCGAAGCGGTCCCTCGGGCAGCAGGTTCGCGAAGAACGGCGGGACGCGGGCGACGTAGGTGTGCGGCCGGGTCACGAGGCTTCCCCCCGGTCCCTTGAAGGAGAGACTCAGGGTCGGCCGGTCAGGATCCTCGAGATACGCCTCGTCGAAGGCGAAGAGCTGGTGGTCGCCCGCCAGGCGGGTGAGGACGCCGACGCGCCGCCCCTGCAGGTGGACGGCGAGCGCGCGGAGGGTGCGCAGTTCAGCGGCCATCGGGCTCGCCCTCGGACTCCTCGGCTGCGTAGAGCGGCCGTGTGCCCGCCTCGAGCCGGGCTTCGCGGCCCTCCTGGTAGTCACGCGCCAGCGCCTGGACGGCGGGGACCAGCGCGCGTGGCACCAGGATCAGGTCGCGGTCGAGGACCCGGACGAGATCGAGGAGCGTGTCGAAACGCGGGACGACCTTTCCGGTCTCGATGCCCGAGACGTGGCCCTGCGGGATCCCGATGCGCCGGCCGAGCTCGAGCTGGCTCCAGCCGCGCTCGCGGCGCGCCTTGCGGAGCTCCTGGCGAAGCTGTTCCGGCAACCGGTCGAGGCGAGTGGGCTTCATATGCAATCCTGTATCGATATATCACGTTGATACAGTATAACAGATGAATTTGGTGGTCCATGGGGCCGCGGAGCAGCGCCCCCCTACCGATCCCCAGGGGGATTCAGGCTAGGCGCCGACGGCGAGTCTCCCACGACAACCTCGGCCTCTACTTGTAGACACCAAGGTGGTTGCCGGATTGAGGGCCCCCGGACGGCTGCCCCGGTTTGCGGGGCGACTCGGAGGTGGACCGCCGGCGCGACGATTCCATGTGCGCCTCCAAGTCTTGGCCGCCGGAGCGCACCGCCTGGCCGAGCTTCACGAAGCGCGGGCCGTCGCCCTGGAGCCGCCACTTCTGGAGGGTGCGCACGCTTACCCCGAGACGCTCGGCGGCGTCGCGCTCCGTCTCGAGTCGAGACATGCACGCGCGCTATCGCAAGAGACGTGCCGCTCTACAAAACCCTTCAGGATCCGCGAGCGCGTCGGCGAACGCGTGCTGGCGCACGCCTGGCGGGCCCTGGCGGTGCATGGACCGCCAGGCGCTGCCCGAGCACGGCCGACGCGACACACGAAAGGCGGAGCAAACGGATACGCCGAGGCGCATCGGCTTGCCAACGCAGCGGTCTCTCGCGGGTTCGAGAGGCAACCCGCGAACGATGGAGCCGACGGCCGGAATCGAACCGGCGACCTGCTGATTACGAATCAGCTACGTCCGCCTACGCCAGCATGCTCCCACCTCCTCCGCGGTGCAATTTCACTCGTGTTCTCACCGGGTTTCCAGTACGTTGCTCTGCGACCCGCTGCGGCTCCAATCGCTACCGCGTGGTTGCCAATGGGTTGCCAGGATCGCATGGCTGACGCCGGGGGGAAGCCGTGCCCCGACTGACCAAACGCTACGTGGACTCGCTCCGCTGCACCGACGGCGATCTCGTCGTCTGGGACGACGACCTGCCGGGATTCGGGTTGCGCATGCGCGCCAGCGGCCGCCGCTACTACGTGGCCAAGTACCGCGCTAAGGGACGCCAGCGCTGGCTGACGCTCGGGCCTCATGGCGTCCTGACCCCGGAACAGGCTCGGCGGCAGGCGGCCAGGGCGCTGAGCGCCGCGCGCGAGGGCGCCGACCCCGCCGTCGAGCGTAGAGAAGAGGCGCGTGCACTGACCGTCGCCGACCTTGCCGGGCGCTACCTCAGCCAGCACGCGGAGCCCAAGAAAAAAGCCGCCTCACTGCGAAACGACAGACTCAACCTCCGACTGCACGTGCTCCCGAGCTTTGGGAAGGTTCCGCTCGCTGCCGTGACGAGAGAGGACGTGGCGACTCTCCATCACGCGCTTCGCGAAACCCCGACCGCTGCCAACCGGGTGCTCGCTCTCCTCTCGAAGATGTTCAACCTCGCCGAGAAGTGGGGCCTGCGTCAGGACGGCTCGAACCCGTGCAGACATGTCGAGCGGTTCCCCGAGCGACGGCGCGAGCGGTTCCTGAACGACGACGAGCTCGCTCGTTTGGGGAGTGTCCTGAAGGATGTGGAGCAGAAGGGAATCGAGAGCACGGGAGCGGTGGCGGCCGTCCGGCTCCTGCTATTCACCGGCTCCCGCCTTTCGGAAGTGCTGCGACTGAGGTGGGAGGACGTCGACGTCGATCGGCGTTGTCTCAGGTTCTCCGACTCCAAGACGGGCGCCAAGCGGATTCCGCTGAACAGTGCCGCGCTCGAGGTGTTGATGGCGCTCCCGCGCAAGGCGCCCTGGGTCATACCGGGGCGCGACCCCACCGAGCCTCTGGTGAACCTGGCCAAGCCCTGGAAGCGGATTCGCGAGCTCGCGGGTCTCGACGACGTGAGGATCCACGACCTGCGCCACACCCACGGGAGCAGCGCTGCCGGCGCCGGTCTCTCGCTCCACCTGGTCGGCGCTCTCCTCGGTCATCGCCAGCCCGCAACCACCGCTCGGTACGCTCACTTGGCCGAGGATCCCGTCCGGGAGGCTTCTGAGCGGGTCGGTCTCCGGCTGGCCGCCGCCATGGGAGGCGCGCAACGGAGGCGTTCTCGGTCGACGATGAGTGGGGCTCGTCGCGTCCCGGAACGACCGTCGCTGCAGCGGCCGACGAGCACGTAACTACCTGGCGGTGACGCGCGGCCCTGGCGGGATCGCTGCCGGAGCGCTGCTCGCGATCGCGGGCTTCGTTGTCGGTCTCGGCGTCCATCGAGGCGGAGTCCTCGCCGCTCCTTTGCAGCAGCGACCGGTCGGTCGAGGTCCTTCCGCCGACAGCGCCGAAGAGCCTCGCATGTCGCCTTGCCCGCCTCGACCGCTGCACGGCACGCCCCGCGGAGATGTCATCGACGCTGAGGATCGCGTCGTCTCCTGACTGCGCGTTTCGGTCGATCGTGAACACCTGGATCGGTGGATGGTGAACGCCCGGATCGGGATCGTGAACGCG
>CAJPFO010000309.1 GCA_905339255.1 Myxococcaceae bacterium
GGCTGGCCTCGGGTATTGCGGTGACCGCCCTGGTGCAATCCTCGAGCGCCGTGACGGTCGCCGCGATCGGCTTCGTCAACGCCGGCCAGACCAGAGTCCGGAATATCGAGCCAATCATTCCTGGGGAATGGCTCGGGGTGGGTGGTCCTGAATGGGCGGATGGTGCTGCTTGAATTCGTGCGGGGTCAAGTAGCCGAGGCTGGAGTGCGGTCGCACCGCGTTGTAGTGTTGCCGCCACGCCTCGATGATGACCTTGGCTTCGCGGCGAGTGCGGAACCACTCGACACTCAGGCACTCGTCGCGAAATTTGCCGTTGAAGGACTCGTTCGTTCCGTTCTGCCAGGGCTTTCCAGGATCGATCAGTGCGGTTTCGATGCGCGCTTCGCTGACCCACTTCAGGATCGCATGGCTGACGAACTCGGGGCCGTTGTCGGATCGAAGGTAAATGGGCGCGCCGTGAACACTCATCAGCCGCGTCAGCACCTCAATGACCCTCGCCGAGCGGATACTCCCGGCGACATCGATCGCCAGGCTTTCATGGGTGAATTCATCGACCACGGTCAGGCATTTGAGCTGCTGGCCATTGGCGCAGGCGTCGAACACAAAGTCGTAGGCCCAGACGTGGTTGGCTGCCATCGGGGGCAGCGGACGCGGCCGGCTGGCGGCGACACGACGTTGGGGGCGCTTGCGGGGCAGCGTCAGCCCCGCCTGACGCCACAAGCGGCGTGCCCGGTTAATTCCCATTTCATCGCCTTCACGCCGCAGGAATATGCGAATCCGCCGGGCGCCATAGCGGGGATACTGCGCCGACAGTCTGCGCATGGCCGCCAGGGTTGGCGCATCCTTCGCTGGCAGGCGGAGCTGGTAGCTCAAGGTCGATCGCGGAACGCCCAGCAGCCCGCACGCACGCCGTTGCGAGACACCCCGCTCACGCACCAAGCGGACCTGTTCGCGGCGCGCCTGCGGGCTCACCATTTTTTTCGATTGACCTCGCGCATCACATCAATCTCGAGATCCCGTTCGGCCAGCAGGCGCTTGAGCTTGGCGTTCTCCGCTTCCAGTGCCTTCAGTCGCCTGATGTCGGCGGGCGCCATCCCGGCAAAGTGCTTTCGCCACAGGTAAATCGTTTGTTCACTGACCTTGCGCTTCTTTGCGGTCTCGGCCACCGAGGTCTGCTCGGCCTCGCGCAGGATCGCGACCATCTGCTCGTCGCTGAATCGGCTCTTTCGCATCGGCTCCTCGCTAAGTCAGGAG
>CAJPFO010000310.1 GCA_905339255.1 Myxococcaceae bacterium
CCCGAGCGGCTCGCCGCTCGCTTCGGCCAGAAGCTCCTCGTAGCGTTCGGCGAAGGGCTCGGCCTCGACACCGGTCTCGATCCAGGACACCACACCCGGTAGGCGCGAGCGGACCCGCGCGGCGCGCTCTGCGAACTCGCCGCCGAAGACGACGAAGCGCGCGTCGGAGTTCTCGACGATGTAGGCGAGCTCGTCGTCGAGGTATCGATAGTTGACGTTCACGTGGACGAGGCGCGCCTTCGCGCAGGCGACGAGTGTCTCGAGGTACTCGGGCGCATTGCGGAGGTAGAAGCCGACACGGTCGCCGGGGGCTGCCCCTCGCGAGCGGAGTGCGGCCGCGAGCGCGTTGCTTCGCCTGCGGAGGGCTCCCCACGAGACGACGCGGTCTCCGTGCGCGAGCGCCGGCGCGTCGGGCGGGAGCGCCGCCTCGATGCCGTCGAGGAGATCTCCGAAGTTCCAGTGCAGGGCGGCCATTCGCTTCGCGGCTCCTCTCGGTCCTCTGCCGGGCTGGCGGGGGCCTTCGAGCATAGCCGGATTCAGCCGCTCGCCGGGCCGGCCGATGTGCGGGGCCGGGAGGATTCCGATGCGCCAGGCCCTCACCTGCGCGGCGCTGCTCGCCGCTCTCGTCCTCGCAATCTCTGCCCGCGCCGACGAGGCGCCGTGGCCGGAGTACCAGAGCCCGAAGTATGGCTTCGCGCTCCGTCTCCCGCCGGGGTTCGTCCTCGTCGAGGAGGACAAGACGACGACCTTCCGGCACGTGGAGGACTCCGATGCGGACGGCTCGCCCGATCGGGTGCTGCAGATCTACGTGAACTGGACCTGGATGCCCGACGTGCCGTCGAAGACCCTGTTCGAGATCAACCGGAAGTCCGAGCTGCAGGACATGAGCTCGCCCGATCCCGACTACCGCGATCTGATCGTCTTCGATCGCAAGAAGGGCTACGCGCAAGGCGAGAACGCCTACTGGTTCAAGGAAGTCGACAAGAACGATCCGTCGGAGATCCATCGCTGGCACGCGAAGGCCTACGGGAACGAGAGCGCCTACACCGTGGGTCTTACCGGCACCTACGGTCAGTTCGAGCGCGCCGGGCCCGACTTCGAGAAGGTCGTGAAGAGCCTCCGCCTGATTCCGATCCCCGGGACGGCGCGCTAGCGCCGACGCCGCTACCGTAGGCGAGGCATCTCCGGGCGCCGCGGCCCTCGAGTGGACCGAGGCGCCCGGAACCGTTCGAAAAGGGACCCCCCCCCCCCGCCTTCCCGGCGGGCGGGGCTTTCTGCGTTTGCGGCTCGCCGCTGCATCGAGGGAGAGAGCATGTCGGAGGCGGTCGGTCTCGACTTCGGCACGACCAACAGTGCGCTCGCCGTCGCGGGGGCCTCCGGGCCGCCGCGGCTCGCTCGCTTCGGCGGCGTCGAGACCTTCCGCTCGATCCTCTACTTCCACCCCGAAGCGCGCGAGGCGGGCGGTCGCCTCGTGCCCTTTGCCGGGCCGGCGGCCATCTCGCGTTACCTCGAGGCGACCGGCGAGGGGCGGCTCGTCCAATCGCTCAAGAGCTTTCTCGCGAGCCGGCTCTTCGTCTCGACGAGCGTCTTCGGGACGGTCGTCGCGCTCGAGACGCTGATCGCGCAGCTGCTCCGGAGCCTGCGCCGCGAGGCCGAGGCCGACCTCGGGCCGCTCGGCTCGCGCGTCGTGGTCGGCCGCCCCGTGCACTTCGCGAACGCCGCAGGGCCCGACGATGAGGCGCTCGCGCTCCGCCGGCTCCGGACGGCGCTCGCACAGGCGGGCTTTCGCGACGTCGTCTTCGAGTACGAGCCCGTCGCCGCGGCGCATCACTACGAGCAAGGGCTCGCACGGGACGAACTCGTCCTGATCGGAGACTTCGGAGGTGGAACGAGCGATTTCTCGCTGCTTCGGCTCGGGCCCTCGTTTCGCGGAGCGGCCGAGCGCGAGATCCTCGCCACCGGCGGCGTGGCGCTTGCGGGCGATGCCTTCGACGCCAAGATCGTCCGCCATCGGGTCGCACCGGCGCTCGGCCGTGGGAGCGAGTTCCGGACCCTCTTCGGCGCCGGCGCGCTTCCGGTTCCGTCCTGGATCTACGGCCACCTCGAGCGCTGGCACCACCTCGGGATGCTCAAACAGCGAAAGAATCTCGGACTCCTGCTCGACCTGCGTCGCGATGCGCTCGATCCCGAGAAGCTCGACGCGCTGCTCCACCTCGTCGAGAGTGATCTCGGCCATCATCTCTACCGTGCCATCGAGACGACCAAGCTCGCGCTCTCGGCCGGAGAATCGGCGCTCTTCCGCTTCGTCGACTCCCCGATCGATCTGTTCGCCGAGATTTCGAGGCGGGAGTTCGAGACCTGGATCGACGAAGAGGTCCGCGCAGTCGATGCCTGCATCGACGACCTGCTCGCGAGGACGGCGATGCGAAGCGACGAGATCGATCGCGTGTTCCTCACGGGAGGTTCCTCGCTGGTTCCGGCGGTGCGAAGGCTCTTCGTCGCACGCTTCGGAGAGGACCGGCTCCGCTCGGGAGCCGAGCTCACCTCGGTGGCGAGCGGTCTCGCGCTGCGTGCGCGCGAGATCGGCGGGAACTGATCGAGCGCGGCGGCTTCGCGTCGCTACACTCGGCCTCCATGCGACGACTCGACTACGACGATCCGCGGCGCGATCCGGCCTCGAGGGCGCGCGAGCTCGGCGTCTCGCGAGAGGCCGTCGAGTTGGCGCTCGCGAGCGATGTGATCGACCTCCACGTCGACAGCTTCATCTGGAACCGGATCTTCGGCTACGATCTGCGCAAGCGGCACTCGACCGGCCTCTTCGGGGGACGCTTCTACGGGATGGTCGACTTCCCGCGCGCTCGCGAGGGGCCGCTCACGGGTGCGATCTGGGTCATCACCACCAACCCGCTCCGTACGCGCGGCCGGCGTCCCGAGATCTTCCTCGAGAACCTTCGCCGGCTGCAGGCGATCTTCGAGAGTGTTCCCGGCGATTTCGCCGTGGTGCGAAACGCGCGCGAGTATCGCGCGGCGAGACTCGCGGGAAAGCACGGCGCCTTCATCGGCATCCAGGGCGGAAACGCCCTCGACCGCGATGCCGACGCGATCGACCTGATTCCCGACGACCTCGTCCTGCGCGTGACCCTCGTCCATCTCTCGACCTCGAGCCTCGGCGTGACGAGCGCCCCGGGTGGCGCTCGTCGAGGGGAGGGCCTCTCGGCGTCGGGCAAGGAGTTCGTGAAGCGGCTGAACGCGAAGCGGATCTTCGTCGACCTGGCGCACATCAACCGCGAAGGCTTCTTCGACGCAGTCGCGGTGCACGATCGGAGTCAGCCGCTCCTCGTCACGCATACGGGTGTCTCGGCCGTGACGCCGCATTGGCGAAACCTCGACGACGAGCAGCTCCGCGCCGTGGCGGCGACGGGAGGAACGGTCGGCGTCATGTACCAGTCGAGCTTTCTCGGGGAGCCCTTCTTCGGAGGAGGCGCCGAGGCGGTCGTTCGCCACCTCGAGCACATCGTGCGGACGGTCGGCGAGGACCACGCTTCGCTCGGAAGCGATTGGGACGGGGCGATCTGCCCGCCCCGGGATCTCGTGACGCCGCGCGATCTGCCGCGTCTCGTCGACCTCCTGCTCCGGCGAGGCTTCGGGCCGGATGCGATCCAGAAGATCCTCGGCGGGAACTTCCTGCGCGTGGTCGCCGAGCTTCGGGGCTGACGCCCGCCTCGCGCCTACTCGACCGTGATCGTCACCGGATCGGAAACGACCGGCGGATCGTGCGGGGCATGTGCGTGATCGCCGAGCACGAGGCGAAGCGTATGGCGTCCCGGCGGGAGTTCGATCTTCGCCTCGGTGGCCCCCGTGCCGAAGTGGATGTGCTTCGAATCGGCCGGGAGCGGCCGGTCGAGCGGGGGGAGTTCCGAATCGATCACGAGATGGTGGTGACCGGTATTCGGAAAGACGATTCCCGCGGGCGCCACACCCATCCCCGAGAGCCCGAAGCGGACGAGGACGGGGCTCGAGACGGTCTCCCCGTCGGCGGGGCTGATCACATAGACGCGGGCTCCTGCCGGCGACGGCGTTCGTGCCGGAGTGCTCTCGGCCGACGCCATGCCCGCTGCAAGCGTGAGAATCGACGCCGCAAAGGCGGCTCGGAGCCGGAAAGACATCGCTTCCTCCTCGTGGCGACCCGACCGGGAATCTAACCGCGACTCCGGGCTCCGCCCGGAGTGATTCACTTTGCAACGCAAGGGGTTCGCGCTACCGGTCGATCCGGGACGGGCGAGAGGGGTGCTCGATGGAAGCTTCATTCGTACGCAAGGCGAACCTCGGCAGGGGCGCGGCGATCGCTCGATCGGTCGGCCTCGTGCTCGCCGGCGCGCTCGCGGGCTGCGCGACGCAGGCGCCGCCCGGACAGGGGGTCGCATCGGCACCGGAGGATCCCGTAGCCGTTGTGGCGTCCGTTCCGCATGAGCCGGTTGCGGAAAGGCCCGACGTCGGCGACCGCGGCTGGGGCTACCTCGTCGAGAAGCTCGCTTCGGACGGCGTTCCGCGTGAGGTCGCACTCGGCACGGTGCAGGATTCGCGATTCGAGGAATTCGACGGCCTCTATTTCCGGCCGAACCCTCGAGAATCGAAGGCGATGTACAGGAACTTCTTGAAGCCGGCGAGCGTGGCCCGAGCCCGATCCTGCCGCGCCGAGCACGCGTCGGCATTCGAGCGCGCGGCCGAGCGCGAGCGCGTGCCGGCGGGTGTGCTCGCCGCGATCCTCCACGTCGAAACCGGCTGTGGCGCCAATACGGGAGACGAGGTCGTCCTCTACCGACTGGCGCGCCTCGCGATGGCGAACGAGCCTGCGAATCTCGACGCGAACATTCGCCGCAACGCCGGCGTGAACGGGCGGATCGATCCCGATCTCGAACGGCGGACGCGCGAGCGCGGGAAGTACCTCGAAGACCTCTTCTACCCCGAAGTGCTCGCGACCTTCGAGGTGGCGCGGCGCATGAACGTCGCGCCGCTCGACGTGACGGGTTCGGGAGCGGGAGCCTTCGGCTATCCGCAGTTCCTTCCGACGAGCTTCTTGAAGCACGGAGTCGACGGAAACGGAGACGGTCGTGTGGATCTCTACGATCATGCCGACGCCGCGGCGTCGGCGGCGCGCTACCTCGCTCAGCACGGCTGGAAACCCGGCATCAGCCGCGCCGAGCAACGCAAGGTGATCTGGTACTACAACCGCTCCGACGCGTACATCGACGCGGTACTCGGACTCGCGGATCGGCTCGAGCCGAAGGCTGCGCCCGAGAAGAAGGCTCCCGCGAAGGCACGGCCCGCCTCGGGGACACGTTCGAAATAGCGCGGGCGGAAAGGACACGGGTGGGGACGACCCTCCGGACGGAGCTCGACGACGGCGTCTTCGTGATCACGCTGTGCCGGGCGGCCGAGTACAACACGATCACCCCGGCGCTGCGCGACGAGCTCGCGGCTGCGATCGACGAAGGCGACGGCCTGCCGGGCGCGCGCGTGATCCTGCTTCGTGCGGAGGGTCCGGCATTCTGTGCGGGATACGGCCTCGATTGGTCGACGGCCGCGCAAGCTCGGGAGGGTGCCGCCGCCGCGAGCTCCGACTCGCCGGCCGGACGCGTCTGGGATTCGGTCGCAGATCTCCGAATGATGGGCCGCTTCGTCGAGACGTACATGAAGCTCTGGTACGCGCACAAGCCGACGATCGCGGCCGTGCAGGGCTGGTGCATCGGCGGCGGCACCGATCTGGTGCTCTGTGCGGACATGATCGTCGCGGCCGAGGGGGCACGCTTCGGCTATCCGCCGTCGAGAGTCTGGGGGACGCCTACGACGGCGATGTGGGTCTACCGCATGGGGATCGAGAAGGCGAAGCGTTATCTCCTCACGGGAGACGAGATCCCGGCTCGTCGCGCCGCCGAGATCGGCCTCATCCTCGAAGTGGTTCCCGATGCCGAGCTCGACGCACGAGCGCGCGGTCTCGCGCGCCGAATGGCGCAGGTGCCGACGAGCCAGCTCGTGATGCTCAAGCTGCTCTGCAACCAGACCATCGAGAACATGGGCTTCGCCTCGAGCCGCACGCTCGGCACCCTCTTCGACGGAATCGCGCGACACACGCAGGAAGGGCTCGACTTCGTTCGACGTGCACAGGAGGTCGGTTTTCGACGGGCGGTTCGTGAGCGCGACGATCCCTTCGGCGATTACGGAAGCCGCCCGAAGGAGGAGAAGCCATGAGCACCGTCCGCTACGAGATCGAAGGCCCCGTCGCGATCGTGACGATCGATCGTCCCGCGGTTCGCAACTGCGTCGACGGACCGACGGCCGTGGGGCTCGCCGACGCCTTTCGTCGCTTCGATTCGGACGCTGCGCTTTCGGTGGCGATCCTGACCGGAGCGGGAGGGCATTTCTGTGCGGGCGCCGATTTGAAGGCGGTCGCCGAGAAGCGTGGAAATCGCGTTTCCGAGACCGGAGACGGCCCCATGGGCCCGACGCGACTCTTGCTTTCGAAGCCGGTGCTCGCCGCGGTGGAGGGACACGCCGTGGCGGGAGGCCTCGAGCTCGCGCTCTGGTGCGATCTGCGCGTGGCGGCGCAAGATGCAGTGTTCGGCGTCTACTGCAGGCGTTGGGGCGTGCCGCTCATCGACGGCGGCACGGTGCGACTGCCGCGGCTCGTCGGAGCGAGCCACGCGCTCGATCTGATCCTGACCGGAAGAGGAGTGTCGGGGGAGGAAGCGCAGCGGATGGGCCTCGCCAACCGGCTCGTCGCGCGCGGCGAAGCCCTTGGAGCATCGCTCGCGCTCGCGCTCGAGCTCGCCGCGTTTCCGCAGCGTTGCATGCGTGCCGATCGTCTCTCGGCGCACCGCCAGTGGGCGCTTGCGCTCGACGACGCGCTCCTCGCGGAGACGCAGCACGGTCTCGAGGTGATCCGCTCGGGAGAGACGCTCGCCGGTGCGGCGCGCTTCGCGGCGGGCGCCGGCCGTCACGGTCGCTTCGGCGACTAGGCAATCGCGCGCGGGCGGGGGCGACCCCGCGACGCGCAGACGTTTGAGACGCGCCTCCGCCTACGGGACGCCGACCCCTCGGGATCGGAGCACTTCGCGTACGCGCGCGGGGTGGTCCGAGATGAGGCCGTCGACGCCGACGTCGAGGAGCGCATCCATCTCCGCCGGATCGTTCACCGTCCAGACGTGGACCTGGATGCCGTGTCGGTGCGCGAACGAGACGAGTTCGGGCGTGGCGAGGGGGCGTCCCGCGAACGCGGCGGGGATCTGGAGCGCCATCACGCCCGGAGGCGGTGCCGTGTGGTCGCGGGCGGCCTGGATGCAGCGGACGACCTCGCCGACGCAGGCGCCGATCGCGACGCCGCTCGCGGCTCGCGCGGCCGTCTCGCGGATCGAGGCCATGATCGCATCCTTCTCGGCCGCGAGAAGCGTGAGCTCCGAGCGTCCCTTCTCCGAGAGCGTCGCGAGCGTTCGGTCGATCACCCCGGGCGCCGTCTCCTTGATCTCGATGTTGAAGCGGACGCCGGGAAAGCGGTCGAGCGCCTCCTCGAGGGTCGGCACGCGCAGCCCCTTGCCGCGCCACGGAAAGCCCTGCTCGGCCGAGAATCCGTAACCGGCATCGAGCCGCTTCGCCTCGGCGAGCGTCATGGCCGAGATCGGCCCTCGTCCGTCGGTCGTGCGCGCCACGTCGTCGTCGTGGAAGAGGACGAGCGCTCCGTCGCGGGTCGGATGCAGGTCGGTTTCGAGGATCGACGCGCCGTCGGCGAGTCCGCGGGCGAAGCTCTCGAGGGTGTTTTCGGGGAGCTCCCCGGCAGCGCCCCGGTGGCCGATCGAGATCGGGACCGAGAGGGAGAAATAGGGGTGCGGCATGCGCGGTAGGGTATCCTACGTCGCCCATGGCCGTCCTGACCCGCGGAGCGATCGAGCGCGAGATCGAGCTCGGTCGCCTCGTGATCGAGCCGCTCGATCCGGGGCAGATCGGGCCCGCGTCGATCGATCTCACGCTCGGCAACGAGATCCGGCTCCTCTCGCCGGGCGGGCGTGTGATCCCGATCCGCGAAGGCAGCGACTACCGCGAGCACACCACTCCGCGGCCGCTCGTGGAGCCCTTCGTTCTCGAGCCGGGGCTCACGATCCACGGCATCACGCGCGAGCGCGTCACGCTCCCGAGCGATCTATGCGGATTTCTCGAGGGCAGGAGCCAGTTCGCGCGGCTCGGTCTGATGATCCACGTGACGTCGGCCTTCGTGCAGCCGGGCGTCTCGAACCGCCAGGTCCTCGAGATGAGCAACGTCGCGGGGCATCCACTCGAGATCCACGCGGGTGTGAGGCTGTGCCAGCTCGTGCTGATGCGGACCGAGGGCGAGGCCGTCTATCGGGGCCGCTTCGCCGAGCAGGAGCGGCCCTGATGCGAGCCGTGGCGCAGAGGGTCCGCTCGGCGCGGGTCGAGGTCGAGGGCGAACTCGTGGCGCAGATGGAGACGGGGCTTCTCGCTCTCGTCGGGGTCGGGCGCTCGGACGACGAGCGTGCGGCGAGCGAGCTCGCGCGTCGGCTCGTGGGGCTTCGGATCTTCGGCGATTCCGAGGGCCGCATGAATCGTTCGTTGCTCGAGGTGGGGGGGACGCTCGGCGTCGTCTCGCAGTTCACGCTCTTCGGCGATGCGCGGCAGGGAAGGCGCCCCTCGTTCGTCGAGGCGGCGCCGGCGGAGATCGCCGAGACGCTCGTCGAGGCGGTCGCGGTGGCGGCGCGCGCACGAGGAGCTCCGGTGGTGACGGGGCGTTTCCGGGCGAGGATGCAGGTCTCGCTCGTGAACGACGGGCCGGTCACGCTCTTGCTCGATACCGAGCGGCGCTTCTAGTCCGAGGGCTCCGAGGCGGTCGCGTGCGGCTCGCCCACGGCAGCGGCTCGGCCGCGGTGAGAGCCGGGATGGGACTCGATCCGGCGAACTTGACCGGGGGGGGCTCGCCCCGGCAAAATGCCGGCAAGGGGGGGCGACCATCGGTCGCCACGGGAGGTTTTCCATGCGCAGGCATTCTCGTCACGGTCGGGGGCTCGTCACGGTCCTCGTCGTCGCACTCTGTCTCGGAGCTTCCGCGCGAGCGGAAGAGGTCTCGGAGGAGGACTCGGTCGGCTACGGCATCGGTGCGGCGCTCCTGAGCGTCGTCTATGGGCCCGCGAAGGTCGTCTACGCCGGGCTCGGCAGTCTGGTCGGCGCCGCGGCGTGGGCGGTCACGGGAGGCGACACCGAGGTCTCGACGCCGATCTTCGAGTCGGCGCTCTACGGAGACTACGTGGTCACGCCCGAGCACCTCGAGGGAGAGCGCGGACTCGAGTTCGTCGGCCGACCCTCCGACACGGACAGGAGCGTGGCGTCGCCGTCCGACGGCTTCTGACGCATTGCGTTGTGGGGGCGGGTGTTGGCACCCGCCCCGCGGCGAGCGATGCTCCGCTTCGGGTGCTGCCAATGGCCGACGCGGTGTCGATCGCCTCACTCGGGGCTGCTTTCGCCGCCGGACTCCTGTCCGTGCTGTCGCCCTGCGTCCTGCCGCTTCTTCCGGCGTACCTCTCGCTCATTTCCGGACTCTCGATCGAGGAGATGCAGGAGGTCGAACGCGAGGACGGCCTTCGCCGCCGCGTGCTGCAATCGTGCGTGGGGTTCTGCCTCGGCTTCTCGACGGTTTTCATCGTCCTCGGTGCGTCGGCGAGCATGCTCGGTCGCGTCCTGCGGACCTGGAACCACGAGGTGTTCGGCTACCAGTTCGGGATCTCGCAGATCGCAGGGCTCGTCATCATCGTGATGGGGCTGCACATCGCGGGGTTGCTTCCGATCCGTGCGCTCTACCGCGAACGCCGCTGGCATCTCGAGCTCAAGGGGTCGAGCGTGCTCGGGAGCTACCTCGTCGGAGGGGCGTTCGCGTTCGGATGGTCACCGTGCGTGGGGCCGATCCTCGGCGGCATCCTCACGATCGCCGGAAGCCGCGAGACGATCGGTCAGGGGGTAGGGCTCCTGGCCGTCTACTCGGCCGGTCTCGCGGTGCCCTTCCTGCTCGCCGGCTACAGCATCGGGTTCTTCTTCCGGACCTTCCAGCGCGTGAAGCATCACTTCCGTACCCTCGAGCTCGCGAGCGGCGGTCTCCTGGTGGCCGTCGGTGTGCTCGTGCTGACCGATCGGCTCACGAGCCTCAACAACTACTTCGCGTTCATGACGAAGATCGTCACGGCCGCGGAGCGACACCTGCTCAACTAGACCGGCCGGGGGGGGGATGCGCGCGGCTGCGATCGTGGGATGCGTCTTGCTCGCGACGGTCTCGGGCTGCTCGGAGTCCGATCCGGCGGCGAAGCCGCAAGCCTCCGGTCCCTGTGAGGCGGTCGTCGAGCGATCTCCTGCACCTGCGTTCGCGCTCCGCGACCTCGCGGGGCACGAGGTGACGCTCGAGTCGCTCGCCGGCAAGACCGTGGTGATCGACTTCTGGGCCACCTGGTGCCCGCCTTGCGAGTTCCAGATCCCGGTGCTCAATGCGGTCCACGATGCCTGGCGCGAGCGAGGTGTGGTCGTCCTCGGCGTCGCCGTCGACGCCGAGGGAATCGAGAAGGTCGGCCCGTACGTGGCCGAGCACGAAGTGCGTTACCCGATTCTGCTCGGCGACGAGGCGCTGGCGCGCAAGTTCGGGGCCGTCGGCTTCCCGAGCTCGGTCCTCATCGCGCCCGACGGCACCATGACCAAGGCGCACGCGGGGCTCCTCGAGCAGGCCGACCTCGATGCGCAGATCGCCTGCCTCGCGTCCCCGTCGGGGGAGCCCGTGGCTCCCTCCGAGCCCGATCGCGACGCCGCCGCCTCGTAGCGGAGCGTTTCCGGGAGCATGCGAGCCCGCTCAAGACCGTGCCTCGCGGGGACGAAGCGTTCGGTGTGCAGGCACGCCCGCAATACGACGCGAGCGCTTCGTCGTTCGACGAAGCTGGCGCGAGATCCCTCCGCATCACCTCTGGGGGAGTCGTCTTCGAGGAGGGCGAGGAGGGCGGCTCACTCTACTTCGTTCGCTCCGGTGAGGTCGAGCTCGCGAGGCGCGGCGCGGCCGGGGCGCTCCCGGTGGCGAGGCTCGGCAAGGGGGAGTTCTTCGGCGAGCAGGGAGTGCTCGTGCCGGGGCCGAGGCGAAGCCGTGCGGTGGTGGTTCGCGATGCCGAGCTTCTCGAGGTCGGCGCCGGAGCCTTCGAGCGGATGTGCCTCGAACGCCCGGACATCGCCGTGCGCATCGC
>CAJPFO010000311.1 GCA_905339255.1 Myxococcaceae bacterium
CTTCGCGTGGCTCGGGGACCTCCCGGCGAGCGCCGCCGCGGCGCTCGCCGGTGCCGTGCTCGGCGCGGCCGGCCCGGCGTGGGGAGGTGGGCTCCCGCGACAACGCTTCGGCTACGGGCGCGGGGGTTTCGGCAGCGGCGGCTGGCGCGGCGGTTTCGGTGCCGGGCGGATCGGCGACTTTCGAGGCGGCGGGGGCGGCGCCTGCGGACGCTGGTGAACGGATGAAGCCCTCCCGACTCGTCTCGCCCGAGGAAAAGCTCCGGCTCGAGGCCGCGATCGCGGCCGCCGAGCGCAAGGGCGGCGGAGAGATCGCCGTCGTGGTGGTCGGGTCCTGCTCCGACTACGCGTTCGTCTCGTGGCGTCTCGGTGTGCTCTTCGCCGTGGTCGTCGGGCTCGCCGCAGCGAGCTTCTTCGATCTTCTCCCCTCGTACCTGCTCGCCTCGCAGGCGATCGCCCTCGGAGCCGGTCATGCGCTCGGGCGGCTTCCTGTCGTGAGACACCATCTGGTGTCGGATTTGGTGCAGGATGCCCGGGTCGCCGACGCGGCGCGTCGAGCCTTTGCAGAGGTCGGACTCTCGCGCTCGCCTTCGCGACGCGGGATCCTGATCTTCGTTGCGCTGCTCGAGCGCCGGGGGGTCGTTCTCGCCGACGCAGGGATTGGTCTTCCGGCAGGTCCGGACGATCCCTCGGTCGCCGTGGTCGAACTCGTTCTCGCCGCACTCCGCGAGGGCCGCGGAGCCGAAGGCCTCGTTCGCGCCGTGGCTCGCTGCGGGGAGATCCTGGCCGAGCGGCCGGCACCCGCCGTGGCGCCCCCGGAGATCCGCGACCGCGTGGTGCTCGATCCCTAGGCGACCGACCCGAACCGCCTTCGGTCGGTCCCCGGGCGCCTGCGCCCGGCCGAGCGTGGGTCGGAGTCGATCTCGGCGAGCCGCGCTCGGGCACGCTCGCGAAGCGACCGAACTGCTTCGCGCGCTCGATCGCGGAGTTCACCGCGCTGCTCGAAGGTGAGCGCGTCGGTCGCGATCGGCTCGCCCACTTCGATCACGACGTTTCCTTGCCGCAGGACGGGAATCCCCTTGGTCCAGATCCGGAGCGTACCGGCGAGGGCCACGGGAAGCACCGGGAGCCGAGAAGCGATCGCGGTGGAGAATGCGCCGCTCTTGAAGGCGCCGAGGTTGCCGTCGCGCGAACGCGTCCCCTCGGCAAAGAAGAGGATCGAGACGCGCGGATCGCGTTTCGCCATGCCGTCGCGAAGGCGGCCGAGGTCTCCCGCCGTGTCGGTGCGGAACACCTCGACGTTTCCGGTGGCTCGGAGCGCCGCGCCGAAGAAGGGAATCTGCATGAGCGCGTGCTTCGCAACGAAGCGGATCGGAAGCTCGGGGAGCCCCGCGATCAGCGGAAACGGATCCCAGCCGCTCTCGTGGTTGGCAACGACGACGTACGCCTGGTCCGGCTTCGCATGCGCGGCGCCGTGGACTTCGAGCCCGGTTCCACCGAGGCGGAGGAACGTCCGCCCGACGAGCTGGTAGACGGAATCGATCCTTTCTCGCGGTGCACCCCGTGCGGCGCGTACGAGCGCAAGAATGCTTCCTGCGATGAGCGTCACGCAGAGCGCCGGAACGCCGAACAGTGTGCGGAGGAGAGTGTCCATGCCGGCCTGTCCGTACCCGTCCCCATTCAATCTAGAGCTTCGTTCGAGCGGCGGAACCCCCCCCGGCGCTCGCAGCCCGTCCGGCATCGGGGTAGATTCTGCACATCTGCTGCGCTCCGGCCGTCGCCGGAGGCGCGCCGCGGTGACCGGTGTGGGGACGGCGACCGCGACGGGGTCCAAAAGCGCGGGGGGCGATCGGACGATCTCCTGCCCGGAAACGGCGTGCTCACCCCGGCCGCCACGGAGGTCACGATGCATCGAGCCCTCGCCACCATGACGATCGCGATCCTCGCGACGACGGGATGTACGACGACGCAGGAGCGCGTCCAGAACCGCGTCGATCCCGTGAGCATCACCGACAACGAGCGTTACCAGAGCGACCTCGCCGAATGCACGCGGCTCGCCGACCAGGCGCAGAACGAAACCTATCGCGATGCCGGAACCCGGAGCGTGGTCGGAGGCGTTCTCGGTGCCGCCACCGGCGCGGCCATCGGAGCCGCCGTGGGCGGAGGATCGGGAGCCGCCACCGGCGCGGCCGTTGGTGGTGCGACCGGGGTCGTGGGCGGCGCCGTCACCACACGCGGCCACCGGGACGAGGTGATCCGCAACTGCCTCCAGAACCGCGGCTACAAGACGCTTTACTAGGATGGGCTTCGCGCGATCCGGATGGGAGCGGTCGTAGGGATATCCCGGGAACGACGCTCGGGCTAGAATCGACACATGCCCCCCCGTCCGCTCTGGCCGCGAGCGGAGCTGATCGAGCTCGTGGAGCGCCTGGACGAGACGAGGCTTTGCCTCGTCGTCGCTCCGGCCGGCTCGGGCAAGAGCGTCCTGCTTCGGGTCTGGAGCGAGGAGCTTCGCAAGGCGCGCCGCGCCGTCTGCCTGATCGAGCTCGGCGACCTCTACACCGACGCCTCCGGGTTGGGAGCCGCGCTCACCGAAGCGCTCGACCGCGTCCTGCCGGGATCGTTCTCGAGCTCGCTTTCGTTCGCATCGCAGATCTACGACGCAGACCGCGGTTGGCCGGCTCTCGCGAGGGCGCTCGTTCGTGACCTCGATCGCGAAGGGCCTCCTCTCTTCGTGCTCCTCGACGGCGCCGAGGCGCTGCCTCCCGGAGGCTCGGGCGACGCGCTTCTCGATGCGCTGGTCCGAGCCGCGCCCGCACGGCTTCGGCTCGTGGTGGCGGGCCGGCGGGCGGGCGTCGCCGCCGCGGCCAGGCTTCGCGTCTCGGGGGAGCTTCTCGAGGTCGGAGGCGACGATCTTTCGCTGCGGGCCGACGTCGTCGCGAGCCTCCTCGAGCAGGCCGGCGTCGAGCCTGCGCCCGCGCTCGTCGCGAGCCTTCTCGGGCACACCGAGGGCTGGGCGACCGGTGTGGTGCTCGCCACGCGGATCCTCTCGGGATCCCCGCCGAGCGAACGCGAGCGGACCCTCTCGGAGCTCGCGCGGCGAAGCGATCTCTTCGCATACTTCTCCGACGAACTTCTGCGTCGCGAGGGCGCTCCGAGCGAGTCGATCCTCGAAGCGGCGGCGTTGCTCGGCGAGGGATCGGCCGCGGAAATCGCCGAGGTAGCGGGGGATCCCGTCGATGCCGCGAGTGTTCGCGAACTCGCGAACCGGGGCCTCCTCGGGCACGTGGGCGGAGACTCGTTCTCGCTTTCGTCGCTCTGGCGGGCATTTTTCCGCGAACGCGTCGGCGCGCGACGCGCGGCCGGCGAGGCGCGTGAGCTCCGGCGCCGTGCAGCGCAGGTGCTCGCTCGCGGTGGCAGACTCGACGAGGCGATCGCACTCACGATCGAAGCGGAGGATTTCGAGGCGGCGACGGCGCTGCTCTCGAAGACCGCACGGTTCTTGAATGCGGGCGGGCGGCGTGCGCGGATCCTCGATTGGATCATGAAGCTTCCGCCCGAGCTCCGGGAGCGCGATGCCGAAGTCGTCTTTCAATCGGGACTCGCGCTCTTCGGCCGCGATCCCGAGCGTTCCGCCGCTCTCCTCGAGCGTGCCTCGCAGATGTTCGAGGCATCGGGGGCGGGTGCCGAAGCGCGGTCCGCCTGGAGCGCTCTCGCTTTCCTGCATCTGACCGAGGGACGGCTCGAAGCGTTTCGTGCGCTCACGAGGCGGCGCGCTTCGCTGAAGGCCCTGGTCACGGATCCGGAGCAACGCGGCGCGCTGCTCGTGGGGCTTGCGGGACGGGCCCACCTGGCGGGGCGCTTCTCGCGATCCCTGCGGCTTTCCGAAGCCGCTGCGGCGGGCCCTCTTCCGCTCGTGGCGCGCTGGCTCAACGGCTCGAACCGGATTCTCATCCACGCGCAGCGCGGAGAGACGAAGCGCGCCTGCGCGCTCGCCGAGGAGGCGTTGGAGGATCGCGAGCTCTCGCGCTTCGTGCTGGCGACGCAGAGTCTCAGGATCCTGCACGCCATGACGCGCGTCACGGCCGCGAGCCGCGAGGAGCGCCGGCTCGCGGTCGCCGACGCTCGTGAGGCCGTCGACGCGCTGGGCGATCTCGGCTTCGAGCGGACCCGCATGGTGGCGAGCCTCGCGCTCGGTCAGACGGCCGCCGCTGCGGGCGACGTCGAGGTGGCCGCTGCAGCGTTCGAGGAGGCGGCCGATCTCACGGCCCGGGCTGGCCACGCCGCGCTCGAGGCCGCGGCGCGTGCGGGGCTCGCGTTGGTGCGGTTGTGCCTCGGTGACGAGGTTGGTGCGCACGAGACGGCGCGTGCGTCGTGCAGTGCCTACGAGACGCTGTTTCGCAAGCGCGAGGCGGTCTTTCCATGGACCCTCGCGAGAGCGCTCTGGGTCTGTGCCCGGACGGGGGCCGCGGCGATGGCCTTCGACGTCGCGAGACGCCACGAGCGGGCGATGCTCGGCCATGACGCACCACAGCTCGCCCACACGACAGGCCTCCTGCTCGCCGACGTGGCTCGCCTCGCCGGGAGGCGGCGCGACGCGGAGCGGCTCGCCTGCCGCGCGTGGGCGACCTCGGAACGGGCCGGGCTCGTGCGCGGCGCTCTCGATCTCGTCCCCGAAGTCGAGGCCGAGACGGCCGCGCTCGCGCTGGCGCGGGGCGTGGCGGCAGACCATCTCGTCGACCGCTTGCGACGGACGGACCCGAGCTTGCTCGCCGGGCTCCTCGAGCGCTCGCTTCACGACGCGAACGCTTCGCTTCGTCGCACGGTCGCGGCGCAGATGGGAAGACTCGCCGACCGTCGCTTCCACGAGCCGCTTTCCCGGGTCTCGCGCGAGGATCCCGATCCGAAGACGCGATCGATTGCCGCCGACGCGCTCGCGAAGCTCGACCCCCGCCCGCGTCACGGACTCCGCTTCGAGACCTTCGGCGCCTTTCGCGCGTTTCGTGGCGACATCGAGATCCCCGAGCGCGAGTGGCGGGGGCAGACCTCGCGAAGGCTCCTGTTCCGGCTCCTCGCCGCCGCAGGGCGGCCGCTCCGGCGCGAGACCCTGCTCGAGGACCTCTGGCCCGAGACCGCGCCCGAGCCGGCACGCAACCATCTACGCGTCGCGGTGAGCCGACTCCACGACGTTCTCGAGCCGGATCGCCCGCAGGGAGTCGCACCGACCTTCGTGCAGACCGAGGGCGATGCGTTGCGGATCCCGGCGGACGTGAGGATCGATTGGGACGTACGCCGCTTCGAGGAGGCGCTCGATGCGCTCGACGAGGCCTTCGACCGGGAACGTGCCCGGACCGTCTTCGAAAGTGCTGCCGGGCCCCTGCTTCCGGATCTCGGCCCCGAAGGGTGGCTCGAGGAGCTTCGCGCCCGGGTCGCCGAGCGATGGAGCGGTCTCGGCCATGCGCTCGCGCACGAGGCCCTCGAGCAAGGCGACCTCGACGCCTGCGAGCGATACGCCGGGATCCTGGTGGGGCAGGATGTCTCCGACGAGCGGGCGTGGGCGACCCGGGTTCGTGTCCGCCTCTTGCGAGGCGAACGGGCGGCGGCGCTCCGCCTCTACCGGGAAGCCGCAGCGAGCCTTCGCCGGAGCGTCGATGCAGCGCCCGGCGCCGAGCTCGAGGCGCTCGCAGCACGGGCACGCTCGGGCGGGTAACGCTCGGGTAGCGGCTCGCGTCCAGACTCGCGTCGATGGATGGTCGGGGCAGGACTGCGTTCGTCGTCTGGCTCGACGCGCTCTCGGAGGGATCCGCCGGCGCGCCGGAGTACCGGGGGCGCGTCGAGCACCTGGCGAGCTCGACCCGCGAGGTCTTCGCGTCGAAGGAGGAGCTTCTCGCGTTCATCGAGCGGACGCTCCTCTCTCGTGGGACGGACGAACCGTCCAACGGGAACTAGCGCGTGCGTTCGAGAAGGATCCTGCTCGCACTCGCCGTCGTCGCGGCGTTCGCGTCGGCCTGCAGCGACGTCACGCTCTTCGGCATCCGGATCACGATCGAGGATCCCGAGCTTCTCGGCAGCCGCCGGATCGACCGCGAGCGCTTCGAGTTCACGTATCGGGCGCGCTGCCACAACCGGGGGCCCTCCGCGCACGCCGTGGTCGCCGTCCTCGAGAGCACGGACGCTTCGACCGAGGTCGTAGACGGCGTCTTGCGCTGCGGTCCGGTGCCCTTCGGAAAGAGCGCACCGAGCCTCGACGTGTTCACGATCCGCCACGACCGGAGCGTGCCCTTCGATCCCTCGACACTCGGCTGGATCGTGGCCTCGATCGGCCCGCTCGAGGTCGAGCGGGACGCCGTCGCCGGAGACGTGCACCGATTCCGAAGCCGGCATCGCGTCTCCGTGAGCAGCGGCGCGAAGGCTTCGCGTCCGGTCCTCGCGCTGCTCTCGAGCGCTCTGGGTTCGATCGAGGTCGTCGACGATCGTGCGTTCCTCGTGGCCGCGCCCGGCACGACGACCGTTTCGTCGGATACCGTCGGGTACCTCGCCTCCCCGGAGGCTCCCTTCGAGGCGCTCGCACTCTCGCTCCAGATCCTGCCGGCCGGTACGCGAGCGGCCGCCGTCGTCCAGACGCTCGACGGGATCGGGCATCCGCTCGGCGGCGTACGGATCGACGCGATCGGAAGCGGCGAAGCGCCGCGAACCAGCGACGACGAGACGGGCTTCGCGAGCGTCGAACCGGGACCGGGAAGGGGATGGCTTCGCTTTTCGAAGGAGGGGTACGGCCCCGTCTGGCGCGAGCTCGATGCGCAGCCCGGGCGCGTGGCGGTCGTCGCGAGCCCGCGACTCGTCCAGAAGGAGCCCTCGACGCGGGTCGGAGCGCTCGAGGAGACGACGCTCACCTCCGCCGACGGGAGCGTCCGGATCCGTTTCGATGCGGGCTCGTTCAGCGAGGGCGCCGCGGCACGTGTCACCCGGCTCGACGGACAGACGCTTCCGCTCCTGCTCCCGCAGGGCACGAGTCCGCTCGCGGCATTCTGGCTCGAGCTCTCGTCGCCGAACACGATGGCAGGAGCCGCGGAGATCGTGCTCGACGAGCCGATCCGCGATGGGGATCGCGCCGCGCTCGTTCGGCTCGACGAGACGATTCCGGGCTGGAGGATGCTCGCGACTCTCGCTCCGGGAGCGACGGCTTCGGTACCGCTCGACACGGCGGGAGCCTTCGCCGTCGTGGTGCTCGACGAGGGCCCCGGCGCTCCGACGCTTCCAGATCCGGGTGATCCCGTCTCCGCCGGAACGCTCGCGGTACCCGCTCCCGAGAGCTTCGCCGCCTCGGCCCGTGCGATTCCCGAGGTGAGCGCGGCGAGCCTCGTCGCGACGAACGTGACGGCCCTCGGTGAGGTCGATCTCTCGGCCGAGGCGCCGATTCCGAGCGGGGTCCTGCTCCAGCTCGAGCTCGACGAACACTATTCCTTCCAGGACGGGAGAAGCCTCGATCTCGCGTCGCTCTCGAGCTTCGTCGTCGCGTACCGGCGCCCGGGAGACGGCGCTTCGAACCGGCTCCGCGCGAGCTTTCCGCTTCGCCCGCGCGAGCTCTTCGCGGGCGACGTCCTCGAGCGCGCGCTTCTCCGCGCGCGTATCGACGCCGTCTCCGAGTTCTCGGGAGGTCTGATCGACGAAGCGGGTGGCACGCTCTCGGCTCCGGGCGTCGAGCTTCTCGCGGCTCCCGGCGACGTTTCGGGGACGCGTCCGGCATGGCTCGACGCGCTCGATCCCACCTCGTTCCAGGGGCTCCTCGCCGAAGGGCAGGTTGCACGTGTCGCGTTCGAGCTCGCAGTCGACGGCATCACGGCGGATCGCGCGATCCGCGCCGGCTTCGCTCCGCAGGTTCCGAACGCGACCTTCGTGCTCGCGCGTGTGGTTTCGGGGGCGGGACGCGAAGGGCTCGAACCGGTCGAGCGGCTCGCGAGCGATGCCGCGGGGATCGTCTCGAGCACCGAGCCCACGTCGGGCGAGCGCCTTTCGGGGATCGTCCGGGGCGGCCGCTACGTGCTCGTGCAGGTCCCGGTTCGCCCCGGGCTCGTGTCCGCCGCCGTTCGGGGAGCGTCCGAAGAGGGGACACTCCTCGGTGTCGAGATCACGGGCCAGCCCTGGCTCGCGATCGGATCGGCGCAGCGGGCCTTCCGGCTCGTGGCGCCGCCGGGGCCCGTCGAAGGAGTCGCTCGAGAGTTCGAAAGCGGCGACGAGGGCCGCGCGCTCGGAACGCTCGCCGACTCTTCGTCGCCGCTCGCTCTCGAGCTCGAGATCCGTCCGACCGGCCCGCGCGTCGTCGAGGTCGAGCCCGGCGATGGCGAGCGCGGCGTCGGCCCCGTCGCCGCGATCCGCTTGCGCTGGAGCGAGCCGCTCGCTCCCGGAAGCTTCGGACCCGGATCGCTCGAGCTTCGTGATGCCTCCGGCGTGAACGTCGAGAGCACGATCTCGCTCGATCTCTCCCGGACGCGGGCGAGCCTCTTGCCGTCGAGTCCTCTCGCCTACGGAAGTTCGTACACGATCGTCGTCGCCGCAGACCTTCGCGACGCACGGGGCCTCGCCCTCGAAGGCGATCGGGAGTTCTCGTTCAGCACCTCGGTTCGTGCTGCGCGGGGTGCAGGGGCCGAGCTCGTGATCTACGAGCCCGGCGCCGCGACCTCCGCCTGCGACGACGTTCCGGGAATCGACCGGACGAGCACCGGCATCGTCTGCGTCACGGGGAGCCAGGGCTCTGCGGACCCCGATGCGGCCGTCGTGCTCGTGAACGAGGCGACGGGGGTGACCGCGTCGGTCCGCTCGCGGGACGACGGAAGCTTCGAGGGCTTCGTCGAGGCCGGCGTCGACGACTTCGTCTCCGCCGTCTTCGTGAACTCGAACGGGTCCCGGATCCAGCTTCCCGTATCGCGGCAGATCTTCGACGACGGCCGGATCGGGCTCTTCTCGCTCGGCGGGACGATCGAAGAGCAGACCGCGAACGGAACCGCCGAGCTCGTCGTCGAGCCCGGAGCGATCGCGGGCAAGACCGTTCTCCGGCTTCGCGCGATCCCGCCGGAGGTCCAGCAGCAGGTGATCGGCGAGACGCCGCCCGAGATCGGGACCCTGCTCGGTCAGGGCCTCGTGCTCGAGGCCACGGGGGATCCGCTTCGTGTCGCGCCCGACGTGCGCATCGAAGTCGATACCGCGGCGCTCGTCGCCCAGGGATTCGATCCGACGAAGCCCGAGGAGGCGACCTTCGCGCTCGTCGAGCCGCGTGAAGTCGACGGCGTGATCGCCTACCGGGTGCTCGACAAGCTCGAGTACGAGGACGGGGCGCTGGTCTCGCACTCTCCGCCTTTCCCGGGACCGAACCCGAGCTCTCCGGACGGGCCGGGAACCGCCACCGACATCTGCGCGCAGAACGCCGGTGCGCTCGCCGTCCTCGACGAGCTCAATCGTTCTCTCGAAATGGCGCTCCTCCTGATGGATCCGAGCGGCCTCGGCTTCGTGACCGAGAAGATCATGTTCTGGCCGCTCACGCTCGCGATCCGATCGCGACCGGTCCTTTTCACGGGGAACGTCGAAGAGGTGCTTCCTGGCGAAATCGGCTGCAACGTTGCGACGCGGCCGCTTCCCGGCGCGATGGTGACCGTTCGCGCCGTCACCGGGGCGGGCCAGCTCTCGCCGCCGCGGGCCGGACGACTCGATCCGGGCGAGGCCTTTGCGCTCGCGGACTCGAGAGGCAAGTATGCCGTGCTCTTGCCGCGGCTCGCGAGCGACGAGCCGCACGCCGTGACTGCACAGCATCCGCGTCACGTCGGGCTTCGCATCGTCGAGCCGGCGAGCGAGTTCGTGATGCCGGATCCGACGAGTTTCTTGCTCTCACCGAACGACATTCCGAATCCGGTGAGCGTGACCGATCTCCTCTTCCCGGCGCCGCTCGGCAATACGAGCGAGCAGCCGCCGCAGGTGACCGTCGCGCACGTTCCGCTGCTTCCCGCTCCGGGAGGCGTCGCCGACGTGAAGGTCTTCGGCATCCACGGCCTCGGCCCGCCGCAGGTGGGTCTCGCCAAGAAGGCCGTGAAGCCGCTCGGAAGCGGCACGATCCCGACCCTCTCGGACGTGAACGTGACGCCGACGGCTTCGGAAGCGGTCGGTGCCACCGGCGTACGCGCGAGCTTCGACGTGACGTCGAGTGTTCCCGCACTCGTGATCCTCGAGGCCACGGCGAGCTCCGGAGGCGCCAACCCGACGAAGGTCGAGTACGCGATCGAGTTCGGCGGCGAAGAGCCTCCGCCCGCAGGCGGCCTTCCGGCCTCGGATCCCGACGATCACGTCCCACCCATTGCGATCAACACCTGGCCCGCCGACGGGGCGGTCGGCTTCACGCCCGGGCTCGCGATCGAGGTCCACTTCAGCGAGCCCGTGAAGACGACCCTTCTCGGATCGCCGACGGCGGTCCGGCTCTCGGGGCCGGGGGTCTCGGCGCGACCGCGACTCGAACTCTCGCCGGACCAGATGCGGCTCGAGGTGCATTCGGGTGAGCTCGAGCCCGGGGAGATCTACACGCTCACGCTCACGCCGTCGATCGAGGATCTCGCCGGAAACGCCTTCGATGGCGATCCGGCAACGGGCGCTTCCGAGAGCCTCTCGATCCAGTTCCGGACGTCGCCGATCGTCCGCTCGACGCTTCCGATCGAATCGGGTGCGGGAGCGATCTTGCAGGGAAGCTACGCCTACGTGCTCGATCGTGCGGGGACGACGAGCGGGGCCCTCGTCGTGATCGACACGAGCGATCCCGACGCTCCGGTCGAGAAGGCGCGCTTCAACCTGCCTGCCTTCCCGCGCGATCTCGCGCTCATCTCCGAGTACCCGGTTGCTGCGAACCTGCGCGAGACGCCGCAGGAGCGAACGCTCGTTGCGGTCGTCGGAGGCGAGATCGGGGGTTCGGCGGGGACGCAGGGCGAGTTCACGGGGGGCTCGCAGTTCCTGATCGTGGTCGATGTGACGAACCCCTCGGCGCCGACGAGGTTCGCATCGGCGCTGCTCACGCTCGGTTCGTCGATCGTCGTTCCGCGCGTGGTCTGGTCGCCCCCCTACCTCGGTTACGTCGAGTCGGGCGCCGATCTCCAGGCCGTCGGCGTAATCGATCTCCAGACCTTCGCGATCGGAGTGAACGCAACGGAGCAGGATCTCGCGAGCTTCCCGCTGGCGGGTAGACCCGGCGTCGACGCGAACGGCGACGGCGACTACGCCGACTCCGGCGAAGAGCTCCCGCTTCCGTGTCGCTGCCCGGGCGAGATCGCCGGGAAGGTCCTCGGCTTCACGCTCGGAAACACGACGCAGAAGATCCTCGACTTCGCGCTCGACGGCTCGACCGGCGCGTTCGGCGCGGTGCTGAGCGGAGGCCGACTACGCGATTCGCAGGGGCAGCCGACCGGAGCCGAGATCGCCCCGGTCTACCGGACGTTCTTCAAGGGCGGTCCGGTCCCCGTGCCGCAGGGCGACCTCTCGTTCGATCGAAGCGACGAGCCCAAGAGGCTTCGCTTCCTTCCCGGTCTTCCGCTGCTCGTGGACGGCGTCCCGACGCCGATGGACGTGGCGCTCGTCTCGGTCAATCGAGGCGGTGCCGGGCGCATCGTCGTGATCGACGTGACGGATCCCTTCCAGCCGAAGCTTCGAAATACGATCGACGTCGATCCGAGCCACGGCCTCGTGCAGTCGATCGAGCTTCGCGAGGACGGTCTCCTCGCAGTCTCCACGTCGAACGACCTGCTGCTCTTCGATCCGGTCGAGCTCGGCACTCCGCAGCCGGCGGCCGCACCGCACCCGGGCTTCGTCGCGAAGCTCCCCGATTCGGGGAGCGGGCAGCGGACCTTCATGAGCCTCGCCGCGGGCCTCCAGATCGTGAACCTCGGCACCCGGACGGCGCTCGTGCAGAGCGCGCCGCTGGTGAGCTTCGTACGGGCGCCCTCGACGCGACCGTTCGATCCGGCTTCGCTCGCTGCGGACGAGCCCACGCGCGACCGGATCCTCGCGGATCTCGAGACGGTTTCGGCGCTCTTCCCGTCCCGCGTGGCCGCCGAGGCGGGCGTCGGCTCCGACCTCGAACCGCCGCTACCGGCCACGCATTACTACGTGCGAATCGATGCTCCGGGCTCCGCCGGAGGGACGCGGGGCGAGCTTCCGATCGCGCTCGAGAGTCTCGACTTCGGAGGCGAGCCGCTCCGCAACCAGGGGCTTCTCTATCCGCCGGTCCGCGCCATGGAATCCCTCACCGAGCAGCAGATCGACGAGACGCCCCTCGCGCCGTGCGATCCAGCGACCGAGCCGCTTCGGGCACGGCGGATCTCCGACGACCCCACCGACCCCGATTTCAACGTCTTTCTCGCCGGTCCGATCGTGCTCGTGATCGAGGAGATGCCGAAGGCGCTCCTCGATGCCGTGAGGCGCTCGACTCCCGAGCGAGTCGTGCTCTGGAGCGGCGCCACGATTCGCGCGACGATCGATCCGAGCGTTCCCCTCTCGAACCCGGTCGGCCCCTTCGCGTCGAAGGTCGACTTCGCTCGGCGAGAGATCGATCCGGGCGCGGGAGCGTTCGCCTTCACCTTCCCGGGCGAGTATCTCCTCGGGCCGAACCCGGATCCGCTCGTCGGCGGCGCAGCCGTTCCGGGAAGCTTCGGCACGGTGCAGGCGCACAGCGGCGAGATGCGGCTCTCGGACCTCGACCTCGAACTCGGCGGCCGACGGCTCGGGATCGCGTGGACGAGGACCTACGGCGCGCAGGATCTCTTCGATGGTCCGCTCGGACGCGGCTGGGACTTCTACTACAACCAGCGAATCCGGAGCCTCGATCCGGAGCGCTTCGGATTCGGAGCCATCCCGCTCGTCGACCGCGGAGATCCGGCGAAGGACGACGTGGCTCGCGGGGGCGACGCGATCTTCTACGACGGCGAGGGCGCGGCGATCCTCTTCCGCAACGCCGGAAGGGTGCCTCCGTCTCCGGACGTGACGCAGGATCCGCTCGTCCAATCGCTCGGCTGGCTCGATCCGGGCCGGGTCCGCTCCTGGTATCTGCCTCCGCGCGGAATCTTCGAGCTCCTCTTCGAGTTCCACGACGGTCGTTTCGCTCGGCTCACGCGCGACGGACGGCAGTTCTGGTACGAGCCCGACGGACGTCTCACGAAAATCGTCGATCGATACGACCGCAACGAGATCGAGCTCCGCTACAACCGGCGCGGACAGCTCGTTCGGATTCTCGACGAGCTCGATCGCCCGATCGACGTCGGTTGGTACCGCGCACCGACAGATCCCGCCTTCGGAGGTTTCGACGTGGCGTCGACCGACCCGAAGGATCTCGGCCACATCGCCGTGCTCCACGACTACAGCGGGCGGGTGGTTCGCTACGAGTACGACGCGCACGGACTCCTCGGCTGGCGTCGGGGCCCGACCGTGACGGTCGCGGCGCTCGGAGGCTTCACCGGCGACGAGGAGGTCGAGTACCTCTACTCGGGCTGCGAGGACGAGGCGAAGACCGCCAACGCCATCGTCGGGACCATCGAACCCGGAGTCGCCGGGACGCCGATCGCCAGCGTCTCGAACCATTCCGGGACGAGCCGCGATCAGGTGAGCGAGCTTTCGACCGCAGCCGGAAGGGTCGGCGTGACGGTGTCGGGTCCGAACACCGCGGCGACCCTCGCCGGAAAGACCAACCGCTTCGTGGGGCCCGACGGCATCGGGATCGAGTACCTCTTGAACGGCCTCGGGCAGCCCGAGCGGATCACGCAGACCGGAGGAGGCCGACGGCGTGTCTTCGAGCATCGATACAACGCCGACGGTCTTCTCGAGGAGGTGATCCATCCCGAGGGCGATTCGATCCACTACGTCTACGATTCCGCCAACCCCGCGCTCCGCGCGCGCGCGAACCTCGTCACGACGCTTCGCAAGCCCCCGAGCGGAAGCTCCGATCCCGTCTACCTCTCCGCGAGCCCCCACGACGCACGCTACAACCTCCCGGCCGGAACGCAGACCGATTTCGCCGGTGAGTCGTACGAGGTCTTCCTCGAGCCGCTCGGCCGGGAGGTCGAGCGGCTCGAGTATCCGAATCGGGATGCGGCGTCTTTCCAGCGGAACCAGTTCGGGCAGATCGAGCTCGAGACGAGCGCCGACGGAATCGTCACCCGTACCACCTACGGCGCCGGAGGTTGGGTCGAGACGGTCCGCGTCGGAACGCTCCCTCCAGAGCTTCGCAGCTACGGCGGAAGCGCCGGAATGCGAGGGCTCGCGTCGCGGATCCGGGATCCACGCGGGGTCGCGACGGATCTCTCGTGGAACGAACGCGACGAGCTCGTGCAAGCCGAGCGCGATGGACGGATCGAGCAATGGGGCTACGACGCGCTCGGTCGCGACATCGCGCAGAGCCTGCTCATCGTTCCTGGAGGTGTGTCGCTTCCGGGGTCCCCGGCGCCTCCATCGAGGACCCTCGTCGAACGGCGGAGCTTCGACGCGTCGGGCTTCCTCGAACGCGTGACGATCGAATCGGTCGAGGTCGACCACACCACGACCGATCTCGTCTTCCGCCTCTTCCCGGACGTCGCGAAGCGGCTCGCTCGGATCGAGTATCCGGGAGGAGACGAGAAGCACTTCTTCTACGACGGGCTCGGGCAGCTCGTGCGCACCCGGATCGGCGATACCGAGGAGGCGTTCACGTACGGCGACGACGGTGTCCTCGAGTCCCACACCACGGGGGGTGCGACCGAGACGTACGTCCTCGATGGTCATCGTAGAACGCGAGAGATGCTGCATCCCGCAGGCGGAACGACGAGCTTCCGCTACGACGGGAACGACCGGATCCGAAGCGCGAAGGTCGAGGATCCCGTGTTCGGCGTCCTCTCCGAACAGGAGATCGAGTACGACGTCCGCGGCCGGCAACGCCTGGTCCGGACGAACCGCGAGCAGGGACCGCCGAGCGAGGTCACGCTCGATTTCCTCCCGGCGCTCCAGAAGACGCTTCGATACGAGGCGAACGGCGCCCTCGTCGAGCAGGTCTGGGACGATGCGGGACGGACGACGGCGATCACCGATCCGACGGGCGTTCGCATCCTCCAGCTCGATGCCAATGGGAACCCGCTCCGGATCGACTCGACCGAGTCGGGCCGGACCTTCACGAAGTTCGCCGTATTCGACGATCTCGATCAACAGATCGAGGAAAGCGATCCGCTCGGCTTGCTCGGCCGGGTGCACCTCCGCAAGGATGGTGCCGTCGAGAAGATCCTCGATTCGCGCGGCCGCGTGCTCGTCCGCGATCTGAGCCTTCTCGGCGAGCCGCTCGAGATCGCGCAGCCGAACGCAGTGGTGCAACGCCGACGCTACGACGAGCGACGACGCCTCGTGACGATCTCCGATGCTTCGAACCATACGACCACGAACGAGTTCGACGCGAGCCTCCGCCTCGAGCAAACGACGATGCCGGCGGGGCTTTCGGTGGCCTATTCCGACTTCGATCCGCAGGGGAATCCGCAGCGTGTCCTGCTCTCGAACACCGTCCGCGTCGAGAACGTTCTCGACGATCGAGGCCGCCCCCTTTCGACGCGATGGTCGTCGTTCCAGGGGCTCGCCGAGCGGCGCGAAGCGTTCGCCTACGACGCGCTCGATCGGGTCCGCGTTCTCGAGCATCCGGGAGGAAGGACCGAGATCGATTACGACCGGCTCGGCACGGCCCGCGAGACGAGGCTCGAGCTCGGCGGTGTCACCCTGCGGGTGGGACAGGAAACCGATCCGAGCGGGAATCGAACCGTCCTCGAAACTCCGACCCTCGTCGTTCAGGAGACCCGCGATGCGGCGGGGCGCCTCGTCGCGTCGACGCCGACGGCGGGGACGCCGATCATTTCGACGACCCGCTTCCTTTCCGCGGATCGCATCGAGTCGCGAACGCTCGGCGGGGGAGTCCTTCGCTTCTCCGAGAACGTCGACGCGAGGCGGCGCCCGATCTCGCGCCGCTACGAGGACGCGAGCGGCCGAACGCTCGTCGATCTCCGCTACGTCTTCGACGACGTCGACGATCTCGTCGCTCGCCAGCGGCTCGAACGCGGAGGGCGAGCCGATCTCTACGCATACGACGAAGGGCATCGGCTCGTGCGCCTCGATGCCGGGGCACGGCCGGCGCTCGCTGGCGAGTCGCCCCGTGCACTCGCGGGGTTCGCCCCTTCGGCAGCGCTCGCCGGAAGCTTCGTGCCGGGCCTCTTCGCAAGGAGTTACGTTTTCGACCCTCACGACGTCCTGGTCGGCTCCACCACGCAGGTGCCGCATCCCGTGCCGGTGCCCCCGTTCGCGTCGAGCTACGGGGCGATCGACGCGTCTCTTCACGTCGGCGAGATCGATGGCTTCGTGCGACCCCGCGATGCGCTCGGGAGTACGACGCGAGCGCTGCTGCAAACGCGCGGCGAGGGCGACTCGGACCCCGTCCCAGTTGCGGCGACGCTCGTCCACGACCAGAAATCCGGTCTCGTCCGGATCGAGCGCGAAGACGGCGTCGTGGTCGAGAACGAGTTCGATGCCCTCGGGCTCCGGACCCGGCGAAGCGTCACCTGCGGGAGCGCACCCGTCTCGCCGTGCACGCCTTCGGACCGGTACTACCTCTACCACGAGGGTCTCCTGCTCGAGGAGTACGAAGGGGCGCCGACGCCGGGCTCGCTCGTCGCTCGCTACCACCACGACGACGCAGGCGAGGTCGTCGCGATGGACCGGAGGGTGGGAAGCGGCGGCCTCGAACGCTTCTACCCGCTCACGGACCTCGACGGATCGGTGCTCGGCATCGCCGATTCCTCCGGTCGGCTGATCGAGCGCGTCGTCTACGACGCCTTCGGCGAAGCGACGATCGAGCTCGCCGACCCTGCGGCTCCGCGCGTGCGGCGTGTTCTCGCCGGGAGCGGGGGGGAATTCTTCGTCGAGCTGAGCGAGCGTGTCCTTCCGCCGATCGTGAGCTCGGATGATGCGAGCTCGCCGGAGACCACACTCGCCGATCTCGAGGCCGGGATCGAACTCCGTTCCGCCGCGGACGGAGCGCCGATCGCAGCGAGCATCGCGCTCGCCGAGACGGAGCCCGGCTCCGTCTTCGGAACGGTACTTCGTGTCGTCCCGGCCTCGCCTCCGGCCGCGCTTCGACTCGAGCTCTCGGCGGGCGCGCTCGTCGACGAGTGGAGAAACCCGATCGCTGCGACGTCGATCTCGATCGCATCGGGTCTCGCACCCGGGAGCGTGCTGTTCTCGGATCCGGCGGCCGGAGACACGGCACCGCGGCGCGTGGCGCGGAGCTCGATCGACTCGCCCCTTCTCTTCCACGGCGAAGTCGTCGACTACGAGACGGGCCTCGTCTACTTGCGGAAGCGCTTCTACCAGCCGTCGACGGGGATCTTTCTCGAACGCGATCCGATGCCGTACGCGGACGGCGTGAACGCGTACGCCGGCTTCGCCAACAACCCCGTCGTGTTCCGCGATCCGACCGGCGAGGGCGTCGTCGACGTGCTGCGGGTGGGGGGTCGGGCGGCTGCGAGAGCGCTCGCCGCCGGAGCGCGTGCCGCCGGCCGAGGCATCCGATCGGGTGGCCGGGGCATCGCGAACATCGGCCGCAGCACGGGGCGGCGCATGGCGGGGCTCGTCGATCGGCTCGATCGTGCGGCCACGCGCGCTTCGGGCTCGATCGATGAGCTCCTGAACGGGAGCTACGCGTCGGCGCCGAGGGCCCCCCTTCCCGGTAGCCCGGTCCGACGCGTCGACGAGGTGGGCGCGCGCGCACGAGAACTCGCTGCGAGCTGGAGGAGATCGGCTTCGGCATCGACCCCCGAGCCGACGGTCGTGGCGACCGGAGCCGGAGGTGCGGGGTCGGTTCCGGCGCCGGTCGATCTGCCGCCGCTCGCCGCGCGCTCGGCACCTGCGTCGGTTGATCTACCGCCGCTCGCTCCGCGCGGCGCGCCGGCTCCCGTCGATCTACCGCCGCTCGGCGCGCGGCCACTCGTCTCGAACGCCGAGGTCGACCGGCTCCTCGCACGCTACGAGCGGGTGCTGGCGTCACAACCCGGATCCGATCGGGCTCGAACGGCGGCGTACGCGCAGTACTACCCCGACGGGCTCGGGATCAACACCGCCAATGGAACGAGGAACTGCGTGGCGTGCCAGAACGCCTTCGCGAAGAACCGGACGGGATGGACGCTCCATACCGCCGAGACCTATCCGAAGGGCGACAGGAGCGGCGGCGACGTCTTCAACCCGCTCGGCGAGAAGTGGGCCGCGAACATCCAGCTGAAGGAGGTCGTGGCGCGCGTGAAGGCGGCCGGCCCCGGCGCCGAGTTCCATCTTCGTGGCATTCGCCAATCGGGCGTGGTCGGCCATCGCATGGGTGTCGTCAACAACGGAGGCACCGTCCACTTCATCGATGCGCAGACGAGACAGTTCGCGCGGCTCGCCGACCGCGGATACCTGACCTTCTGGTTGATGAGGTACCGCTGATGCGACGCTGGCTCCGTAGCGTTGCGTGCCTCGCCGGCGGTCTCGCCACGTCGGCACTCGCGGCCCCCGTCCCGCTTCCGGTCACGGTCGAGACCCGGGTTCTCGGCGTCGCACTCCGCCCTGCCCGCGAAAGCGTTGCCATCCCGAAGAACGTCCCGGGCGCGCTCGTCGTCGACGTCGTGACGGCAGGCGAAGGCGCGGCGAGCGATGTGACGCGAAGCCTCGCGCAGGGCGCGATCGTCGAGGCGACGCTTCGCGGGCCGTCCTTCCCGGGGCGGCGCGTGGTGGGCGCTCCGGGAGGGGAGCTCGAGATTCCGCCGCTCGCCCTCGTCGGCGAGTACTCGCTCGACGAGATCCGTCTCGTCGACGTCGCGACCGGCGCCGTCCGGCTCGAGGCGACTTTGGCATCGGTGCCGATCCACGTCTTCGACGAAGTGCTCGTCTCGCGCGTCACTTCCCGGCCGCTCACGCTCGAGGAGATCCAGGACGAGGGGATCGTGATCGATGCCTCGAGCTTCCGGGCGGTCGAGTTCGAGGTGGGTTTCGTCGTCGACGGCGAGACCATCCCCGTGCGCTTCCCGGTGGTGGCGCCACGCTTCTCGGAGTCGACCGAGGTCCTGCCGAAGGCCGAACTCGAGGAACTCCTCGCGCAGGCCGAGTCGGTGAATGCCGTGCTCGGCGAGAAGGTCGAGCTTCCGTCGCGACTCCTGGCGACCGGGCTCGACATCGAGCTCAAGGGGATCCCGTTCCAGTTCGTCGAGCCCTACGAAGAGGACGGTCTCGGGCTCGCCGTCCCGCCGATTCCGGGGCTCCTGCTGATTCCGGGCAGGATCGGCTTGCTGAACCAGTTCTTCTCGGTGCGGCTCTTCACCGAAAACGCCGCTCCCGCAGGCTCCGGGCTCTCGGTCCATTCGATCCGAGCCGAACTCGTGCTCCCGAAGGGACGCGACCAGATGGCGGGAAGCGCCGCTTCGCCCGGCGATGATCCGCTGCGCTTCGCGCGCACGGGCGAGACGGCGGAGGTCCGGCCGATCCAGCCCGTCGCGGCGGTCGGTCCCGACGCCGCGCTCGGCACTTCCGACGACATCGGCCGCTTGCAGCCCGGCGAGACCGGCGAGGCGGAGTTTCTCGTCGAAGGCCTCGCCGAGGGGCTCCACGTGATGGACGTGACGATCGAGGCCGCGCTCGACGGCCTCGGCAATCGCACACGGGCGATCCGGGGCTCGGCTTCGGGATCGGTCCTCGTCCGAAATCCCAAGTTCTCGCTCGCCTTCCAGCATCCGAGAACGGTCCGCAATGGCGAGAGCTATCTCGCGAGCGTCACGGTCTTGAACACCTCGACGACGGCCGCAAACCTCGTGAGCGTCCGGCTCCCGGAGACGAGCCTCTCGGGCACGGTCTTCGAGACGGGGCAAGCCGAGACGCTCGAACTCGGGACGATCCTTCCGGGCGAGACGCGAAGTGCGAGTTTCAAGCTTCGCTCGCAGCGGACCGGGGCCGTCACGTTCTCGCAGTTCACGAGCGACGGAGACATCGTTGGTCGTTTCCAGCTCCGGGCGGGTGTCGACGAGCGCGGAGTCGATCTCTCGCCCGATGCGATCGGCTATCCCCCCTTCGTCGACGATCTCCGCGCCCTCTCGCCGGAGCTGATGAATGCGCTCGATCGCTACCTCGGTCAGGCGCTCTCGGTCGCGACGGCGGCGCAGCTTCCGCCCGGAGTGCTTCGCATCGCTCGCAGCGTCGTGCAGGCCCGGGTCGTCGAGATCGCCGAGGCCGGGCAGCGGCTCCGCTACGGCGACGCGGCGCCGCGGGTGCTCGCAGACCTCGTCTTCGACCTCGAGGGCGGTCGGCTCGCCGATGCGGGGCTCGATCAGATCCTCCGCGAAACCGAGGCCGGCCGCGAGCTTCGCGAGGCGTTGTTCCGGTTGCTCGTGGCGAAGTCGCATCGCGACGCGGCGGCGCTCCTCGACGAGCGCGCTCGGGACCTCGCCGGGCGCGGCGAAGCGTGGCTCATCGCCGCGTCCCGGCCGGCCGCCGTAGTCCCCACGCTCGCGCGCGACGGGCGAAGCGCCGGGATCGACGCGAGCGAGATCGCCTTCGCGGCGGGGTACCGGGGAGTTTCCCGAGCGGGAGAGGATGGACACTGGCTGGTGTCGAGGCCAGAGGCCGGAAGTGTGCTTCGCTTCGACGTCTCCGAGCCGGTCGTTGCGGCGGAGATCGGTGTCCTCGACGTCGGGCCCGGGGGAACGGGGCGCTTGCTCCGGTGGGCGCTCTCGGAGCTCGCGAGCGGCGCCTGCCTCCACCACACACCCGGCTCGCAATCGCTCGAGGTCGACGAGACCTGCGACGGGATCGGTGACCGGAGCCTCTCCGCCGTCGCAAGCGAGATCGCAGAGCTCGCACCGCAGGTGATCGCCGTCGTCCAGGATACGACCGTCAAGACGGGTCGCCCCGATCCGCCGTGCCTGCAAGGCGACCACGGAAACTACGGGACGGTCGTGGCCGTCCTCTTCTCGAAGCCGATGAGCCAGGCGAGCGTCGACGCTCCGGCGTCGTACCTCCTCGACGATGGAAACCGGGGCCTCTCCGTTGCGATCCAGCCGGGAGGCCGCGTGTCGCTCGTACAACTCGCGCGCGGGATCGGTGTCTTCCGCGAGCGCACGATGAGCTTCGCCCCGGGCGTCGTCGATCCTCGCGGGCATCCGCTCTCGGCGTCGAGCCTTCGTGTCGCGACCACGGCGAGCGAGGGCGTCGCGATCCGTGGCCGCGTGCTCCGGGGAAACGGTGAGCCTGCGGCCGGGATCCCCGTGACGCTCACGATGTACGACGAGCTCTCGACCCCGTTCGTCTGCGAGCCCTTCATCGTGAGACCCTCGCAGGTGACCTCGGGAGAGGACGGGAGCTTCTCGTTCGACTTCGTGCTCTCGGGAGTCGGCTACTCGGTCTCGGCGAGCGATACGGCCGGCCTCTCCTCCGAGGCAGCGGCGCTCGTCGCGGCGGCCTCCGACGGAGCCGCGCTCGATCGCGCTCAGCTCCTCGCGCTCGCGAGTCGCGAGGACCTCGCGGGAACGCTCCTCCAGGCCTTCGCAGTGGGCTCGCTTCCCGAGGCCATCGTCGCGGCGGAGGGAATCGATCGTGCGCTCGTCCGCGATCGCGTTCCCGAGCACTCGCCGAGAGAGGGAAGCGAGGTGCCGGTGGCGCTGCGGTTCCGCGGGCGCGGGGCCGTCGAAGGGATCGTGCTCGCCTCCGACGGTGCGACGCCCGTTGCAAAGGCCGCCGTGAACCTCTTCCCGGATCCCGAGTCGCGAGAGCTCGGCCGGGGTATCTACAGCGACTCGCACGGCCGTTTCGCCTTCCTCGGGGTTCCGCTCGGGGCCTTCACCGTCGAGGCGACGAGTCAGCAAGGCCACTCGCGAGTGGTCGCCGGGAATCTTTCCGAGCCCGGCGGGCACGAGGACGTCGAGATCGTCCTGAGCCAGGTGATCGTCGAGCGATCCGTGATCGAAGGACGCGTGGTCGAGGCGGGGACGGAGATCGGACATGCGGGCGCTCGCGTGTTCGTCGGAAAGTTCGTCGAGGGTCGCCTCGAGAACGTGATCGCGGTGGTCGAGACCGATTCGCTCGGAGACTTCCGCGCCGAGGGGATCCCGCTCGGCGCCTTCGATCTCGTGGCGACGAGCATGGACGGCAAGCGCCGCGGAGAGCGACTCGACGTGGCGTCGACCGCGGGTGGATCGAACCGCGTCACGCTCACCTTGCAGGGGAGGGGGACGGTCCACGGCCGAGTCGAGTTCGCGAACGGAGTTCCGGTCGTGGGGGCGCTCGTGGCCGGCGGCGAGACGCTCGTCACGACCGATGCGAGCGGACGCTTCACGCTCACGGGGGTTCCAGGAGGGACGCAGCACCTCGAAGCCGCCCTCGAACGCAACCTCGACGCCGGGATCGAGTTCACGCGAATCGGTGGCGCGACGGTCGACGTCGTTCCGGGCGCCGAGCCCTTCGCGACGATCCGGCTTCGTCCGGCGGGGCGCATCGTCGGCCGCGTCTTCGACAGCGCCGGAAATCCCGTTCCGCGAGTCGAAGTCGCGATCCCGCAGGAGGGGGGCTTCCTCTGGACGCGGGCGGACGAGTCGGGGACCTACGCGTTCGACAACCTCCCTCTCGACGACTACACGCTGAGCGCTCCCGCGCCGCCGATCGCGGATACGGACGTCGATCCGATCCTCGACGCGCTCGCCTCGAACCCCTCGAGCAATGAGCTCGCGGCGGCGATCGAGCGCGCCTTCGACATCTTCACCGGCAAGAGCGATCCGTTGTTGAACGGCGAAGGCGCACGCTTCTCGCCGCTCGACTGGGGCTACGCACGGACGTCGATCCGCTTCGACGGCCAGGTCGTCGTCCAGAACGTGCAGTTCCTGCCGCGGGGGACGGTCTCGGGCACCGTCCTCAATGGACAGGCCGTTCCGATCGGTGCTCGCGTGCGGCTCACGGGGATCGGGCCGAGGCCGAACGGCGACGCCGGCTTCATCGTGCGCGGAGAGCTCGACAGCGACGCGAGCGACGGGACGTTCGTCTTCGAGGATCAGCTCCTGGCCGGCGACTTCGGCCTCCAGTCCGCGACGCCCTTCTATCCGGCCCCGATCTCGCTCGCGGGACGCACCACGCGGATCGATCCCGACGCGACGGGCCTCGTGCTCCAGTTTCCGAGCGAGGCGCTCGTGAACGGACGCCTCATGGGTATCGTCGAGACGCCGGAGGGCCATCCGGTCGGCGACGGCGTTCGCGTGCGGATCTCGTTCGGAGACCTCGAGGTTCGCACCGACGCGAGCGGGCGCTTCGACGTCCAGCTCGACCTGCCGGCCTTCGACGCGGACGGAGGCCTGCGCGCCTACAGTGTCGATGCCGAGGACCCCACGACGGGTCTCCGAGGCCGGAGCATCGTCACGCTCCGCCCCGGAACGACGAACGAGGTGAGGGTCCGGTTGCTCGGTCGGGGCGCGCTCACCGTCGAAGTCCGTGATGCGTCCGGCGCACCCGCACCGGGGGCGGCGGTTTCGCTCGCGCAGGGGAGCTTCCCGTTCGATCGCTTCAATGGCGTGACGGATGCGTCCGGGAAGCTCGAGCTCTCGAACCTCCTCGAAGGGATCTACGCCGCGACCGCGAGTCTCCAGGTCGGACCCGGTGCGATCTTCGGAAGCGGTGGAGCAAGCGTCGTCCGCGGCACCGGCGCCACGCTCCTCGTCCGCCTCGCCGCGACGGGAACCATCCGCGGCCGCTTCTTCGCGGCCGATCGCCGCACGCCGATCGAGGCCGCGCAGGTGGCGATCGGCAGCGTGGGCTTCGCGACCACCGACGCGGAGGGCGCCTTCTCGGTGAGTGGTGTCCCGCTCGGGAGCCATGCCGTGAGCGCCACCGACCCGGTCGACGGAAGGCGGGGGATCGCGCAAGCGACGCTTTCGAGCCATGGCGAGGTCGCCGAGGTCGCGCTCGTCGAGCGTTCGGAAGGGGAGGTACGCGGCGTCGTCGTTTCGGGGTACGGCAACGCGACGGTCCCGGGAGCGAGAGTCGAGCTCGAGGATCTCGACGGTCTACGCGCGAAGCGCTCGGCGACGACCGATCCGGGGGGCTTCTTCTCGTTCCCGGACACTTCCGCAGGACGCATTCGCGTCTCGGCGCTCGACCCCGCGAGCGGTCTCGAAGGAAGCGCAACGACGACGCTCGCCGAGGGCGTGTCCTTGCTCGAGGTCGACGTGGCGCTCCAGCCGCTCGCGCAAATCCGGGTTCGCGTGCGCGAATCCGATGGCGAGAGTCCTGCGGCCGGGGCGAGCGTCTTCGTCCACTGTGGGAGCGCTTCTCGTGCGGGGGATACCGACGCCCTCGGCGAGATCGTCTTCGGAGAGCTTCCCGTCGGTGGCTGCACGCTCGAGGCGAGGTCACGGGCGCCCGGGAGGGCCCGAAGCAGCGTTCGCGCCGCGTTCACGCTCCATTCGCAGGGCGCGTCGACCGACGTGGACG
>CAJPFO010000312.1 GCA_905339255.1 Myxococcaceae bacterium
GATACGCCAGGCACGCCATGCGGCCACACCGGCAGCGAGCATCGCCGGCTGGGTATGGATGGTGGAATTGAGGGCCTCATCCGGTCCGTCCTGCACCATCGCCCATAAATCCTGCCCCAGCGCGTCGGAGGCTTCGGCAAAGGTCTCACGCACGACCGAAACCTCTGCCCAGCCGCTCATCATGCCCACCGCTTGCGAACCCTGTCCGGGGAATACCACTGCCAGTTTCATCGCTGTCTCACCATTTGATCAAGACCGAACCCCAGGTGAAGCCGCCGCCGACACCCACCATCATCACGTGCTGCCCGGCCTGAATGCGCCCATCGCGCACCGCCTGGTCGAGCGCCAGGGGAATCGAGGCGGCCGAGGTATTGCCATGCTGTGCCACGGTGAGCACCACGCGGCTCATCGGCATGTCCAGTTTCTTCGCCGTGGCCTCGATGATGCGCGTATTGGCCTGGTGCGGAATGAGCCAATCGATCGCCGACTTGGGCAAATGATTGGCCGCCAGCGCCTCCTCGGCCACTTCGGCGAGCACGCGCACGGCGAACTTGAACACCGCGTTGCCTTCCATATGCACGTAAGGCGTGCCGGTCACCGCGCCGGAATCGATCTGCCCCGGAACACACAGGATACCCCTATGCGAGCCGTCGGCATGCAAGTGAGCGGAGAGAATGCCGCGGCTCGCGTCGCGCGCCAGAACGGCCGCGCCGGCACCGTCGCCGAACAGTACGCAGGTGCCCCGATCGCTCCAGTCGAGAATGCGGGAGAAAACTTCGGCTCCCACCACCAGGGCGTGCCGAATGGTTCCGCCCCGCATCATGGCGTCGGCGATGCCTAGGGCGTAAACGAAGCCGCTGCATACCGCCTGCACGTCGAAAGCCGCCCCGCCCTTGGCGCCTAGCTTGTGCTGAAGGATGCAGGCCGTGCTCGGAAATACCATGTCCGGGGTGGAGGTGGCGACAATGATGAGGTCGAGGTCCTGCGGGTCGATTCCCGCCATTTCCAGCGCGTGGCGGCTGGCGCGCAGCGCCAGGTCGCTCGCCGTTTCGCCAGGTGCGGCGATATGGCGCTGACGGATGCCGGTGCGCGTGGTGATCCACTCGTCGCTGGTGTCGACCCGCGTGGCCAGTTCGTCGTTGCTCAACACCCGCGCGGGCAGTCCGCTGCCGGTACCGATGATTCGATTAAGCATCTTGCGATTCCGCCAATGCGGGATGGGTTCCGGTGCGCGTGACATGCCGCGCGATGCGCTCGAGCACCCCGCTTTCGGCTTCTTCAAAGGCCCGGCGCAGGGCGCACTGGAAGCCCAGCACATCGGTGCCGCCATGGCTCTTCATGACGATGCCGCGCAAACCCAGAAGGCTTGCGCCATTGTAGCGGCGCGGATCGACGCGGTGGCGAAAACCCTTGAGTGCCGGAAGGGCGATGAGCGCCACGAGCTTGGTGAGCAGGTTGCGCTTGAAGGCTTCCTTGAGGAAGGTGACCAGCATCTGCGCGAGGCCTTCGGAGGTCTTGAGCGCGACGTTGCCAACGAATCCGTCACATACCACCACGTCGGCGGTGCCTTTGTAGATGTCGTCGCCTTCGACGTTGCCAATGAAGTTGAGATCGCTGGCGCGCAGGAGTTCGGCGGCCTCCTTGACCACGTCGTTGCCCTTGATCTCTTCTTCGCCGATGTTCAAGAGACCGACGCTGGGCCGCTCGCAGTGCTGCGTGGCGGCAACCAGGGCGGCGCCCATGATCCCGAACTGATAGAGCTGCTGGGCGCTGCAATTGACGTTGGCACCGAGGTCGAGCACCGTGGTCTGCCCGCGCAAGGTGGGCAGAGCGGTCGCAATGGCCGGGCGCTCGATACCGGGCAGCGTCTTGAGCACGAAGCGCGCGATGGCCATCAGCGCACCGGTGTTTCCGGCGCTGACGCAGGCCGCGGCGCGGCCGGACTTGACCAGGTTGATCGCCACGCGCATGGATGAGTCCTTCTTGGTGCGCAGGGCAGCCGACGGCAGTTCGCCGGAAGTCACAACCTCCGAGGCGGCGACCACTTCAACCCGAGGGTGGCTGGCGCCGCCCCGCGCGGCAAGCTCGGCACGAAGCGCGTCTTCAGCGCCAACCAGGATGACGCGTGCACCCTCGTTTTCGCGGAGAAAGGCCAGCGCGGCGGGAACGGTGACCGGAGGGCCAAAGTCGCCGCCCATGGCGTCGACCGCCACCGTGACGCTCATCGCTGTGTCGTCTGAATCTTGCGGGATGGAAGTGGGCGGCGCGCCATGCCTGACAAGGCGCGCCGGCAATGGTCGAACTCGGGCTTATTCGCCTTTGTCGGCCAGAACCTTTTTGCCGCGATAGTAGCCCTTGGGGCTGATGTGATGCCGCAGATGCACCTCACCGCTCACCGGCTCGACGGCCAGGGGCGGGCTGGTGAGAAAGTCGTGGGCACGGTGCATGCCGCGCTTCGAGGGAGACTTCTTGTTTTGTTGCACAGCCATGATGGAACTCCTGCTTCAGTTTTCGTTTCCGGTTGATTTGCGCTTGATGGCGGCCAATGATGCGAACGGCCGCGTTTCATCGGACGTCCTTGCCGACCCTGCCCCCGGAGCGCACACACCTTCGGGATGGCGCGGTGCATAAGGCAAGGCCAGCAGCAACTCGTCTTCCAGCAGCTCCTGCAAATCCATGGGCGCTGCGGCCAGCACTGTTTCACCCTCTTCCTCGTCCCACACCCCCAACTCTTCCTCGGTGGCGGCAAGCAAGATCTCGGTCTCGCTCTCGATATCGAACAGGAATGGCAGAAGGCAACGCTGGCAGTTCAGGGTGACCGAACCTTCCAGCTTCACGGCGAGGACAGGCCGACCTCTTTCGTCCACGCCGCCTTTGACCGTGAATCCCAAGCTGCCTTCGTCATCCGCGAGAAGATCGCGGACCCGCTTGAAGTCCGCGAGACGCACGATGCCAACCACCGATTCGCCAGTCCGCGCAAGCCCCTGGACATCAAGCTTGCCGGTCGCAGAAACGTAGTTGGCGCGAGGCGACATAAACGTTGCATAATAATGGCTTGTCGCTTGTTTGTCAAAGCGCTTCAGTGTTTCTCCACGTCTGCCCGGCCATGCCTCGACTCATCCTTGCCTCCACCTCCCCCTATCGCCGGGCTCTCCTGGAGCGCCTGGGCCTGCCCTTCGCCGTGCGCGCACCCCAGATCGAAGAAGCGCCCCAAAGCGGCGAGGCGCCTGACCAGACCGCGCGCCGCCTCGCCGAAAGCAAGGCGCGCGCGGTGGCGCAAGAATTTCCCCTGGGCCTGGTGATCGGCTCGGATCAAGTGGCCGAACTCGACGGCACGCCCATCAACAAGCCCATCACTCACGCCAAGGCGCTGGCGCAGCTGCAGGCCATGCGCGGCCGCGAGGTGGTGTTCCACAGCGCCCTGGCCGTCCTCGACGCCGCCACGGGCTGGCTGCAGGTGGACAGTGTCCCCACTCGCGTGGTCTTTCGCGAACTCCCGGACGCCGATCTCGACCGCTACCTCCGCCTCGAACAACCCTACGATTGCGCCGGCAGCGCGAAAGTGGAGGGTCTGGGCATCGCATTGCTGGCGCGCGTCGATTCCACCGACCCGACCGCGCTCATCGGCCTGCCGCTGATTCGCCTCACCGAAATGCTGCGTACTGCGGGCCTCGATCCACTGGCGGCGACGACATGACTTCGCCCTCGCTCTACCTGATACCCTGCTTGCTGGGCGGCGACGACGTCGGCGCCGCGCTGCCGCCACGCACCATCGAGACCACTCGCAGCCTGCGCCACTTCGTGGTCGAAAACGCCAAGAGCGCGCGCGCATTCCTGAAGCGGCTGGACATGCCCCTGCCGCTGGCCGAGCTGTACTTGCGGGAGCTCAACGAACACACTGCGCCGGATTGCATCGCCGATTTGCTGGCCCCCCTGACCGAGGGACATTCCCTGGGCCTGATCTCCGAGGCGGGCTGCCCGGCCGTTGCCGACCCGGGGGCGCAACTGGTTGCCGCGGCCCACGCCGCAGGCTGGCACGTTGCCCCGTTGGTCGGTCCCTCGGCGATCTTGCTGGGCCTCATGGCCTCGGGGCTCAATGGCCAGTCCTTCAGCTTTCACGGCTACCTCCCGGCCAAGCCCGAGCCGAGGCTCGCCGCCTTGCGCCGCCTCGACGAAGCGGCCTGGCGCACCGGCGCCACTCAAGGATTCATCGAAACGCCCTATCGCAACCTGGCGATGATGGCAGCGATCGGTGAAGCTTGCCGCCGCGAAACGCGCGTCAGTGTCGCCGCGGATCTCAGCCTGCCCACGGAGATGGTGCGCACGCAAAGCGTGGCGCAATGGGCCGCGGCCAACATTGCCGCCTTGGATAGGCGCCCGGCGGTGTTCTTTCTCGGGCGCCCACTCTGAACTTCAGGCGTTCTCGTCTTCGGGCCAGTTCTTGATGTAGCTCTTGAGCATCTTGTTTTCGAAGCTGGCTTCTTCGTACACTGCCTTGGCTACGTCGTGGAAGGAGACCACACCCAGCAGCGTGCCCTCCTCGATCACCGGAACGTAACGCGCGTGTTTTTCCAGCATGACGCGGCGCAGTTCCATCACTTCGAGATGAGGAGAAGCCTGCACCGGGTCGCGAACCATGATATCGGCGATCTTGAGCTCGCCTAGCTGGCCGCCCTCTTGATCGACGGCGCGCAGGACCTCGCGAAAGGTGAGCATGCCGGCCATGCGGCCCTGCTCCATGACCACCAAGGAACCGATGTCGTTCTCGGCCATCACCCGCACCGCCTCGCGCACGGCTTTTCCCGGCGGCGCGGTATAGAGGGCGTTGCCCTTGATGCGCAGGATTTCGCTGACGATCATCTTCCCCTCCGTGGCGTGGTGAGTAGTCTGTCTGGCAGATTACTACCGCGGCAAAGCCCCGGCAAGCACCCGTTTTGGCTTTGGCTCGCCTCAGGTGGCGCAGCAGCGCGGAGTGAGCCAATGCGCCAGCGCAATGTCGGTCGGCGCCTGGGTGTCGATGCTCCACTTGCCCACGCGTCTGAGCCACTTCTTTTGCGACTCGATCACTTTGGCGAAGAAGGGATTCTCGCGCGACTTGGCGGCAATGACGCGGTCCCAGGCTCTGAGCTGGGCTTCGAGTACGTCGCGCGGCGTGCGGTAGAAACGCACCTGGTCTTCGTTCTGCATGGCGAAGTAGTCGCGCGAATAGCGGTCGATCGCCTTCCAGCTCATGGCCGCGGAGGAGGCCTGGGCGGCATAGCGGATGATCGCGCGCAAGTCCGCGGGCAGGGAACCAAACCGCTTCTTGTTGAGCAGCACCTCGAAGAACTCGCCGTTCTGGTGGTAGCTCTGCAGCATGCAGACCTTGGCCACGTCGGGAAAACCTAAGTGCCGATCGGAGGTGGCGTTGTTGAATTCCGCGGCGTCGATCGCGCCTCGGTCCAGCCCGCCGACGATCTCGGCGGCGGGCAGCGTGACCGGCTTCGCCCCGAGCTCGCGGAACATTTCGGTGGCGAGCCCCACGGTGCGAAAACGCAAACCCTTGAGATCGGCGCTCGAGCGTATCGGCTTCTTGAACCAGCCCAGGGGTTGCGTGGGCATGGGGCCATAAAGCAGCCCCTCGATGTCGTAGCCCATGACCTCCTGCTGCAGTTCGCGATAAAGCTCCTTGCCGCCGCCGTACTCGATCCAGGCGAGCATCTGGTTGGCATCGAGCCCCGCCAGGGGGCTGGTGCCGAACAGTGAAAAGGCGGAGTTCCTGGCGTACCAATAGGCCGCGACGCCGTGACCGCCATCGAGCACGCCCTTGTGCACGGCGTCGATGAGATCGAAGGCCTTGACCATGGCGCCCGCGGGCAACATCTCGAGGCGCAGGCGCCCGCCCGACATCTCGTTCACCTTGGCGGCGAAGTCGAGCGCGTATTCGTGAAAGATGTCGCGCGTGGGCCAGGTGCTCTGAAACCGCAATTCGATCGGCGCTTCAGGCGCCGCGGCGGCCTTGCCGGCGATCGCGGCCGCGGTCAGGGCACCCGCCGCTCTGACGAAGTCCCGTCTGCCGACGCGCGGCCCTGGCTCATTCCGGTTCGAACCCATGTTTCCTCCTCAATGTCTGCACCCCGCATGGGTAGAGGCTCGCCCGCGAATGGACGAGGGGCCAGCGCACCCAAACCGTCCGCGGCCGGGGCCGATCTTACCCTGCGCCGCCCTCGCCTTCAGTCCGCCACCAAGCGCCGCTCGCGCAGCGCCTGGGCGAGCGTACCGCTGTCGACATACTCCAGTTCGCCCCCCACCGGCACACCGCGAGCGAGCCGCGTGACCTTGAGGCCGCGGGCATGCAAGAGCTGGGCGACGTAATGCGCGGTCGCCTCGCCCTCGTTGGTGAAATTGGTGGCGACGATCACTTCCCTCACCACACCGTCGCTGGCGCGCTTCAGCAGACGTTCGAGGTGGATCTCCTTGGGCCCGATGCCGTCCAGGGGCGAGAGTCTGCCCATGAGCACGAAATAGAGCCCCTGGTAGGCGTGGCTTTGCTCCACCATCAGCGAGTCCGCCGGCGACTCGACGACACAAAGCTGGCTGGCGTCGCGCCGTGGCGACTGGCACAGGGCGCAGAGCGTTTCCTCGGTAAAGGTGTTGCAGCGCTCACAGTGGCGCACTTTCTGCACCGCCTCCTGGAGTGCCGCGCCCAGGCGACTGGCGCCCGCCCGGTCATATTGCAGAAGATGGAAAGCCATACGCTGCGCCGCTTTGGGCCCCACGCCCGGAAGGCAGCGCAGCGCCTTCACCAGCTCGTCGAGCGGTGTCAGCGTTTCCATCGGTCAGGTTGGGTCGCGCCTCTAGAAGGGCAGCTTGAGCCCCGGGGGCAGTTGCAGGCCCGAGGTGAAACCCGACATGCGTTCCTGCACCGTCGTCTCCACCCGGCGCACCGCGTCGTTGAACGCGGCGGCGACCAGATCCTCGAGCATGTCCTGGTCTTCGCCCAGGAGCGAAGGATCGATGGCCACGCGCTTCACATCGTGCCGGCAGGTCATGGTCACTTTGACCAAGCCGGCGCCGGCCTGGCCCTCGACCTCGATGCTCGCCAGCTGTTCCTGCGCCTTGCGCATGTTCTCCTGCATCTGCTGGGCTTGTTTCATCAAGCCGGCGATTCCGCCTTTCATCGCTTCGTCTCCAATAGGATGGTGGTGTTGCTCAGGACAGCGGGCGTATGGATTCGCCGCGAACCTGCCCGCCTAGCCGCTCGACCACTTCGCGCACGAAGGGATCGGTTTCGAAATCCTGCTTGGCACGCGCAAACTGCTCGGCTCGCTCGCGCCGCTCGCGCAAGGCCGCGGAATCGGCGACCTCTTCGGCGATTTCCACGCTCAAGGCGATTCGCGCGCCCAAAGCCTGCTGCAAGGCCGCGCCAAGCTTATCCTGATAGGCCTTGTCGGCGAGGTGACGCTGTTCGGCGGCGATGCGCAAGGAAAAGCCGCGCTCATCCCAGGCCTTGAGTTCGCTGTTGAGCGCAAGCTGCTGTGCCATGCCGGTCACTGGCAGGGAGCGCGCGAGCCGGGTCCAGTCGCCATCGAAACCACCGCTAGGCGGCGCGCTGGCCTTGGGCGACACACTGGGCGCGCTCACCGCGGGCTCGCGCGCCACCGGCTTGGGCCGGGGCTCCGTGCCGGCCGCAGTTTCCGGCCGGAAGGCAAGGAGCCGCAGCAAGGCCATGGTGAAGCCCGCGAACTCGTCGGGCGCGAGCGGCAATTCCTGGCGCGCGTGGGTAAGAATCTGGTAAGCGAGCTGCACTTCCTCCGCGTCGAGCCTGCCGGCAAGACTCAGGATCTGTTCCCGTTGGGGCACCAGCTCTCCCAGCGCTTCGGGAAGGACCTGCGCCAGGGCGATTTCCTGGAGCCGCGAGGCCATTTCCTGCAAGGCGGAATCGAAGGACAGGTTTCGCTCCGCGAGGGCATTGGCCTCGGCGAGCAGCGTCTGGGCGTCGCCCGCCGCCCAGGCTTCGAGCAGGCGCAGCACGAATTCGTTGTCCACCGCGCCCAACATGGCGCGGGTGACGGTGTCTTCGACCTTTCCGCCGCCATAAGCAATGGCCTGGTCGAGGAGGCTCAGGGCATCGCGCATCGACCCCTGCGCGGCGCGCGCCAGCAGGGCGAGCGCCCCGGGCTGCGCGGCGATGCCCTCGGCCTCCAGCACAAAGGCGAGCCGTTCGCGTATGAGCGGCGCGGGGAGCTGCTTGAGGCTGAATTGCAAGCAGCGCGACAACACCGTGACCGGAATGCGCTGCGGGTCGGTGGTCGCCAGCACGAACTTGACGTGTTCGGGGGGCTCCTCCAGCGTTTTCAGCATGGAATTGAAGGCCGCCTTGGAGAGCATGTGTACTTCGTCGATGAGATAGACTTTGTAACGTCCGGCGGTCGGCGCGTAGCGCGCGTTGTCGAGGATTTCGCGCATGTTGTCGATGCCGGTGTTCGACGCGGCGTCGAGTTCCAGGAGATCGACGAAGCGCCCTCCGTCGATTTCCAGGCAAGCCTGGCAGGTCCCGCAGGGCCGCGCGGTGACGCCCTGCTCGCAATTGAGGGACTTGGCGAGGATGCGGGCGATGGTGGTCTTGCCCACGCCGCGCGTGCCGGTCAGCAAATAGGCGTGGTGCAGTTGCCCGCGGGTCAGGGCATTGGCGAGCGCCTGGACCACATGCTCCTGCCCCACCAGTTCCTCGAAACAGCGCGGGCGCCATTTGCGCGCCAGGGCCAAATAGCTCACTGGCAAACCTTCCCCCCGCCCCCCTCCCCGCGGGAGGGGGTGACCACGGTTCGCGGGCGCAGCCCGCTCCGGGAGTTGGCTTGCGCCCCCTTCGGGCGGCCGGGCGGGGGCGCCACTGAGGTGTCCTGGATCCGGTGGGGCATGGCATGGGGTGGCGAGCCGTTCCCCCGGCACTTGCAGAGAATAGTTATGGCTGCTTCCTTCCGGACCTGACCAGGTTCACTACCATGCAATGCGGGGCGACCCGCCATAAAGCGGTGGCCTTGCGGCAAAGGAAGCATTATCGGCGAACTACCCACTTGCGGCAAGCCGCGTGAACCGCAAGGGCGGCCACGGCCCGGCAGCACCTCTGCCTACCCGCTATAATGCCCCACCTTCCCAGGGGTGATGCGCAGGGTGCTTCGTACCGCCGCCACGATCATCGGAACGGTGCTGGCGCTGGCCGCTTGCGGCCCGCTCGGCGACACCGG
>CAJPFO010000313.1 GCA_905339255.1 Myxococcaceae bacterium
GCAAGAACTGGCCGTCTACGGCCCGCTGGTGCCCGACGGCAGCAACTTCAAGGCCACGATGATGCTCGAGTTCCCGGATGTCGAGCAGCGGCGTGAAGCGCTGCGGCGCCTGCGGGGCATCGAAGACCGGGTCTGGATAAAGGCCGCGGATTGCCCGCGCGTTTTCGCCATCGCCGACGAGGACCTGGAGCGGGAAACCGCGGAAAAGACCTCGGCGGTCCATTTTTTGCGCTTTGAACTGGACCAGGCATCGCGCCACGCCCTGCTCGCGGGCAGCTCCCTGGCCATGGGGGTCGACCACCCAGAGTACCAGGCGGTGCTGGAATCGGTCCCGGAGGCGACCCGGCGTGCACTCGTCGCTGACCTGGAACCCAGCGCGACGCAAGGCTGATCAGGTGAATCCCGTCATCCCGTATTTTTGCAGCACCACCTGGTAGTAGTCGGCCAGTGCGGGCAGGCGGGCGTTGCGCGGGTCGAGGCTGCGCACCCGCTCGATGAAGCGGCGCCCTTGATCGGCCAGGTTGTCATCCCAGCCTTTGTTTTCCAGGCATTTGACGATGGCCAGGGCCGCGTTGAAGGCCACCTGGGTGTTGCTGGGCATCTTCTTGGCGGCTTCGAGCATGAGGCTCACCGCACCTTCATAGTCGCCGCTGCGCGCTTTCTCGGCGCCCGTAGAGATGAGGTCGACGACCTCGCGGCGAATGTTCTCCGCCAGTTGTTCGGCCAGGTGTCCGCGCCCCGCGGCCGCGAAGATCGCCTTGGCTTTGGCGATAGCGACTTCATCCGGCGCATTGCGCATGACCTCGCAGATCACGTCGGAGGCTTCGTTCTCCATGTTCTGCGCCAGGCAATTTCGGGCGAGCTCCATCTTGAGGCTGTCCGAAAGTTCGGTTTTGCCGCGGCTCGCCTCGACCGCCTTGGCCAAAGCCTCCGCCGCGGCCCCGGTGTCGCCGGTCTTGGTGTAGACCAGCGCCTGGGACAAAGCCGTGCAGGCGTCAGTGGTCTCCAAACCGCGCATGGAGCGATCGAGGTCGCGGATGACCTTGCCGGCACCTTCCACGTTGCCTTGCCCGACCAGGGCCTGGACGAGCTTGACATGGTCTTCGGGGTTGCGGAACTCGGAGTATTTGCCCTGGTGGACGACTTCCGAGAGCACCTTTTCCGCGGTTTGGTGATCGCCCGCATCGATGGCCATTTCTCCGAGCTTGCGCAGGCGGCGCACCACGTGCGGCGAAACTGTCACAGCGTCGGCAAGCACGTCGAGGGCGCCGTCGACCTTACCATTGGCTTCCTTGGTTTGAGCCAGCCAATCATAAGCATCGAGATAATTCTTGCTCTCGTTGATCAGCCCTTCGAGGAGTTCCTCGGCCTCGTCGAACTCCTTCTGCATGAACAAAGTTCGCGCCAGGCCCAGCCGCGCCCAGGGCACGGCCTTGAGTTCGAGCACCTGCTTGTAGATTTCCTGGGCCTGTTCGGGTTCGCCCAGAGCGACGTGCAATTCCGCGGCGAGGCGCAGAAAGTCGACCGCGTACTGCGGAAAACGCGCTTTTCCCTCCTGGCAGTAGGCGACGGCCTCGCGCACTTCGCCTTTCTCCATGCGCCGATAGGCCGGGAGGAAGGCCTCGCGCTTGCGCAGGGCGCGAAAAATGCGATCGAACATGGTTTCCGCGGCGAAGGGCTTGAGCAAATAGTCGCTGGGTGCGAGCTCGGCGGCGCTCACCACGCGTTCATAACTCGATTCGCTGGTCACCATGAAAAAAATCGTCGACAGGGGCAGCAGATTGTGGTGCCGCGCGTCTTCGAGGAAGTGCTGCCCGTCCTGGCCCTCGTTGAAATGGTATTCGCACAGCACCAGGTCGAAAAAGCGCTCCTTGAGCTTGCGTATGGCGCCATTGGCCGTGCCGGCGTACTGGATCTGGGTGATGCCGCAATCATTGAGCATGCCGCGCAGATTCCCGCGCATGCCGACGTGCGACTCGATGATCAGGGCAGAGAGGCTACTGAAGTCTTCCATGGGCCGGTTTCAGGGTTGGCGCTGCCCGGACTGGTGCTGGCCAGCCCAGCCCTCGCGCTCTCGAATGAGCTACGGCGCCTCGCGCCGTAGCTTGAGGAGCAATCAATCCTCGTCTTCGTGGAGCTTGAACTTCGCGGCGAGCTGAGTTTGCACCGGAGGAGGCACCTGGGCATAGCGGCTGAATTCGATGGTATAGGATCCCCTGCCCGCGGTGAGGGACTTCAACCGCGACTGGAACTCGGTGATCTCGGCCAGCGGCACCTCGCCGGCAATGGCGGAAAGGCCTCCGGCGCGGTTCTCCGTGCCGGTGATGTGGCCGCGCCGCCCGGACAGGTCTCCGGACAGATCGCCGACCGCGGCGTTGGGGCCGGTGATCTCGATGCGGACGATGGGCTCCAGCACCGTGGGGTTGGCGGCCAGAATGGCGGCAATGGTGGCCTTGCGGCCGGCGGTAACGAAAGCCACCTCCTTGCCATCGACGGGGTGGGTTTTGCCGTCGTAAACGATGACCCGTATGTCTTCCACCGGATACCCGGCAACCACGCCGTCTTGCAGCGCCTGGCGGACCCCCTTTTCGACCGCTGGCAAGAACACCGAGGGAATGACGCCGCCCTTGACCGAATCCACGAACTCGAAGCCCGCGCCGCGCTCCATGGGCTCGATCTTGAGAAAGACCTCGCCGAACTGCCCAGCGCCGCCGCTTTGTTTCTTGTGGCGGTGATGGCCGTCGGCATTGCGCAGGATGGTTTCGCGATAGGGGATGCGCGGCGGCGCGGTGCTCACCTCGATCTTGTACTGCGAGGCCATTTTGTCGAGCTTGGATTTGAGGTGGATTTCGCCCAGGCCGCGAATGACGGTTTCGTTGGTGGAAGGGTGCCGCTCGACGACGAAGCAGGGATCTTCCATTTCGAGCTTATGCAGCACGTCGAAGAGCCGCTGTTCGTCGCCCTTCTTGTGGGTTTCCACCGCCAGGCCCTGCATGGGCTTGGGAAACTCGAGCGGTTTGAGGTGGATATGGTCCTCGTCGTGGGAATCGTGCAGGACCGAGTCGAAACTGATGTCCTCGACTTTGGCCACGGCGCCGATGTCTCCCGGCACCAGTTCGTCGACTTCAACGTAGTCCTTGCCTTGCAGCATCAAGAGGTGGCCGGCTTTGAAGGGGCGCTTGCCGTCGCCGATGAAGAGCTGGCTGTCCCTGCGGATCGTTCCCTGATACACCCGGAAGATGCCTAGCTTGCCCACGAAAGGGTCGGCCACGATTTTGAAGACATGGGCCAGGACGTGTTTGGCCGGATCGGGCTCGGCGGGAAAGGCCTCGGCGTCGGCCTGGCCCGGCTCGCCGCGATAGAAGGGCGGCGGATTGCCCTCCAGCGGGCTGGGGGCCAGGGTGGCCAGCACATCCAGGAGTTCGCGCACGCCGGCCCCGGTTTTGGCGGAGGTGAAAAGGATGGGCACCAGATGCCCCTCGCGCAGCGCCTTTTCAAAAGGCGCGTGCAACTCCTGCGGGCTGGGGTCGGCGCCATCTTCGAGATAGCGCGCCAGCAGCGATTCGTCTTCCTCGACGATCTGGTCGATGAGGGCACGGTGCGCCTCGGCCACCGACTGGAAATCCGCTTCTCCGGACGCATGTGCAAGCACCTCGACCACGTCATGGCGGTCATGGGCCGGCAGATCGAGCAGCATGCACTCCTTGCCGAAGCGCTCGCGAATATCGTTGACCAAGGCGGGAAGATCGATGTTGTCGGCGTCGATCTTGTTGATCACAATCATCCGCGCCAAGCCCCGGTTGGCCGCCCAGCGCATCATGCGCTCGGTGGAAAGCTCGACTCCGGTCTGCGCATTGATGACGACGAGCGCGGTCTCCACCGCGGCCAGGGCCTCAATCGACTGCCCGGAAAAGTCGGGGTAGCCCGGGGTATCGATGGCATGGACGTGCACATCGCGCCAGGCGAAGTTGATCAGCGCGGACTGCAAGGAATGTCCGGCCGCCTTTTCCAGCGGATCGAAGTCGCAGACCGTATTGCCTTTTTCGATGCTGCCCATGGCCTTGATCGCCCCGGCGGCGTGGAGCAGGGCCTCGGCGAGGGTCGTTTTCCCGGCGCCGCCATGGCCCACCAGCGCTAGGGCGCGAATGGCCTCCGTGTTGTACTTTGGCATGGAACTCCTCCCGAGCAAATGAAGACGTGGTTCGTTGGCATTGTAGCAGCGCCACCGCTCCTATGGGCGGCGGGGCGCGCCGCGCTTGGGGCATCCCGGGCGGCGCTGGGAGCGCTAAAATAGCCTATTGTCCCGTTTCCCATGCCCACAGCCTCGCTGCTTCAGGAGTTCCCATGCCCGCCTATCGCTCCCGCACTTCCACCCACGGCCGCAACATGGCCGGCGCACGCGCCCTGTGGCGCGCCACCGGCATGAAGGAAGGCGATTTCGGCAAGCCCATCATCGCGGTGGTGAATTCCTTCACCCAGTTCGTGCCGGGCCACGTGCACCTCAAGGACGTAGGCCAGATGGTGGTCAGGGAAATCGAAGCCGCGGGCGGCGTCGGCAAAGAATTCAACACCATCGCCATCGACGACGGCATCGCCATGGGGCATGGCGGCATGCTCTACTCGCTGCCTTCGCGCGAGCTGATCGCCGATTCGGTCGAGTACATGGTCAACGCCCATTGCGCCGACGCCCTGGTTTGTATCTCCAACTGCGACAAGATCACCCCGGGCATGCTGATGGCGGCGCTGCGACTCAATATCCCAGCGGTGTTCGTGTCGGGCGGGCCCATGGAGGCAGGCAAGGTGCTCTGGCACGGCAAGGCGCGGCATGTCGATCTCATCGACGCGATGATCGAAGCCGGCGACAGCCACAACAGCGACGCCGAAGTGGCCGCAATGGAAAGCGCCGCCTGTCCCACCTGCGGTTCCTGCTCGGGCATGTTTACCGCCAACTCCATGAACTGCCTCACCGAGGCATTGGGGCTGTCCTTGCCTGGCAACGGCTCGCTCCTGGCCACCCACGGCGACCGCAAACAGCTCTTCCTGCGTGCCGGGCGCCTCGTCGTGGAGCTTTGCCGCCGCTACTACGAAAAAGACGATGCCAGCGTGTTGCCCCGCAGCGTCGCGAGCTTTGCCGCCTTCGAGAATGCCATGACGCTCGACATCGCTATGGGCGGCTCCACCAACACCGTGCTGCACCTTTTGGCCGCGGCACGCGAAGCCGGCGTCGATTTCACCCTGCGCGACATCGACCGGCTGTCGCGGCGCGTGCCCTGCCTCGCCAAAGTGGCTCCGGCCACGCAGGACTACCACATGGAAGACGTGCACCGCGCGGGCGGGGTGCTGGGCATCCTGGGTGAACTTGAGCGCGCCGGGCTCCTCAACGCCGCGGTTCCCACGGTGCATGCGCCCAGCCTGGGCGAGGCCCTGGCGCACTGGGATGTCAAGCGCAGCCACGATGCCGTGGTGCAAGGCTTTTTTCGCGCCGCCCCCGGCGGTATTGCCACACAGGCCGCTTTTTCGCAGGACCGCCGCTACGAAACCCTCGATCTGGACCGCCGCGCCGGCTGTATCCGCGACCGCGAACATGCCTATTCGCAGGATGGCGGCCTCGCCGTGCTTTTTGGCAACATCGCCGAAAAGGGCTGCCTGGTGAAGACCGCGGGCGTCGATGAGGCCATCCTCAGGTTCAAGGGACGCGCCCGGGTCTGCCAATCGCAGGAAGAAGCGGTGCAGAAGATCCTCGGCGACCAGATCGTTCCAGGCGACGTGGTGGTGGTGTGCTACGAAGGCCCCAAAGGCGGGCCAGGCATGCAGGAGATGCTCTACCCGACGAGCTACCTAAAGTCCAAGGGGCTGGGCAAACAATGCGCGCTCCTGACCGACGGGCGCTTCTCCGGCGGCACCTCGGGCCTGTCGATCGGACACGCCTCGCCCGAGGCCGCCGCAGGCGGCACCATCGGCCTGGTGGAGGAGGGCGACGCCATCACCATCGACATCCCTGGTCGTCGCATCCACCTCGAAGTAAGCGAGGAGGAACTCACCCGGCGCCGTGCCGCCATGGAAGCGCGCGGGGCGAAGGCCTGGCGGCCGATTGCCCGGCAGCGCGAGGTTTCCGCCGCGCTCCAGGTTTATGCCGCGCTCACCACCTCGGCCGATACCGGCGCGGTGCGTGACCTGGGTGCGCTGGGCTGACGCGGCGCCCGCAGGACGAACCATCACTGGCTAGCCGATCGAGAGGCAACACGCAGCGAAATCGAGTGTCATACCGAACCCGGGGGGGTGCGAGTCACGAGGAGGCCGCATGCACCAGACCCTACATCCGCATTCGAACTTCGGCGAGCGCGCCGGAGCGAGCCGTGCGCCGCGTGTCCTGGCCAGCCTCGCGGCCAGCGCGGGTGTGCGCTTCGATGGCGACGCGCCCTGGGACATCCAGGTACGCGACCCCGCGGTTTATGGCCGGATCCTGCGCCGCGGTTCGCTGGGATTCGGCGAAGCCTACCTCGATGGCCAGTGGGAGTGCGCGCGGCTCGATGAGCTCTTTTGCCGCCTGCTCACCGCCGACGCCGATGCCCGGCTCGACCGCAAGCGCGGCTTGCGGCATCTGGGCGTGGTTTTGCGCCATACCCTAGTCAACCTCCAGGCGCTTCACCGCGCCTTTCAAGTCGGCGAGCGGCATTACGACATCGGCAACGATGTCTTCGAAGCCATGCTCGGGCCTTCGATGATTTACTCCTGCGGTTATTGGGCGGGCGCCAGCACGCTCGAGGAAGCCCAGCGCGACAAGCTCGACCTCATTTGCCGCAAACTCGAACTGAAGCCGGGCGAGCGCCTGCTCGACATCGGTTGCGGCTGGGGCGGACTCGCGCGCCACGCGGCCGAACACTATGGCGTTGCCGTCACCGGCATTACCGTTTCGCGCGAGCAGTTGGCACTGGGCCGCGAGCGCTGTGCCGGCAAACCGATCAAGCTCGAACTCATGGACTACCGCGAAGTCGAGGGCCGCTTCGACAAAATCGCCTCCGTGGGCATGTTCGAGCATGTCGGGCGCAAGAACTACGCGACCTTTTTCGCCAGGGTGGCCGAGCTCCTCGAACCGCGCGGCCTTTTCCTGCTGCACACCATCGGCAACTTCGCCCGAGTGCGCGCCGTCGATCCCTGGATCGAGACCTACATCTTTCCCAACGGCAAAATCCCCGCCGCCAGCGAGATTGCCCGCGCCTCCGAAGGGCGGCTCCTGGTCGAGGATTGGCATAACTTCGGTGCGGATTACGACCGCACGCTGCTCGCCTGGTGGGACAACTTCCTCGCGGCCTGGCCGGACTTGAAGACGCGCTATGGCGAGCGCTTCTTCCGCATGTGGAAGTATTACCTGCACTGCTGCGCCGGCTACTTCCGCGCCCGTCAGGGCCAGGTGTGGCAAATCGTGTTCAGCAAACGCAGCCGCGGTTTCGGCTATCGCTCCGTGCGCTGAGCGGGTGGATCTTCCGCCCGCCCCCTTCCGGCGGAAAGGGGGTGAATACGGTTCGCGAGCGGCACCCGCTTTGGTGCCTGGCGCGGCACGGCAATTGTCATCGTCGCGCAATGTGCTCTACATGCGGCTGCAACGGCGTTTTCCTACATTGCCTCGCATGCGAGATCAATGGAGAACACCGATGCTGCAGCAAGTCCACGAACGCCAAGCCTCCCCGCGCCCCAAACTGCAAGTTCACCTGGCCCGGAGCGATTCGGCCATTATCGAGGCGCAACGGCTGCGCTACCGTGTCTTCGCGGAAGAACTCGGCGCGCGGCTGCCC
>CAJPFO010000314.1 GCA_905339255.1 Myxococcaceae bacterium
GAAGGCGTCTAGTGCCGCGGATCCTCGTCGTCGAAGATGAATCCCACCTCGCTGAAGGGTTGCAGTTCAATCTCGAGGCCGAGGGCCACGTCGTCGAGATCGCAGCCGACGGGGCTCGCGCAGCGGCGCGCCTCGCGGCGAACGATCCCCCGATCGATCTCGTGATCCTCGACCTGATGCTCCCCGAGATGAACGGCTTCGAGGTGGCGCGCCGGGCGCGTGCGGCGGGCAACTACGTGCCGATCCTGATCCTTTCGGCGAAGGACGAGGCTGCCGACGTGGTCCGCGGACTCGAGGAGGGGGGCGACGATTACCTCACCAAGCCCTTCCGGCTCGACGAACTCCTCGCGCGGATCAAGGGCCTGCTTCGCCGCCGCCGCTGGGACGGAGTGCCTCGCGAGGAGGAAACGCAGCGCTCGGTGCAGATCGGCGGCGCCACCGTCCACTTCGATCGCTTCGAGATCGAGTCTCGCGCGGGTGTCGTCCGGCTCACCACCCGCGAAGCGGCGCTGCTGCGAGCGCTCGTCGAGCGCTCCGGGCAGGCGGTGACGCGGGGCGAACTGCTCGAAGACGTCTGGGGTCTGCGCGCCGACACCAACACGCGCGTCGTCGACAGCTTCATCGTTCGCTTGCGCCGCTACCTCGAGGAGGATCCGGCGCGTCCGAAGCACATCGTTTCGGTTCGCGGGCACGGCTACCGCTTCTGTCCGTGATCCGTCCCTTTGCGACGCGGCCGCGGAAGGGGTACCCATCCCGCGTGGTCGTGCAGCGCCGCAAGGTCTCGGATCTGATGAACCCGGACGTCGTGTGCGTACGCCCCGAGGCGACCGTCGCCGAGGCACGGGAGCTTCTCGCGGCGCGAGGCGTTTCGGGCGCTCCCGTCGTCGACGACGCCGGAATGCCGATCGGTGTCGTTTCGCAGAGCGATCTCGTCCGCCACGGGACGCGGCGGGTGACGGCCGGCGAGTCGGGGCGCTTCTACAGCGACATGGAGGAGTTCCAGGATCTCGCCGACGTTCCGATCGACCGCTCGCAGACGCCGGTTCGAGAGGTCATGACCCCGCACGTCTACGGCGTGAGCCGCGACACCGGCGTCGCGCAGGCGGCGAGCATCATGCGCGAGCGGAAGATCCATCGTCTCCTCGTGACGGAGCGGGGCCGACTCGTCGGTGTGATCTCGTCGCTCGATCTTCTCGCCGTCCTCGTCGAGAACGGCTGAGCGGCCGACGCGGAGGCCCCTTGGCAGGGGCACCGTCGTCGTGCGAAGCTTTCGACATGGCGGACGCCCTGCGCATGCACGTCCTGCCGTCCCTGCAGGATCCGGCGCTGCTCCTGGCCTTCGCGGGCTGGAACGACGCGGGCGAGGCCGCGAGCTTCGCGGTGCGCTACGTCGCCGATGCGCTCCACGCCGTGCCCCTCGCCGAGATCGACCCCGAGGAGTTCTACGACTTCACCGTCCGGCGCCCGGTGGTCTCTCTCGACGCAGCGGGCGCCCGCAGGCTCGAATGGCCGCGGAACGAGTTCCGGTTCGCGTCGATGGACGGGCGCCGGGACCTGGTCGTCGGGATCGGGGTCGAGCCCCATCTGCGCTGGGGCGCGTACTGCGATCAGATCGAACGCCTCGCGGATCGAACCGGTGTGCGACGCGTCGTGCTTCTCGGCGCTTTCCTCGCCGACGTCGTCTACTCGCGTCCGGTCGCGCTCACGGGCTTCGCGAGCGCTCCCGACCTGCTCGCGAAGCTCGACGTTCCCGCGTCGACGTATCAGGGGCCGACGGGGATCGTCGCCGCGGTCGCCGATCGCCTGATGGCGTCGGGCCGCGAGGTGCTGAGCCTGTGGGCGGGACTCCCGCACTACATCGGAGTCGCGCCGAACCCTCGCGGAGCGCTCGCGTTGCTCGACCGCGTCCGGCACGCCCTCGACCTCCGGATCGACGAGGCGCCGCTGCGGAGCGAGGCCGCGGAGTTCGAGGAGCGCATCTCGGCGCTCGTCGCTGCGGACCCGGAGATCTCCGAGTACGTGCGCCAGCTCAAGCGCCGGGAGTTCGCGCAGTAACCCGGGCGACCCCGCCGGCCCGGCTCAGCCCGTGATCTCGACGGACTCCTCGATCAGCATCACCGGGATGCCGTCGTCGACGACGTAGAGGGCTCGGCCGTCCTCGCGGACGAGGCCTTCGGAGATCTCCTTTCCGACGACGTCTCCCCCTCGTGTCCGCAGCCGCCCGGCGCGGATCTCGGCGTTCAGGCGATCGATCAGATCTGCCGGAGCCGGACGTACCGATTGCTTCGTCTCGGGGCAGACCAGGATGTCGAGGAGGTCCTGAGAAACCGGCATGGCTAACGGAGCAGGCTCGACGAGTAGTCGAGGATGCGTCGGGCGACGATCAGCTGGTTGATCTGCTGCGTCCCTTCGTAGATGTCGTTGATCTTCGCGTCCCGCATCCACTTCTCGACGAGGGTCTTCTGCGAGTAGCCGAGCGGCCCGAGCAGCTCGACCGCCTTCTGCGTGATCTTGGTGACGGCGAGGCCCGCCTTGGCCTTCGCCATGCTCGCCTCGAGATTGTTGCGCTTTCCGTGGTTCAGCATCTTCGCCGATCGCCACGTGAGCAGGCGAGCCGCCTGCAGCTCGGCCTCCATGTCGATCACGTCGCGCTCGATCGCGGTGAGCTCGTGGCGGGGGGCATCGTAACGCACCGTGACCCCCTGCCGGGTGAGCTCCTCCTTCACGAAGTCGAGCGCGGCGCGGCCGACTCCGACGGCCATCGCGGCGACGATCGGGCGGCTCGCATCGAACGTCGCCATCGCCCCCTTGAAGCCCTTGTCGCCCGTCTTGGTCGGATCGGCCTTCTTGACCTCCGCGCTTCCGAGCAGGTTCTCCTTCGGGACGCGGCAGTTCTCGAGGATGAGCGTCGCGGTGTCCGACGCGCGGATGCCGAGCTTCTTCTCGCATCCCACGAGCTTCATGCCGGGGGTCCCCGCCGGCACGACGAACGACTTGATTCCACCGCGCCCGGCCGACTTGTCGACGGTCGCCCAGACCACCACGAAGCCGCCCGGGTAGGTCGACGCCGCGTCGCCGGCGGTGCAGAAGATCTTGGTGCCGTTCAGCACCCACTCGTCGCCGTCGGCCGTCGCCGTGGTCGTGATCGCTGCGGCGTCGGAGCCGGCTCCCGGCTCGGTGATCGCCATCGCGCCCCACTTCGGCTCGCCCTCGCCGTTGAACGGGCCCATGAAGCGGAGCTTCTGCTCGTTCGTCCCGGCGGCGCCGACCGCCGACCCGCCGAGCGCCGGGCTCGGGATGCGCAGGTACAGGCCGGCGTCTCCCCAGCACAGCTCCTCGGCCTGGACACAGACCTTGACGAAGCCGTCGTCGGGGCCGTCGAGCCGGGCGGGCGGCGTGCTCTTCGAGCGGTCCCACATGAAGCGGACGAACTCCCACGGCATCTCGTGCTCGTGGACGTCGTACTTCCGCGAGATCGGCCGCATCTGCTCCTCGGCGAGGCGGTGGTAGAAATCCTGCGCCTTCGTCGTATTGGCGGCGGGTTCGAAGGAGATCGGCATGGTTCCTCCGTCGGTCTAGACGAGCGTGAGCGCTTCGAAGGTCGAGAATCCGCGCGCGTTGCGCAGATGGAGCTCGGGGAGGTAGTCGCGGATGTAGCCATGTCCGCCGAAGACCTGGACGGCGCCGTCGGCCACCTCGAGCGCGACGCGCGACGCCTGGTGTCGGGCGAGCGTGGCTTCGCGGGTGACGTCGTCGCCCTGGTCGAGCTTCCACGCCGCTTCCCACGCGAGCAGCCTCGCACCGTCGATCTCGATCGCCATGTCGGCGAGCTTGAAGGCGATCGCCTGCCTCGTCGCGATCGGAGCTCCGAACGTCTGCCGCTGCTTCGCGTAGTCGCGCGCCACCTCGAAGGCCGCACGCGCGACGCCAACGGCCATCGCGGCGAGCGCGACGCGGCCGCGGTTGACGAGAGCGCGGACGTCGCATCCTGCGTCGCCGCCGAGCTTCGCCGACGCAGGGACGCGAACGCCCGAGAGCGCGAGCTCGACGGTCGGGAGCGCGCGGATTCCCATGTTCTGCTCGGGGGTCGCGACGAGCCCCTTCGCGTCGCGCGGGACGACGAAGACGTGCGGCGTTCCGGCTTCGCTCGCCACGACGAGAACGGTGTCGCCGCCGTCGATCCACGGGACCAGGCACTTGTGCCCGTCGAGGACGAAATCGGCGCCCTCGCGGCGCGCCGTCGTCGCGGGCCGGAAGGGATCGCTCCGGAACGCCGGCTCGACGACCGCGAGCGAGCCGGGAACGAACGACTGTGCCGTGAAGCGGGGGAGCAGCGTCTTTCGCTGCTCGGTCGTCCCGGCGTCCGCGACCGGCAGCGCGACGAGCGTGGGCGACTGGATCGCGAGTGCGAGCGCGAGGTCTCCGAAAGCGAGCTCCTCGGCGATGAGGACCCCCGTGACCGCGCTGCGAGCTCCACCTCCGCCGAACTCCTCGGGGAGCGCGTTGGCGGTGAAGCCGAGCTCGTGCGCGCCGCCGAGGACGCCCGCGTCGAGCTTCGCCGCTTCCTCGCATTCGCGCGCCTTCGGACGGATCTCGTTCGCGGCGAACTGCCGCACGGTTTCGACGATCAACTGTTGCTCTTCGGTCGGCTCGAAGTCGATCACGCGGAGACCCTTTCGAGGATGGTCGTGATTCCCATTCCGCCACCGATGCACATCGTGACGAGACCCGTTCCGAGCCCGCGGCGCTCGAGCTCGTCGAGGACCGTCCCGATCAGCATCCCCCCCGTCGCGCCGAGCGGGTGCCCGAGCGCGATCGCGCCGCCGTTCACGTTGACCTTCGCCGGATCCATGCCGAGATCGCGGATCACCTTCATCGGGATCGCCGCGAAGGCTTCGTTGATCTCGACGAGGTCGATGTCGGCGATCGTCATTCCCGCCTTCGCGAGGCAGCGCTTCGTCGCCGGAACGGGGGCCGTCAACATGATCACCGGCTCGTCTCCGGCCGTCGCCGTGGCGACGATTCGCGCGCGGGGCCGGAGGCCGTGCGCCTTCGCGTATTCCGGCGAGGAGATCAGCACCGCCGACGCGCCATCGACGATTCCGGACGAGTTGCCGGCGTGGTGGACGTGGCGGATCGCCTCGAGCTGCGGGTAGCGGGCGATCGCGCGCTGGTCGAACGAGCGCGCATCGCCCTTCGGTACGTACGCACCCATCGCCTCGAACGAGAGCGGAAGTTTCGCCAGGCTCTCGGCCGTGGTCCCGGCTCGCGGGTGCTCGTCCCGGTCGAGAAGCACCTTGCCGGATGCGTCGCGGACCGGAACCAGGCTCTTCTCGAAGCGGGACTCCTTCTGCGCGATCGCGGCGCGCTCCTGGCTCTGCGCTGCGAAGCGGTCGCAATCCTCTCGCGTGAAGCCCTCGAGCGTCGCGATCAGATCTGCCGAAATCCCCTGCGGAACGAGCGGATGGAGCTCGACCAGGTGCTCGTTGTGCCCGTCGATCCCGGAGCCGTCGGCGCCCATCGGACAGCGCGACATCGATTCGACGCCGCCTCCGATCACGAGCTCCTGCTGGCCCGAGAGGACCCCCATCGCGGCGAAGTTGACGGCCTGCTGCCCCGAGCCGCAGAAACGATTGAGGGTCACTCCCGTCGCGTCGTGGGGCCAGCCCGCCGCCAGCACCGACATTCGCGCGATGCAGGCGCCCTGTTCTCCCGCGGCGGTGACGCAACCGGCGACGACGTCCTCGACGTCGCGCACGTCGATCCCGTTCCGGTCGCGAAGCGCGTTCAGGCACTGCGCGAGGAGCTCCTGCGGATGCACGCCCGAGAGGGCGCCGGTGTCTTTCTTGCCCTTGCCTCGAGGCGTGCGTACGGCATCGACGATCCAGGCTTCGCGCATGGTTTCCTTCCGATGGAAGCCACCGGGCGGTTCGCCCGCGGCGTCGGTGGGGGGCGTTTCGATCGGTGGATCGGCTGCGAAGCTAGCCCATCCCGGAACCCCCGCACGAGCGCGCGACGGCCCGGAGAGCCCCCGTCTCGGCTCGGCCGCGAGCGCGCGGACTGCGACGCGGGAGCGGGAGGCGACCTCGTGGAAGGCCCCGGTCGCGCCGTTCGCCGGCGACACAGAGCGGCGTCGGCCTGCAATGGGAAGCCGCTCCCGCGATCCGCGCCCGTGCGCGGAGCCTGCCGTGCGACGCTCCGCAAGTCGCCTCGCGCGGAACGTCGGGCGCCCGGTTCGCAGCGCGATTGGCCGCCGCAGGGGCGATGGCGGTGGTAGACTCGCGGCCCCGCGCCGCGGGGCGTGTCCGCCGCCTCGGCGCTCGACCTTCGCACGGCGACGCGGGGTGGGAGGTGGATCGGCCGGATCACGGCACGGCCCGCTCGAGGCCCGCGGATCATGGAATGCTTGGGGGGGGCGGGCGCCGGGGGCTCCCGACCCCGGCACGCTTCGCGGAGCCCTCCTTCTCCTGCGGAGCCGATCCGCTTCGCAGCCCACGCCACGTGGCGAAGCACTCACACCCGGTCAAGCTCCCGAGACGGCCCGGAGCGGGCCGAAGCCGGCATGGCGCGGACAGGGACGAGGAGACGAGCGATGGGCGAGCGGGAAGTCGAGATCCGGGTGGAGAAGCCCTGGGGGCACGAGCGCATCTGGGCGAACACGGATCGCTACGTCGGCAAGCTCCTCGTGATCGAGACCGGAAAACGCCTCTCGCTCCAGTATCACCGGATCAAGGACGAGACCATCCTCGTGTTGCGCGGAGTACTTCGGCTCGAGCTCGAGGACGATTCGGGGGCGCTCGTCGCGCACGAACTCGGACCCGGTGAGCATCGCAGGATCCCCACGGGTCGCAGACACCGCTTCTCCGCGATCGAGAGGGCCGAGCTGGTCGAGGTTTCGACCCCCGAGCTCGACGATGTGGTGCGGATCGAAGACGATTTCGGTCGCGAGGGCACATCGAATCCGTGACTTCGAGTCGCGCTCACGCGACGCTCGTCGCGGTTCGCGCGAATGGTCCGCTCGTGGTGCTGATTCGCGAGCGGAAACCGCGGTTTCGACGCGCTGCGGCGTCTTGACGTGCCGTTCGCGAAGTAGTACCAACCGCGCGTCGTCGGTCGGCTCCCACCATCCGAACTCGGCGAAACAGCGAAAACCACGTCGATGGCCGCCCTTTCGCGGGTGCCTGAGACGATCGTCACGAAGGGGGCCTGGGCTCCGCATGAGCTGGCGTCCGCTCGATCTCGCCCGTCCGGCCTCGGCTGCTTTCCGCGTTGCCCCGCTCCTCGTCGCGCTCGCGATGGTGGCGCTCCCGCAATGGGCGCTCGCGCAATCGTCCGAAGCGGCGAAGGAGGCGCAGCGTCTCGCCTGGGATCCCGATCTGCCGGGACCCGACCAGCCGATCCCCTTCAGTCACGCGCTCCACGCGGGCACCTACAAGATCGAGTGTCTCTACTGTCACTCGGGAACGGATCGCTCGCGAGTCGCGGGCGTTCCGTCGGTGCAGAACTGCATGGGTTGCCACTCGCAGTTCGGCCAGGATCTCGAGGGAGTGCAGATCCTCAAGAAATACTGGGACGAGCAGAAGCCGATCGAGTGGATCCAGATCCATCGCCTTCCCGAGCACGTGAAGTTCCGGCACAACCGGCACGTGGCCGCCGGCCTCGATTGCCAGACGTGCCACGGCCCGGTGCAGGAGATGCACAAGGTCCACCTGGTGCCCGAACGCGTGTGGGTGAATGGGATGCCCGCGCAGAAGCTCGAGATGGGCTGGTGCATCCACTGCCACGAAGCGAAGAAGGCCTCGATCGACTGTCTCACGTGCCACTACTAGGCCCGAAGGCCCAGGAAGCGAACCCGGATGCCCCAGTTCGATCGTCGTGAGTTTCTGAAGCTCGTCGGAGTCGGCGCCGGAGCCGGCGTGGCGACGGCTTGCTCGGATCCGGTCGAGTACCTGATCCCGTACGTCGTCCAGCCCGAGGTCGTGACGCCGGGCATTCCCAATTTCTATGCGTCGACGTGTCGCGAGTGCTCGGCCGGCTGCGGTCTGCACGTGAAGACCCGCGAAGGCCGCCCGATCAAGCTCGAGGGAAACCCGGAGAGCCCGATCAACCGGGGCGCACTTTGCGGGCGCGGTCAGGCCGGGATCGGCCGGACTTATCATCCCGACCGCTTCCAGGGGCCGATGCGCCGGAACGAGAAGGGCGACCTCGAACCCGCCGAATGGAGCGCGGCGCTCGCCGACCTCACTGCAAAGGTGAAGTCGGGCGGCGCGGGCGTGTTCGTGCTCGGGGGCGATCCCGGCGCGACGGCGTCCGTTCAAATCGACGCCTGGGTGAAGGCGGTGGGCGCGGGGGGCCGGGTCGTCTACGACCCCTTCGCACCCGAGGCGCTCCGCGCCGCGAGCCGACTCGTCTTCGACGTCGACGCCACGCCGATCTTCGATCTCTCCTCGGCGGATCTCGTGGTCTCGTTCGCCAACGATCTGCTCGAAACCGGGATCTCCCCGACGGAGCACTCCCGGCAGCTCGCGGAGGCTCGAGACGTCCGAACGCGGCGGGACGGAGGCGCGCGTTTCGTCTACGTCGGCCCGCGCGGCTCGATGACCGCCGAGAACGCGGACGAGTGGCTCGCCGCGAAGCCCGGGACCGAGGGCATCCTTGCCCTCGCGCTCGCGCGGATCGTCGTCGAGCGGGGCCGCGGCAGCGCGTCCGATCGTTCGGCTCTCGGGAGCCTTCTCGACGGCTTCGACGTCGATGCCGCAGCCTCGGCGACGGGGCTCGAGGCGGACTCGATCCGGCGGCTCGGCGAGGCGCTCGCCGCGGCGAAGTCGCCCGTCGCGCTCGCGCCGGGCGTCGCCTTCACGAGCCGGCGCGCGGCTGCGACGGCCGCCTCGGTGCTGATCCTGAACCAGCTCTGCGGCGCGGTCGGATCCGCGGTGAAGCTCCCGCCCGCCGCAAGCGAGCCGAAGCCGGCGGCGAGCCATCGCGAGGTCCTCGCGCTCATCGACTCGATGAAGAGCGGGAAGGTCCAGGTCCTCCTCGTCCACGACGCGGACCCGCTCTACTCGCTCTCGCCGTCGACGGGTTTCGCCGAAGCGCTCGCGAAGGTGCCGTTCGTGGTTTCGTTCGCGTCACTGCCCGACGAGACGACGGCGCGTGCGCACCTCGTGCTCCCCGACCACACGCCGATGGAGTCGTGGGGCGACGTCTCGCCGCGGCCCGGAATCCGATCGATCGTCCAGCCGACTTTCCGGCCGCTCTACCAGACGCGCGCCATGGTCGACGTCCTCCTCGACGTCGGCCGCGCGATGGGCGGCACGGTCGCGGCCGCGCTTCCCGAAGGGACCTTCCAGGCGCTCGTCCAGGCCGCCTTCGCCGACACCGACTGGCGAAAGACGCTCGCGATGGGCGGGGTCTTCGGCGAGCCTCCGAGCGTCGGTCCGGTTTCGCTCTCGCCGGACGTCGCGAAGCTCGAGATCGAGCCGCCGCTTCTCGAAGGCGAAGGCGAGTGGACGCTCGTCGCGTATCCCTCTCCGCTTCTCCACGACGGCCGCGGCGCGAATCTGCCCTGGCTCCAGGAAGTGCCGGATCCGGTCACCAAGATCGCCTGGCAGTCGTGGGTCGAGGTGAGCAAGGCGACCGCGGAGAAGATCGGCGCCGAGGTCGGAGACGTGATCGCGGTCGAGACGCCCTTCGGGCGGATCGAGGCGCCGTGCCTGCCGCGGGGGGCGCTGCGCGACGACGTCGTCGCGGTCGCGATCGGGCAGGGGCACACCGTCGGTCGCTTCGCGTCCCGAGGAGGAAAGCAGACACCCGGCGAGCCCCGCGGTGTGAACGTGATCGCGGTGCTGCCGTCGGCCACCGACGAAGCGAACGGCCGCGCGTGGCTCTCGACGAAGGCCAAGCTTTCGACGACGGGGCGAAGCGAACGGATCGCCTTCCTCCAGACGCACGACAACCAGCGTCAACGCCAGCTCGCCGAGGCCGTTCCCGTCTCGGCACTCGCCGCCGCGCCCGCCGTGAGCGCGGCGCCGAGCGGCGGGCACGGAGATCCGCACGGCGGTGCTCACGGCGATTCGCATGGCGCAGGCCATTCCGACGCCGGGCACCACGAGATGCTGCTCCCCTTCGACGCCGCGAAGGACGCGCTCCCGAGCAGCTTCCACCGTTGGGGAATGGCGATCGATCTCGATCGCTGCACCGGCTGCAGCGCGTGCGTGGTCGCCTGCTACATCGAGAACAACATTCCGATCGTCGGCGAGGACCAGGTTCTCCGCGGTCGAGTGATGTCGTGGATCCGCATCGAGCGCTTCGTCGGACCCGGCGTCGTCGACTTCGTGCCGGGGCGTCCCGCTCACGTCGACAACGGCAAGCTCGGCGACACCGACATCCGGCACCTGCCGATGGTCTGCCAGCAGTGCGGCTCCGCTCCGTGCGAGCCGGTCTGCCCCGTGATCGCGACGTACCACAACGATGAAGGCCTGAACGGCATGATCTACAACCGCTGCATCGGCACGCGGTACTGCGCGAACAACTGCCCCTACAAGGTCCGGCGCTTCAACTTCTACGACTACGATCACGAGAACTGGCCCGAGCCGATGCACCTCGGCCTGAACCCGGACGTGACGGTCCGCGGTCAGGGCGTGATGGAGAAATGCACGTTCTGCGTGCAGCGGATCGCGCTCGGTCAGCAGACGGCGAAGGACCAGAAGCGTGCCATCGCCGATGGCGAGGTCACGACCGCGTGCGCGCAGTCGTGCCCGACCGACGCGATCGTCTTCGGAAACCTGCGCGACGAGACGAGCCGCGCGGTCCAGCTCGGAAACGACCCGCCGCGCGAGTACCACGCGCTCCACATGCTCAACACCCGGCCGTCGGTCACCTACCTGGCGAAGGTGACCCGCGGGCCGGTCGAGGCCTAACCATGACGCCTCCTCCTGCAGTCTCGGTCGCCGAGCTGATGCGCCCCGCACCGTCCCCGGCGGATTCGCAGGCCAATCGCGATCTGCTCTCGGTGATGGGAACCCCGGGGCTCGGCTACTGGGCCCTGCTGATCTTGTGCGTCGTGATCGTCCACGTGGCCGGCGCGGTCTGGGTCTACCAGGTCTACGAGGGTCTCGGGATCGCCGGTTACTCGCATCCGGTGTTCTGGGCCGCCTACATCGTGACCTTCGTGTTCTGGGTCGGTATCGCGCACGCCGGGACGCTGATCTCCGCGATCCTCTACTTGTTCCGCTCGAAGTGGCGAAACGCGATCAACCGGAGCGCCGAGGCCATGACGGTCTTCGCGGTCCTCACGGCGGCGCAGTTTCTCGGGATCCACGTCGGCCGGATCTGGAAGAGCTACTTCATCCTTCCGTATCCGAACCAGCGCGGCCTCTGGGTCAACTTCAAGAGCCCGCTGGTCTGGGACACCTTCGCGATCTCGACCTACGCGACGACTTCGATCCTGTTCCTCTTCATCGGCATGGTTCCCGACCTCGCGATTGCGCGGGACCGCTCGAAGGGCTGGCGCAAGCTCCTCTACACCGCGCTCGCGCTCGGCTGGCAGGGGAGCTCGAAGCAGTGGAAGGCGCACAACCGCGCCGTCCTCCACCTCTCCGGTCTCGCGACACCGCTCGTGCTCTCGGTGCACAGCGTCGTGTCCTGGGACTTCGCAATGTCGATCGTCCCGGGCTGGCACGCGACGATCTTCGCTCCCTACTTCGTCGCCGGAGCGATCTTCTCGGGCTTCGCCATGGTGCTCACGGTGATGATCCCGGTGAGAAGGATCTTCGGCCTCGAGCAGTACATCACCGAATACCATTTCGAGAACATGGCGAGGTTCATCCTGTTGACCTCGCTCATCGTCGGGTACGCGTACGCCACCGAGTACTTCATCGCCTGGTACAGCGGCGTCGAGCCCGAGAAGACCTCGTTCTGGTACCGCGCCTTCGGACCGTACTGGATCTCGACCTGGATCATGATCATCTGCAACGCGGTCGTGCCACAACTGCTCTGGTTCAAGAAGATCCGTCTGCACTTGCCATCGCTGTTCGTGATCTCGGTGCTCGTGAACGTCGGAATGTGGTTCGAGCGGTACGTGATCATCATCACCGGCCTTTCGCGAGAATACGATCCGGCGGTCTGGGGGATCTATACCCCCGCCTGGCCCGAACTCGTGATCCTCGCCGGGAGCTTCGCCTTCTTCGGCATGTTCTTCCTGATCTTCATCAAGCTCTTCCCCGTCGTGGCGATCGCCGAGGTGAAGGAGCTCGTGATCCACGAGAAGGAGCACGCCGGGCCGGGGCACGAAGGCGAGTTCTGGGAGCACAGCCACGGCTACGAGGAGACGAACTGATGCCGACGCTGGTGGGCGTTTTTTCGCAGCCGCTCCAGGTCGCCGAGGTGGCCGAGAAGCTCCGGGACCGCGGCTACTCCGAGATGGAGATCTACTCACCGGTCCCGTCCGGAGAGCTCGACCACGTCCTCGACAAGAAGCCGAGCCGGGTCCGTTACTACACGCTGATCGGTGGGCTCGCGGGGGTCGTCACGGGCTACGTGATGACGGTTCTCATGGCCGAGGACTGGCCGCTGATCGTCGGCGGAAAGCCGGTCGCGTCGTTCGCGCCGTACACCGTGATCGCCTTCGAGCTCACGATCCTCTTCGGAGTGATCATGACGGTGCTCGGGGTATTCGTGGTCGGCGGCCTCCCGCACGGAAAGTTCGGCAGCAACGACGTCGGCTACGACGCCCGCTTCTCGGCAGAGGATTTCGGGCTCGTCGTGCGTTGCAAGGACCGCGACGTCTCGGAGATCGACGCGATGCTTCGCGCGGGGAAGGCGTTGGAGGTGACCCTTGTCGAGGGGTAGGGTGCGGGCGTTGGCGCTCGTCGGCCTCACCGCCGTCGCGGTGGGGAATACGGCGTGCTGGGAGCAGTGGTCGCCGACCTGGTTCCCGCAGATGAAGCGGCAGCCGGCGGGACAGGCCTTCGAAGACACCGGCGTTCCGGGGCATCCGCAGGGCTTCTCCCCGCCGCAGGGGACGCTTCCGACCGACGGGCTCGCGACTCCGGCGACGGCCGTCGTCGACGACGGGGTCCAGGTCCTCGAGACGATCCCCGACGACGTGGCCGATGGTCTCACGAACCCGGTGCCCGCGGATCTGCGCTCGCTCACGCGGGGCAAGCGGCAGTACGAGACCTTCTGCGCGCCCTGCCACGGGGCGAAGGGAATGGCCGACGGTCCGGTCGCGAAGGCCTTCCTCGGGGTGCTCCCGCTCGTGGTCTCGCAGGGCCGCAGCGACGGGCATCTCTACGCGACCATTGCGTACGGCCGCCGGCGCATGCCGGCGTACTCGAGGCTCACGCTGCAGGAGCGCTGGGACATCGTGAACTACGTCCGATACCTGTTTCCGAAGCCCGGGCAGAACGTGGCATCGATCGCGCCCGCCGGGAGCCAACCGTGACGGTCATCCACGAGCCGAAGAGGGAGATCGCCGTGCCGCGCGGCATTCCGGGTCCGGCGATCGCTGCCTGCGTCGCGCTGATCGCGCTCGGCGTCCTCTCCTTCGCGTACGGTCTCACGCAGGACCCCGCCACGGCGTGGCGCGCCTACCACGTGAACTTCCTCTACTGGGCGAGCCTCGCGCAGGGGGGCGTGGTGATCGCGTGCATCTTCGTCACCGTCGGCGCCCACTGGCCGGGTCCGATCCGCAGGCTCGCGGAGGCGCTTTCGGCGTTCGTTCCGCTCGCGGCGGTGCTCGGGATCGTGGGCTTCCTCGGCCGCGATCACATCTACCCGTGGATCGAACATCCCGTCGCAGCGAAGGCCGCGTGGTTGAACGTTCCGCGGCTCGTTCTGACCGACGCCGGAATCCTGATCGTGTTGGCGGGGCTCACGCTCGCATTCCTCTACCACTCGATCCGCCCGACGCTCCACGGGATGGTCGGAAAGGGCGAGGGGGCCGCGTCGGCGCTCACGCGGGGCTGGCGCGGGGACGCCGAGGAGCAGCAGCGATCGCTCGTGATCACGAAGCGGATCGCTCCGATCCTGCTGCTGTGCTTCGCCTTCGGCTATTCGATCATCGGCTTCGATCAGGTGATGTCGCTCTCGCCGATGTGGTACTCGAACCTCTTCGGCGCCTACTTCGCATGGGGAGGATTTCTCGCTGCGGTCGCCGCGACCGCTCTGCTCGCGACGCTCAACCGCGCACGTCCGGGCTTCGAAGGCGAGATCACCTCGGGCCGTCTCCACGACATCGGCAAGATGGTCTTCGCGTTCTCGGTGTTCTGGATGTACCTCTTCTGGTCGCAGTACCTGCCGATCTGGTACGGAAACCTCCCCGAGGAGACGTTCTTCCTCGAGGCGCGACTCGGCAGCCAGTTCTTCCAGAGCACCTGGGACATCGACTGGGCGAGGCTCGGCGAGCCGTGGGTGAAGCTCACGCTCGCGGCGTGGCTCTGCTGCTGGGTGGTGCCCTTCTGGGTGCTCCTCGGCCAGCGGCCGAAGCGTACTCCGGCGATCCTCGGGACGGTGGGCTGCGTGGTCCTGTTCGGCTTCTGGCTCGAGCGGAACGTACTCGTCTGGCCGTCGTTCTCTCCGAAGGATCCCTCGGCCTGGATCGGTCCGATCCAGATCGGAATCGCGCTCGGCTTCCTCGGGACCTTCGTGCTCTCGTATCTGGTCTTCACCAGGGTCTTCCCGACGCTGGCGGCGCCTCGACGAAGCTAGGAGGTTGGGGAAGATTCTCCCCGTGTCCTCCGAGCTGGCTCCTCCGGTCGAGAGCTTCGCGCTACGAGGCGGGCGCCGTGCGCTCTCGCTCCACGCGACGGGGTTTCGTCATGCCGCGGGCTGGCTCGCAGGCGGGGAGACCTTCGCCGGCTACGACGAGATCACCGATCTCTCTCTCGGCCGCCGGGGGCTTCGAATCGGCACGCTTCGCAGCGTCCTGCGGCTGCCGCGGAAGCTCTTCGTCGACGCGGACGCTCCCGAGCGGCTCGCGGCCGCGCTCGTCGAGCGCATCGGGCGCGAGCCGGACGCGAGCCTTCGACTGGCGAGGATGGCGGAGATCGGAGAGCTCGCTCGCCACGGCGCACCCCTGCGCGCGACGTGGGTCGCGATCGCACTTTGCATCGGGGTCCATCTCGCTTCGCTCTCGATCGGCCCGGGAGTGCACGAGGCGGGGCATTTCGGCAGCACGTATTTCCGCGCGGGCGAATGGTGGAGGCTCCTCTCGGCGAACTTCCTTCACGGAGGCCTCGTCCATCTCGCGCTAAACGCCATCGGGCTCCTTGCACTCGGTGAGCTCGTCGAGCGTCCTCTGGGAAGCGCACGGACGGCACTCGTGCTGCTCGCTTCCGGCAGCGTCGGGATGCTCGCGGGCCTCGCCGCAGGCTACGAGCAGACGGTCGGCGCATCCGGGATGGTCTGTGGCCTCGCGGGAGCGGTGGTCGTCCTCGAGCTACGGATCCCCGATCGTCTTCCGGCCGCGTGGCGGCTGCCGCGCCGCCTGCTCGCGGTCGCGCTCGGAGCCGATGCGCTGCTCTCGCTCGTCGTACCCTTCATCGCGGGAGCCGTCCACCTCGGAGGCTTCTTCGCCGGAGCGGCGGTTGCATTCGCCGTGACGCCCGTGACGCCGCGAACCGCGAGGGTTCCGGCCTGGGTGGGTGCGGCTGCCGGCGTCGCCATTGTCGCGGTCGTCGCCGTTGCGGCGACCGTCGCACGCGAGACGGTGGGAGGCGCCGATTCGCTCGCGCGGCGCGCCGAGCGACTGATGGCGCTTCCGGGCGCGCCAGCCGTGCTGCTCAACAACACGGCGTGGATGCTCGTGACCTCGCCCGAGCCGACGGACGCGCAGATCGAGATCGCGCTCCGTTCGGCGCAGCGGGCCGTCTCGCAGACGGGTCGAAGCGATCCGAACTTCCTCGACACGCTCGCGGAATCGCAGTTCGCCGCAGGAAGGAGCGAGGACGCGATCGAGACCATCGACGAAGCGATCGCGCTCGCGCCGGGCGAGGCCTACTTCCTCGAGCAGCGGCGCCGCTTCACCGGAGAGCGAGCGGCCGAAGACCGTCCCGCCCCCCCGGCCGAGCCCGATCCCGAAGCCATCGCCCCGTTTCTCGACCCCTGGTCCGAGCCCCGCGAGCTTCCGCCGGGCCACCCTCCGCTCGACGAAGAGCCCGGCATCAGCGTGTGAGCTCCTCGCCCTCCTCGGCGATCGCGAGATGCCCCTCGAAACGCTCTCGCACCAGGCTCTCGTACTGGCGGTCGTGAAGCGGCGGCGGTCGCAGCCGGACGAGGACGAGCTTTCCCACCCCGGCGCGCGCCGCGACCTCGCCGGCCTGCTCGGCACGGGCGTGGATCTCGGCCTCACGCGCCACGCGCGCTCCGTCCTCACCCCCCGCTGCGATGGCTCCTTCGATGGTCGGCGTGTGCATCGCCTCGTGGACGAGGAGGTCCGCGCCCTTCGCAAAGGACACCAGCGCCTCGGCTCCGAAACCGACCCCCGTCACGACGGCCGATCGGCCCCGCTCCTCGAAGCGCCACGCGAGGGCAGGAAAGCGTCCTCCCGGGAGCGCTTCGGCCCGCAGCCCGAGTGAATCGAGTTCCTCGGCGAATTCGCCCGTGACGTCGACTCCTTCGATCCGCCCGGAATCGGGCGACGGAGTCGTTGCGAGCGCGAGAGATGGCGCGAGCACCGACGCGAGACCCTCGGCGAGCGCCTTCGTGCCGGGGGGGCCGATCACCCGGAGCGGACGCGTGCGTCCGGCCTCGGCGCCGGTGGCGACGAGTGCGGCGAGGCCCGCCACGTTCTCGGGAAGAAGGCTCGTGAGCACGACGGTATCGACCTGCGCGAGCGGGATCTTCACCCGGCGGAGGGCTTCTGGCGTCGCGCGGCCAGCGTCGACGAGCACGACGCGATCGCCCGCGCCGATCACGATCGCAGGGCCGAGACGCTCGGGATCCTCCTGCGCCGCACCGGTTCCGGCGGTCAGCAGTGTGAGCTGCTCGAAATGCCGCGGCTCGAGCACGCCGACCCTCTCCGTCAGGTTCTGGAGGCGATCGGCCTCGAACGAGAAGACCCAGCTCAGTGCCGCGAAGGCCGCCACCAGCCCGAGGAGGAGCAGGCGCCCCGTCATTCGAAGACCACCGTCTTGTTGCCGTAGACGAGGATCCGATCCTCGACGTGCCAGCGCACGGCCTGAGCCAGCACCGTGCGCTCGAGGTCGCGTCCCTTGCGGACGAGATCCGACGGAGCGTCCCGATGCGAGGCCCGGGTGACGCCCTGGTCGATGATCGGTCCCTCGTCGAGATCGGTGGTCGCGTAGTGCGCGGTGGCGCCGATCAGCTTCACGCCCCGATCGTACGCCTGATGGTACGGCTTCGATCCCACGAAGGCGGGAAGGAACGAATGGTGGATGTTGATGATTCGCGCCGGCCAATGCTCGATGAAACCGCCCGAGAGCACCTGCATGTAGCGAGCGAGGACGACGAGATCGATACGGCGCTCGGCGAGAAGCTCGAGCTCGCGCGCCTCCTGCTCGTGCTTGGTCGCCTTCGTGACGGGGAAGACGCGGTACTCGATCCCGAATTGCGCCGCGACCGGCTCGAGATCCAGGTGGTTGCTCACCACGAGCGGGATCTCGCAGGCGAGCTCGCCGGCGCGGTGGCGGAGCAGGAGGTCGTAGAGGCAGTGGTCGTATTTCGAGACGAAGATCGCGAGCCGCTTGCGCTCGGTCGCGAACGAGAGGCGCCAGCGCATCGAGAAGCGGTCGGCGACCTCTCCGATCGCGCGGTCGAGCCCCCGGCGGTCGAGGTGCATCTCCGAGAGGTCGAAGCGGATTCGCTGGAAGAACTGTCCGGCGAGGGCATCGGTGTGTTGGTCGGCGTCGAGGATGTTCGCGCCGTGGCCGTAGAGGAGTTGCGCGAGCGCGGCGACGATTCCCCGGCGGTCGGGACAGGAGACGAGCAGCGTGGCGATCTGCGGGTCTTGGGCATCCATGGCCGGCGCAGATTAGCCCGGTGCTGGCCGCGTGCCGGGGCCTCGGATAATCTCGCCGTCACAGGGGATCACACTCGTCCCCGAGTTCCGTCCGGAGCGCCCGGCAGGCCATCGGCCGGGACGCGGCCGCGAGGGCGGCCTCCGTCGGACGGGGCGACCCGGGTCGGCCGTTTCGGCGACCGCCGTCCCCGGGACCCGGAAGCGGGGTCTGGGCCCCGCTGGGTGTACCCGACGCCGAGATGGAGGTGATTCGGTGGAGAAACGTCCCACTACGGCGAGTGAGGTGGTGGCGTCCTGAGACTGCCCGCACCGAATCGCAAGGTTCGTCTCGGTGTAGACGGGGACGCGAGGTTCCCAGAGCCACCGACCCCGGGAGCGCGGACGCCGTAGCCGCGGAGAAGCGAACGCTTCACTCCCGGGGGTTTTCTTGCCCCGAGCCCGACACCTCGGGCACCGGACCCACGGAGCCACATGATCGACCTCTACACGGCCCCGACCCCGAACGGATGGAAGGCGTCGGTCACGCTCGAGGAACTCGGGATTCCCTACGAGGTGCACGCGATCGACCTCTCGAAAGGGGAGCAGAAGGAGCCGTGGTTCCTCGCCGTGAACCCCAACGGGCGGATCCCTGCGATCATCGACCGCGACGCCGGCGGTCTCGCCGTCTTCGAGTCGGGTGCGCTCATGATCTACCTCGCCGAAAAGGCGGGTCGGCTGCTTCCTTCGAGCGGCCCCGGCCGCGCCCGCACGCTCTCGTGGCTGATGTTCCAGATGGGCGGGATCGGGCCGATGATGGGCCAGGCCAACGTCTTCTTCCGCTACTTCCCCGAGAAGATCCAGCCCGCGATCGACCGCTACCAGAACGAATCGCGGCGGCTGTTCGCGGTGCTCGATCGCAGGCTCGGCGAGAGCGAGTGGCTCGCGGACGACTACTCGATCGCCGACATCGCGAACTGGTGCTGGGTGCGCACCTACAAGTGGTCGGGGGTCCCGGTCGAAGGCCTCGACCACCTCCGGCGCTGGATGGACGCGATGAAGGAGCGGCCGGCGTGCCGCCGCGGGATCGAGGTGCCCGTGAAGGTCGAGAGCCTCCTCGAGGACGAGAACGCGGCGAAGGCATTCGCCGAGCGCGCGCGCAACACCGTACAGCGTTGACGGGTTCGGCCGCTGCGTGCCGGTCGATCAATCGAGCCAGTCGGTGCGGATCTCGTCCGAGCCGACCGGAAGCTCGACCATGAGCCCATCGCGCCCGAGGATCCAACCCTCCGGTCGCACGTCCGAGACGCCGCGGGTGAAGATCGTCTCGACCAGGCGAAACGGCGGCGACGGCGTCAGGTGGTAGAAGACGACGAGCCCGACGCCGGCCGCGTTCGCGACCTCGGCCGCTTCGACGGGCGAGGTGTGGTACGAGGGGATGTCGCCCATGAGCTTCGTCACCCGTGGTCGCCCCGCCGCCGCTGCGCGCTCGCCGATGATCTCGACGATGTGGTTCGCCTGCGCCTCGTGGAAGAGGACGTCGGACCCCTTCGCGGCCTCGACCATCGCCTCGGTCTTGGCCGTGTCGCCGCTCACGACGATCGAGCGTCCCCGGTAATCGAAGCGGTACCCGTAGGCCGGCGTCACCGGATCGTGTTGCACGGAGAAGGCCGTCACGCGAAGCCCTTCCGCCTCGAGAACGACGCTCGGTCCGAGGCCCTCGGCGGGCCCGGGAACCGGGATCGCCCGCAGCACGCCGACCTCGGGCGGCATGAAGTCGGCTCCGTGATGCGCCACGCGGTAGCCCTTGTCGAGCGCGTAGGCGTCGTTGAACCCGGCGACCACGCGTTCGACGCCCGGCGGGCCGTAGACGTCGAGAGGACCCTTGCGCCCCGTCGCCCACGAGTTCAGGTTGAACTCCCCGAGATCGCCGATGTGGTCCGAGTGGAAGTGCGTGAGGAAGATGGCGCCGATCCGGGCGGGGTCGATGCGGAGGAGCCCCATGCGGTTCCACGATCCGGGCCCGGTGTCGACGACCCAGAAGCGGCCCGCGGCGAAGACGGCGACACAGGCCTTCCCGTAGTTCGGATGCGGGAGCGGAGAGGCCGTTCCGCAGAGCACGGCGCGCAGGGCGTCGGCTTCGAAGAGATCGTCGTGTCCCGTCGCGGCCATGCTTCCGATCGCCGTTCGCATGAGCGCGTCCTGGACGGCGGGGACGCGGAAAAGGAAAAATCCCGAGAGCGCTGCGACGAGGGCGAGAACGAAGATCCAGGCGAATGCTCGGCGCACGGTCCTCCTTCCGCCGCCCGGAAGGGCGTCCCGGTAGGGTTACGGCACATGGAGTGCCAAATCAAGCTGCGGCCCTGCGTGTGTCCCCGGTGCCCTGCGAGCGGACCGACCGGGCAGCTCCGGCGCGCGGTCTCTCGCCGCACGTGCGATGCTGTCGCGGCATGAGAGTCCGCGTGGTCGACTCGAACGGCGATCCCGTGGCCGGCGTGGCCGTCTGTGATGGCCTCGACGTCGTGACGACCGACGACCTCGGCAACGCCGAGCTCGCGGCGGAGACCACGCCCTTCGTCTGGGTGAGCCGGCCCTCGGGCTTCGACGCTGCGAGGTGGTTCCATCGCCGGGACGTGGCCGCGCGGACCCCGGAGGTGGTCTTCGAGCTTCGTCCGACCGAGCAGTCGCTCCCCTTCCGCTTCGCGCAGATCACCGACCTCCACGTGAGCGCACTTCGCGCGCCAGCGAGGATGCCGGTGGCCGACGGTCTCGCAGGCTTCGACGAGCACGGATCTCTCGCGCTCCGGCCACTCACGACTTCGGCGGATCTCGTCGCCGTCCTCGAGGAGCTCGCTGCTGCGGCGGGTCCCCATGGTCCTCCGCGATTCTTCGTGGCGACGGGCGACCTCACGGACCACGGGACGGCGGCGGATTACCGCGCCTTCGTCGAGGCCCTCGCCTCGAGCCCGCTCCCGATCCATGCACTCCCCGGGAACCACGACCACGTGGGCCATCCCCACGGCCCCGGCGGCGGCGAGGGCAGCGGCCGGCCGGGTCAGGGCTTCGAGGAGCACGTTGGTCCACGCTGGTGGTCGCTCACCCACGCAGGGCTCCGGCTCGTCGCCCTCGACTGGTTCAGCCATTCGCTCGGCCTCGATCGCGAGACACAGGAGCGATGGCTCGCCGCCGATCTCGCGACCGCGGCGCCCGGCACGGCCGTTCTCTTCCTCACCCACGACCAGATGACGACCGCGTTCTACGACCGCGTTCGCGTGGTCGCTCCCCATGTGCGAACGCTCGGATCGCTCTCGGGTCATTGGCATACCTCGAGAGTCGTTCGGCATGGAGCCGAGCTCCATGCGAATACCGGCACCACCACCTTCGGCGGCTTCGATTGGTCGCCGGCGCAGGGCCGGCTCGTCGACTGGGACGGGGACGAGCTCTCGATTCGAACCGTGGCGTTGCGCGCTCCCGAAGGACTCGGCCGAGCGACCTTCGCCGCGGCGCGAGGCAAACCCCTGCGGCCCGACGGTGCGGCGTTCGCAGTCCGGCTTCCGGGCGCGGTGCATCTCGCGAGGCCTCTCGTCGTCGCGGGCACGGTGGTGGTGGCCTGGTCCGACGACGACCGCGCGCAAGGCGGCCTCGTCTGCCACGACATCGAGACCGGCGAGCGGCTCTGGGAGGCCGCTCTCGATGCTCCGATCCGTGCCGGCGCCACGTTCGTTCCAGATGGCGGCCTCGTCGTCGCCGTCTCGGTTTGCGGAGGGGTCGTCGCCGTCGACGCCCGCAGTGGCGTCGTCTGCTGGAGGGCTCAGGTCGGCGAGCGGCTGCGGGCCTGGGTGCATGCGCCGCCCGTTCTCCTTCCCGGCGCGGTGGCGGTGGGAGAGGTCCGCGAGTATGCGGCGCTCGAGACGAGCGACGGATCGCTCCGTTGGTCGCGGGACGACCTCGAGATCGCGAAATCGATGGCCACGATGATGCAGGGCGTCGTGCAGGACGGCGTGCTCGTCGCAGGTTTCTCGTTCATGGGCTTCCACAGCTTCGGTCTCGATCCGATGACGGGAGCGACCGTGTGGAGGCTCGATGGAAACCGCTTCCACAGTCCGACGAGCGACATCGTGGCCGACCCGCAAGGCAGCGACGTCTTCGTCGTTCGCCTCGGCGGCCGCGTGGAGCGGATGGCAGCGGCCACGGGCGAGCTGCGCTGGCGAGCCGGCATCGGTGCGGCCTTCAGCATCGGCCGTCCTCTCGTCGAGGCGGACGCGCTCTTCGTTTCGAGCGGGCTCGGAACGCTCCACTGCTTCGACGCCCGGGACGGCGGCCCGCGTTGGGAGACGCGACTTCCCGGCGATCGGCTGCTCGTGATGGGCCCCTATCGGCGCGAGGGGCTCGCGGTCGCCACGGGGCCGACGTCGGCCGGCGGTCTTCTCGTCCAACCGACGGGAGACGGCTTCGTCCATCGTGTCGATCCCTCGAGCGGTGCGCTCACGAGCTCGACGGCGATCGGTGCGCCGATCACGGCCGGCGCCGCCGCCGTGGGGCGGGACGTGATCGTCGCGACCGCGGACGGAACGCTGCTGCGGATCGTCGGCTGAGACCGCTGTGGCCGGCCTCCGCCCTGCCGCACCGGGACGGCGGCCGGGAACGCGGAGCAGGGCGCATCCGGCCGGATCGCTCAAGTCGGACCGCCTCCGAGGCCGATGCGGCAGGGCATGGGGGGCAGGGCAGTGCGTCGCAGCGGCCGTTTCGATCTCGCGGCGCTCGCCATCGCAGCGGGGCTCGTCGCGACGCCTTCCGCGAGCGCGGCGCCGCTCCCCCCTCGAGACGCCGAGAGCCCGGGGATCGCTCCCGGAGCGCCCGTTCTTGCGCCGTCTCGCTTCGAGCCGATTCCGTCCGTGCGCGACGAGATCCGCCTCGACGACCTCGGTGTCCGCACTGCGAACCCGGGTCAGCTCTTTCCTCGCGGGCGCTCGCGTGAGACGCGGCCTCTGGTCATGCGCCGCGGCACGCTCCTCGATCGCTTTCTCGAGCTTCCGAGACTCGATCTCGGCTCCGCGTTCGTGGGGGGACCGATCCGCTTCGATGCGGCGGCACGGGGAATCCCGGATGCGCGGGGCCCGATCGGCCCCGACGATGCGTTCGACGCGACGATCTTTCGCCGGCTCTCGACGCTCTCGCCAATTCCCGAGCCGCAGACCGCGCTGCTCGTCGGAGCGGGCCTCGTCGCGCTCGCGCGCGTCGCGAGGCGTCGCCTCTCGCCCGCTGTCCGCGAGCGGCGACGGCGGTCGGCCTACTTCTCGCTCTTCGCTCGACCGTAGCGGCGGCGGAAGCGGTCGATCCGACCGTCGGAGTCGAGCTCGCGGAGCTTGCCGGTCCAGAACGGGTGGCTCTCCGCCGAGATGTCGAGGCGGACGAGCGGAAGCTCCTCGCCGTCGACGGTCTTCGTTTCCTTCGAGGTGAGCGTCGATCGCGAAACCCACTCCGTGCCGGTCGCCGAATCGTGGAACACGACCTTGTGATAGTCGGGGTGGATGCCTTCCTTCATGGCGCTACCAGCTCGACTTTCGCACGCCCGGAAGCTGCCCGCGAAGGCCGAGCTCCCGGATCGCGATACGCGAGATCTCGAACTTCTGATGCACGCCGCGCGAGCGACCCGAGATCTTGCAGCGGCGGTTGCGCCGCGTCGGGCACGAGTTGCGCGGGAGCTTCGCGAGTGCGGCGATCGCCTCGTCCTTCTCCTTCGGGCCGAGGTTCGGATCCTTCACCTTCTTGCGCAGCTCGGCACGCCGGGACGCGTACTTCTTGATGAGCTGCTCGCGCCTCTGGTCCCGCAGGACCTGAGAAAGCTTGGCCATTCGATCGCCTCCGCGAAGGGGAACCCGGCCGGCAGGGCCCGGGCGAGCGAGGAGAGTAGGAGAGCCCCCCGGGGGCCGCAAGGCGCTTCGCGGCCCTCCCCCGAGCCTGCGGACGCGCGCAGCGTCGCCGCTGCGACGGGGATTCGCTAGAACGCGCGCGGGGTGGAGGGACCTCGGGAGGGGGTGCTTTGAGCGCCGGCGACGATCTCGTGCTCCTCGCGACGCTTTCGACGACGGATGCGGCCGCGCTCCTCGAGGAGCTCGAGGCACGCGGCATCGCGGCCGAGGCGCTCACCGATCACGACGCTCGCGCTCGGCTCGCCGGCACCGGCCGCGCGCTTTCGAGAGGCGGGCTCCACGTCTTCGTTCCCGCCTCCGACCTCGGCAATGCGGTCGCCGTGCACCAGGAGCTCGTCCTCGACTCGCTTCCCGATCTGCCCGAGGGCTACGATCCGAACGCCCATGACGGCTCCGCCTGCCCGGCCTGCGGATCTGCCCTCGATCCCTCGGCTCACGCCTGCGCCGACTGCGGCCTCGAGTTCCCCGAGTCGGAGCGCTAGGAGACCGACCCGAGACGGGTCGAGTCGGTCTCCTGGAGCGATCGCGCGTCGAGGGGAGGCTCGCCGTTTCGCGCTCGCGAGCCTCGTCAGCGTCCCTTGAACTCGGGCTTGCGCTTCCCGAGGAAGGCGAGTGCGCCGCTTCGGAAGCCCTCGCTCCGGCCGGTACGCATCATCGCCTCGGCTTCGAGATCGAGCGCCGTTCGCGGGTCGACGCCGCGCGCGGCGAGGTTCAGGTTCCGCTTCATGTAGCGATGCGCGAGCGGCGGCCCCGCTGCGAGTCGCTTCGCCATCGCCATCGATTCGGCTCGGATCCGATCGCGCGCGACGACGCGGTTCACGAGGCCGATCCGAAGCGCCTCGGCGGCGTCGATCCGGTCGGGGAGCAGGTAGAGCTCGCGAGCCTTCGCGGTGCCGACGACCTTCGTCATGAAGTACGACCCGCCGTAGTCTCCCGAGAAACCGATCGCAGCGAAGGCGGTCGTGAAGACCGCATGATCTGCGGCGATCCGGAGATCGCAGGCGAGCGCGAGCGAGAGCGCCGCACCCGCGCAGGCGCCGTTCACGACGGCGAGGGTCGGCTTCGTCATTTCGTGGAGCAAGAGCGAGGCTTCTTGGCCGCGTCGCAGGTGGTCGATCGTATCCTCGAGTAGCGGCAGGCCATCGGCTCCCTTGCGTGCGGCGGCGATCGGTCCGCTCTCCTGCATGTCGCCGATGTCGCCCCCAGCCGAAAAGGCGCGCTCGCCCGCCCCCGTCAGGACCACGCAACGCACCTCGGGATCGAAGGCGACCTCGCGGAGCCTTTCCGGGAGCGCCGAGATGAGCTCCTGGTTCATCGTGTTCATCCGGTCGGGGCGGTTCAGGACGATCGTCGCGACACCGTCCTCGCGCTCGACGAGCACCGTATTCGATCCCATGCGCTTCCTCCTCGAGGTTTCTCGGCCGAGCGGGGTGGCCTCGATCCGTGCCTGAGCACCACGCTAGTAGAGCCCCCTCACGAAACCGATGTCGTAGACGAGCCAGGCGCCGAAGGCGATCGAGACGGCGCCGCTTCCGGCGACCAGCACGCGATGCGCACCGGGAATCCGTCCCGCGTAGGCGAGCGGCAGGCCGAGGCCGAGCGAGATCGTGACCATCCCGGCGATCGTGCCGACGCAGAAGACCGCGAGGTAGACGAGCGCCTCCGCGATCGTCGGCATCGCCGCGAGCGCGAGAAGTGCCACGCCCGCGCTGCCGGCGAGGCCGTGCACGAGTCCCACGCCGAGCGAGCGGACGAGCTGGGCCCTCGGATCTCGAGCCGGGATCTCGCCGACACTTCGAGGCGTCGATAGGTTCGCGACCCCGAGGCCGATCAGGACGAGCCCGACTCCGAGCTCGAGGCCGAGCGCGAGGCGCTCGGGCACCACGAGCCGGAGAGCGATGATCGCCGATCCCACCGCGAGGATCGTCGTGCTGTGCCCGATGCCCCAGGCGATTCCGATCCGGGTCGCCGCCGACGCCTTGCGGGATCTCGCGACGATCGTCGAAACGGCGATCATGTGGTCGGGATCGCTCGCGTGGCGCAGGCCGAGCAGGAATCCGAGCAGGATCGCGCTCAGCATCGCCCGAGCTCGACGAGCCGCGCCTCGACTCGCGCGACGTCGTCGGGAACGTCGACCGAGATCCCCCTCCAGCCATCGACCTTCGCCGCACGGATCGCGAAGCCGTGCTCGAGGGCACGGAGCTGCTCGAGCGACTCCGCGCGCTCCGCGGGGGTGGGGACGAGCGTCACGAAGCGAAGCAGGAACTCGCGCCGGTAGGCGTAGAGTCCGACGTGCTCGAGGATCGTGCACGGTGCCGACCGATCGCGGCGGTAGGGAAGCGGGCTTCGCGAGAACCAGAGCGCGCGCCCCCGGCGATCGAGGACCGCCTTCACACGGTTCGGATCCTGCTCGGCGCCGGGCTCGGCTTCGCGGACTGCAGTCGCCATCGGAACCTCGGGATCGGAGTGCAGCGCGTCGACCACGGCATCGATCACGAAACCTTCGATGAGCGGCTCGTCCCCCTGCACGTTCACGATGATCGCGTCCGAGAGGCTTGCCGCCACCTCGGCGATGCGGTCGGTGCCGGTCGGATGATCCGCCGACGTGAGGAAGACCGGGGCGCCGAAGTCCCGGCACGCATCGACGACCCGGGGATCGTCCGTCGCGACGACCACGTCGCGCAGCGAGGTCGCGCGCCGCGCTCCTTCGACGACGCGCTCGAGCATCGGGAGACCTGCGATCTTTGCGAGCGGCTTTCCCGGAAAGCGGGACGAAGCGAAGCGGGCGGGGATCACGCCCACCGCGGTCCCGGACCCCGCTCCGGCCTGCGCCCGCTCCCGTCCCTTCACGTTGGCCGCGATCCTACCCGATGACTACCCTCTCCGCCGTGTCCTCGCCGATCCCTCCCCAAACCGCCGCGGCCCGTGTCCTCACCGTCGCGTCGAACAAGGGAGGTGTCGGGAAGACGACGGTGGCTGCGAATCTCGCCGTCTACTTCCGCGCGCTTCGCGAGGATCTTCCGGTGCTCATCGCCGGGCTCGACGATCAGGCGACCCTCGACCGCATGTTCTCGCTCGGCGATCGAAGCGGCGGCGATGCGAACCTGAAGCACGTCTTCGCCGAGCGCTGTTTCGACCGCGCGACGAGACTCGGGCAATACGGCGTTGCCTACGTCCCCTCGCCTCCGGATCTGGTCGGTCTCAAGGCGCGCGCCGAGGACGTCGAGACGCTGCGCCGCATCCTCGCGAGGTCCTCCGTCGAAGGGGTCGTGATCTTCGACACCAAGAGCGACCTCGAGGCCCTCACGCAGAATGCGCTCTTCGCTGCGGATCGCGTGCTCGTTCCGGTGGCGGACTGGGCCTCGCTCG
>CAJPFO010000315.1 GCA_905339255.1 Myxococcaceae bacterium
GGCGCGTCGTCGACACGCCGCGGCGATGCGGCGCCGCGCGAAGGCGCCGCCGCGGCGTGGCGCGAAGCGTTCCTTCGCGCGCCCTATCTCCGCGACGCGCTCGTCTTGCTCGGAGTCCTCTCGGAGACCTTCGAAACGGCAGTCACCTGGGACCGCTTCGAAGAGTTCCACGCGGGAGTGATGGCGTCGGTCTCCGACGCGTTGCGCCGCGTCTGTGGCGCCGGACGCGTCGCGTGCCGCTTCACACACGCCTATCCCGACGGTGTGGCGCCCTACTACACCGTGCTCGCACCCGCACGGCGCGGAAGCGAGCTCTCCCAATGGGGCGAGATCAAATCCGCCGCCATGGAGGCGATCGGGCGCCTCGGAGGGACCGTCACCCACCATCACTCGGTCGGGCGCGACCATCGGCCCGGCTACGATCTCGAGCGGCCGGACGGCTTCGCGAAAGCGCTCGCGGCGGCAAAGGGAGCGCTCGATCCGGCCTGGGTGCTGAACCCGGGCGTCCTCTTGGATCGTCCGCCGCGCGCCGCGCCGCGCTGATCTCGCGGCGCGATCCCGGACACCCGCTATCGGGAGCGCCTTCCGGCGAAGCCGAGACCGGCCACTCCGAACGCGAGAAGTGCGAGCGTTCCCGGCTCGGGAATCACGCCGCCGACCGTCTCGGACGTCGATCCCGGCGCCAGGGACGTACCCTGGACGTGTGCCGCGACGTTCACCGTCACGCCCGCCGACGTGGACGAGGTCTGCGCGAGCGAAGCGAGCGTGAGGGGCTCGTTGGCCGAGATCCGGAAGAGCGCGAGCGCGAGGACGCCATTTCCCGGCGGCCCAGCCCCATTGCCGAGGTTGATCCCGTATTCGAACGAGCTTCCTGCGCCTCCCGCGACCGACGGGTTCGTCGTGAGCGTGTAGGCCGTGTTCGGCGCGTTCGTGTTCGAGATCGAGAGCCCCGTCACGCTTCCCGCCAGGTTGAAGTAGAAGACGTGGAGGTCCGCACCGCTGCCGAGCGCACCGCCGGCCACCGAGACCGAGAAGTCGAGGTCGCCTCCACTCTCGGTCACCGCCACGCTCCCGAACGATCCGCTCGCCCCGGTATCGAACTCGACCGAGAGCGGGATCGTGAGGCCGCTGGCCGGCGCGGCGGCACCGAAGACGGCGGCGAGAGCAAAGGCGTAGGGCAGGAGGCGGTGCGGCGCGCGGGCGGACTGGTCCAAGGGAACTCCTCGAGCTCCCTTCCCAGGCACGGATCCCTCCTGCACGCCTCGTGCCAGGCGCTTCATGGGCCGTAACCGACCGTACTCGTGGAGTTTTCGACGCGCCGGCCCGGGCTGCGGAGGGAGCGGAGGGAAGCGCGATTCCGCGCGCGCGGAAATCCGCTTCCCATGCGCAGCGGCCTGCGCAGCGTGTCGATGCGTCACGCCTTTGGCACACTCGCGCGCCATGGCCCGCATCAACGCGAACTACCAGAAGCTCCGCGCCGGGTACCTCTTTCCCGAGATCGGCCGCCGCGTGCGCGCATTCGAGGCCGAGCACGCCGATGCCCGCGTGATCCGCCTCGGCATCGGCGACGTCACGCTCCCGCTCGCGCCCGCGATCGTGAAGGCCTTTCGCGATGCGGTCGACGAGATGGGCACCACGTCGGGTTTCCGGGGCTACGGCCCCGAGCAGGGCTACGACTTCCTGCAGGACGCGATCCGCGAGCACGATTTCACAAGCCGTGGCGTCTCGCTCGACCGCGACGAGATCTTCATCTCGGACGGAAGCAAGTGCGATACGGGGAACGTCCAGGAGATCTTCGGTGCGGAATGCACCGTCGCCGTCACCGATCCCGTCTACCCCGTCTACGTCGATACCAGCGTGATGGCCGGGCGAAGCGGCGCGGCCGGATCGGACGGACGCTTCGCGGGGATCCACTACCTCGTCGCGAACGAGGCGAATGGCTTCGTCCCCGAACCTCCCGCGTCGCGCGTCGACCTCGCGTTCCTGTGCACGCCGAACAACCCGACGGGAGCCGTCGCCACGCGCGAACAGCTCACTCGCTGGGTCGAGTGGGCGAGACGCAACGACGCCGTCCTCCTCTTCGACGCGGCGTACGAAGCGTACATCCAGGATTCCGACCTTCCGCGCTCGATCTACGAGATCGACGGCGCGAAGCAATGCGCAATCGAGTTCCGGAGCCTGAGCAAGCGCGCGGGCTTCACGGGCGTCCGCTGCGCGTACACGGTGGTTCCGAAGGCGCTCACGGGAACGGCTCCGGACGGCGAACGGATCGGCGTGAATGCGCTCTGGCTCCGCCGGCAGACGACGAAGTTCAACGGCGTCTCCTACCCCGTCCAGTGTGCGGCGGCGGCCGCCTACTCCCCAGACGGGCTGAAGCAGACCGGCGAACAGATCGCGCATTACATGGAGAACGCGAGGCTTCTGCGCGAAGGGCTCGGTGCGGCGGGATTCACCGTCTTCGGCGGCCTCCACGCCCCCTACGTCTGGATGCGGACGCCGCAGGGCATGGGCTCCTGGGAGTTCTTCGACCGGCTGCTCGCGGAGGCCCACGTGGTCGGCACCCCGGGAGCCGGGTTCGGCCCTGCCGGGGAGGGGTATCTGCGGCTCTCCGCGTTCAACTCGAGGGAGAACGTGACGCTCGCGCTCGACCGCATCCTCGAGGCGTTCGGCTCATGAAGCCTCGCGAGGTCCGAAGCGCGGCGGATGCCCGCAAGATCGTCGAGGAGCGCGGGCTCGGCCACGTGAAGGTCGGCCTCTTCGACGTCGATGGAATCCTGCGCGGAAAATACATGTCGCGAGCGAAGTTCCTGTCGGCGCTCGACGGAGGCTTCGGGTTCTGCGACGTCGTCCTCGGCTGGGATTCGCAGGACCAGCTCTACGACAACGTCCGCTACACGGGCTGGCACACCGCGTATCCCGACGCCCCGGTGAGGATCGTCCCGGAGAGCTGCCGCGAGGTCCCGACCGAGTCGGGAATGCTGATGTTCCTCGCCGAGTTCACGGCGCAGGCCGAGAAGCTCTGCCCGCGTGGCGTACTCCGGCGCGTGCTCGCCGACGCGGGGCAGCTCGGCTTCGAGGTGCGTGCGGCGCTCGAGTACGAGTTCTTCGTCTTCGACGAGACGCCGCACTCGGTTCGCGAAAAGGGCTACCGCAACCTGCGCCCGATCACGCCCGGCCATTTCGGCTACTCGATGCTGCGCACCTCGGTGCTGGCCGACTTCCACCACGAGCTCCTCGCCACCTGCGAAGCGATGGACATGCCGCTCGAGGGGCTCCACACCGAAACCGGTCCGGGGGTCCTCGAAGCGGCGATCGCCGTCGACGACGCGCTCGCCGCCGCGGACAAGGCGGCGCTGTTCAAGACCTTCGCCAAGGTGATCGCACAACGGCGAGGCTGGATGGCGACCTTCATGGCGAAGTGGTCGATGGACTGGCCGGGACAAAGCGGCCACGTCCACGTCTCGCTCGTCACGAAGACCGGGAAGTCGGCGTTCTACGAAGCGGAATCGCCGCACGGGATGAGCCGTTCGATGCGCCATTTCCTGGGCGGCCAGCAGGCGCTCCTGCCCGAGTTCCTCTTGCTCGTCGCGCCGACGGTCAACTCCTACCGCCGACTCGTCCCCGGCTACTGGGCACCGACGGCCGCCACCTGGGGGGTCGAGAACCGGACCTGCGCACTTCGCGTGATCCCGGGCTCCGAGAAATCGCAGCGGATCGAGTATCGGATCGCCGCCGCAGATGCGAACCCGTACCTCGCGCTCGCGGCGGCGATCGCTTCGGGCCTCCACGGAATCCGCCACCAAATCGAGCCCGGCCCCGCCGTCGAGGGCAATGCCTACGAGAAGAAGGCGCCGGCGAAACTCTCGCTTCCGACCACGCTGCTCGATGCCGCCCGCCGGTTCGGCTCGTCGAAGGCCGCATGCGAAGCGTTCGGAGACGAGTTCGTCGAGCACTTCGCGGCCACCCGTGAGTGGGAGGATCGCGAGGCACGCAAGCACGTGAGCGATTGGGAGCTCGCGCGCTATTTCGAGATCGTATGACGCCCGGCATCGAAACGATCTCGCCGATCGACGACTCGGTACTCGTGAGGCGTCCGTTCGCGTCGGATTCCGAGATCGAGTCGGCCCTCGACGCGGCCCGGAACGCTCGCGCGGCGTGGCGGCGCGTCGACGTCTCCGAGCGAGCGGCGTGCATCGAGCAATTCTGCCGTGCGTTCCTCGCTCGACGCGACGAGATCGGCGAAGAGCTCACGCGGCAGATGGGACGTCCCGTGCGCTACGCGCCGTTCGAGGTCGACCGGCTCGTCGACCGCGCGAGGACGATGGCGGGCCTCGCCGCCGATTCGCTCGCCGAGATCCGCCTCGACCCGATCCAGGGCTTCACACGCTTCATCCGCCGCGAGCCGCTCGGCACCGTCTTCGTCGTGGCTCCGTGGAACTACCCCTATCTGACGGCGGTGAACGCGATCGTTCCGGCGCTCCTCGCAGGGAACGCCGTCGTCCTCAAGCACTCGGCGCAAACGCCCCTTTGCGCCGAGCGCTTCGCCGAGGCGTTTTCCGAAGCGGGGCTCCCGGAAGGCCTCTTCCGCGCGCTCCACCTTTCACACGCCGATACCGAGCGCGCGATCCGCGACCCGCGGATCGACTTCGTCGCGTTCACGGGATCGGTCGAAGGCGGCCACGTCGTCCAGCGCGCGGCGTCGGAGCGCTTCATCGCGACGGGGCTCGAACTCGGCGGAAAGGACCCGGCCTACGTCCGGGACGACGCAGATCTCGCGCACGCGGTCGAGAACCTGGTCGACGGCGCGTTCTTCAACTCGGGTCAATCGTGCTGCGGCATCGAGCGCATCTACGTCCATGGTGCGGTCTACGAACGTTTCGTCGAGGACTTCGTCGAGACCACGCGCGCCCTGCGGCTCGGAAACCCGCTCGATCCCGAGACGACGCTCGGGCCGATGGTCCGAAGCGCCGCGGCCGAGTTCGTCCGAGGGCAGGTCCGGGAGGCGACCCGCGCGGGAGCGGCACTCGCCGTCGATCCCACGGAGTTCGAACGGAACCGCCCCGGGACTCCCTACCTCGGGCCTGCGGTGCTCCTCGGCGTCGACCATTCGATGCGCGTCATGACGGAGGAGAGCTTCGGCCCGGTCGTCGGAATCATGAAGGTGCGAGACGATGCCGAGGCGGTCTCACTCATGAACGACAGCGCCTACGGGCTGACGGCGGCGGTCTGGACCCGCGACGAGGCCGCGGCGCTCCGAATCGGCGAGGCGATCGAGACCGGAACCTTCTTCATGAACCGCTGCGATTATCTCGACCCCGGCCTCGCCTGGACCGGAGTCAAGGATTCGGGGCGCGGCTGTACGCTCTCGAAGCTCGGCTTCGAGCCGCTCACGCGACCGAAGAGCTTCCATCTTCGCACGCAAACCTGATTCGCCGCTTTGGCCGATCGGCATCACGGCCGGGAAAGGGCAGGTCGAGCCGCCGCCGCAACGGGCGTCGTTCACATCCTCATGAGGTGAAGCCTTGATCGATCCGAAGACGCTCGTCGGAAACTGGAGCTACCCGACCTCGATCCGCGCGGGGGTGGGTCGCATCCGCGAGCTTCCCGACGCGTGCCGCGCGCTCGGCATCCGCCGGCCCCTTCTCGTGACCGACCCCGCGCTCGCCGGGCTCCCGATCATGGCGGCCGCGATCGACGCGAACGCCAGCGCCGGGCTTCCGACCCCGGTCTTCTCGGAGGTCCGGGCGAACCCCGTCCTCGCGAACGTCGACGCCGGAGTGGCCGCGTTCCGACGCGGCGATCACGACGGCATCATCGCCTTCGGCGGCGGTAGCGCGCTCGACTGCGCGAAGGCGATCGCGTTCATGATCCCACAAACGCGTCCGATCTGGGACTTCGAGGATGTAGGCGATGCGTGGACGGGCGCGCAGACGAGCGGGATCGCTCCCGTCATCGCCGTCCCGACCACTGCGGGAACCGGATCGGAGGTGGGCCGCGCGGCCGTCATCACCGACGAGGCGACGCGGACGAAGAAGATCATCTTCCACCCGCGGATGCTGCCTGCGATCGTGATCGCCGATCCCGAACTCCTCGTGGGACTCCCGCGTCGCCTCACGGCCGCCACCGGAATGGATGCGCTCGCGCACAATCTCGAGGCGTACTGCTCGCCGGCGCACCATCCGATCGCCGACGGAATCGCTCTCGAGGGCATGCGTCTCGCGAAGGAGTGGCTCGCGCTCGCGGTTCGCGAGCCCACGAACCTCGCGGCGCGCGCCTACACGCTGTGCGCTGCGCACATGGGAGCGGCGGCGTTCCAGAAGGGGCTCGGCGCCATCCATGCGCTCTCGCATCCGCTCGGATCGGTTCTCGACACGCACCACGGCGAGACGAACGGGGTCGTGATGCCCTACGTGCTGGCGTTCAACCGGCCTGCGATCGAAGAGAAGATCGCGAGGGCCGCGCGCTATCTCGGGCTCGACCGGCCCGATTTCGACGGGTTCCTCGACTTCGTCGTCGCGCTCCGGTCGGAGATCGGGATTCCCGACGGCGTCCGCGAACTCGGCATGACCGAAGACCACCTCGACGCGCTCGCCGCGATGGCGGCGGTGGATCCGACGGCGTCCGGAAATCCGGTTCCGGTCGGAGCCGCCGAACTCCGCGAGATCTACGTGGCGGCACTCGAAGGACGCATCGCCGGGCGCTGAGCGGGGCTTTCGTCCGAGGGTCTTCGCGAATGCGCCTGCGCTCGCCGTCGTACCGCGGCGGTGGAGCGCGCGGCCGTCACGCGCGGGCCGACGCGTCCGGGTCCGACTCGAACTCGGTGATCACCCGCTCCGCGGCGCGCTCGAAGACGCGCTCGCCGATCCCCCGCGGCATCGCCCAGCCATAAGAACCCGAGCAGACGACGGCTGCGAATGCACGCGCGCGGGCGCGGATCTCGTGCGGCGACGCGCCGCGTGCGAGCGCGTGCCTCCACGCCGCGCGGTCTGCATCGAGTTCGAAGAGGAGCCGGAGCCACGCGAAACCGAGCGGAACCGGAAGCGCCAGGTAGAGGACGGCGAAGATCGGGATCCCGAGCCAGGGATGCAGGCCGAAGCCGCAAAGACGTGCCTGGTAGGTGTGCCTCGCCTCATGGACGAGGATCATCTCGACGCGCCCCGCGCTCCACGCGGCGGGGTAGCCCTGGAGCGGCCCGAGCGTCGTCGCGAAGTCTTCGAGAAAGCGGCGCTTCGAGATCCCGCCGAAGGTGGCGATGGCCGCAAGGCGTCCGAGCGCGCGCCAGATCCAGCCGTCCTTGGTCTCGATGCGGACCGAGGGCTCGATGGCACGGGCGAGCGCCTCGAGCCGGCTGCGCTCATCGAGCCAGCCGCGCTCCACGCGAGCCGTCGCGGCGCCTTGCATCCACCGGAGCCTACGCCCGCCAGGAGTTCCGGGCGAGCGCGAATCGGGTTTTCCTTGATCAAATCCCTGCGCCAGCGTAGAAACGGGAGCCCTGCCCCAAGCCCTCGGAGAATCGACCATGCGGATCCTCGCCCACGCCGCCGCCCTCGTGATCGGCCTCGCGACCGCCGTGCCGGCCGCCGCCTACCCGGTCGGACGGGTGAGCGTGAGTTTTCAGGATCCGGCTCGCGGCAACCGCAACGTCGGCGTCGAGCTCTACTACCCGGCGACGGTCGCCGGATCGGGAGCGCCCTTCGCGACGCCTCCTGAGGGCGGCTTTCCGACCGTCGTCTTCGGACACGGCTTCCAGATGGTCGTGACTGCGTACGAGAACATCTGGACCGCGCTCGTCCCCGAGGGCTACGTCGTGGCGCTCCCGACCACCGGAGGCGAGCTCTTCCCGAACCACGGCGATTTCGGCGCCGACCTCGCCTTCGTCGTCGAGAAGCTTCGCGCCGAGAGCTCGAATCCGGCCTCCTTCCTCCACCAGAAACTCTCGGGAAAGGCTGCGGTGATGGGACATTCGATGGGAGGGGGCGCGAGCTTCATCGCGGCCGACGTGAACGCGACCGTCGACGGGATCGCGGTGCTGGCCCCCGCCGAGACGAACCCCTCCGCGATCGGCGCCGCAGCGGGGATCACGGTTCCCACGCTCGTCTTCTCGGGAACGAAGGACTGCGTGGCCTCCGCGTCGCAACACCAGCTCCCGATGTACGACGCGTCCGCTTCGACGTGCAAGACGTACGTCTCGGTAGCGGGCGGAAGCCACTGCCAGTTCGGAATCAACAACACGCTCTGCAATCTCGGGGAGCTCTTCTGCGGTGGCGCGGGGATCTCGCGCGCAGCCCAGCACGCGATCGTGAGCTCGCTGCTCCTGCCCTGGCTCGACGGGGTGCTGCGTTCGGATTGGCAGCGCTGGCAGGACTTCGAAGCGACCCTCGCTGCGGGATCCGGCTTCACCTCGCAACGGTCGTGTCCCGTGAGCCCTGCGCCCGTCCCCGCCTGCACGAACGGAGTCGATGACGACGGCGACGGCGCCATCGACTTCCCGGCCGACTCGGGCTGCACGAGCGCCACGGACACCGATGAAGAGTTCGATTGTCTGAACGGCCTCGACGACGATGGCGATGGCGCCATCGATGCTGCCGACGCCGGCTGCAACCTCTCGCAGCTCGGCGTAGAGGACCCGCAGTGCCAGGACGGGATCGACAACGATGGCGACGGCGCCATCGACTTCCCGACCGATACGCTGTGCCGGGGCGCCTGGGACCCGGACGAATCGACCAACCCCGCGAGCTGCGGACTGCTCGGCCCCGAACTCCTGCTCGTCCTCGCCGCGCTCCGGCTACGCTCGCGCGCGAAGCGCTGAGCCGCACCGAGCGATCGGCTCCGGCTCGCACCCCGGCCGGCCGCGTGGCGGACGACGATTCCCCACCGGAGGGCCGTGCGGCTCAGGCGTCGAGGTCGCGTCCGCGCGAGGCGACGACGCGATCGAATCGCTCGAGCAGCCGTCCCCGCGGCCCTTCGATGCGTTCCAGCCAGCGTCGTACGTAATCGTAGTCGAGGGGTTCGTCGGAGGCGTAGACGATGCTCGCGATGTCGCGCCAGTCCTTCTCGCGATCGAAGATCACCTTGTACGTGATCAGGTCTTCGGCGCCGAGGATGTGGATGAAATCCCCGCCGAAGTCGACCCGCCGGCGGCGCGCATGCGAGCTCTGATGGAGCGGATCGTACGCGAAGAAAAGATCGACGGGTGTCCCTTGCCAGCGAAGCCGCACCTGGCCATCGCGAGCCACGCGCTCTCGGAGAAGCGGGTCGTGAACGGCGACTCCGAGCGAGTCGAGCACGTCGAACACGCGCCCGGCCTCCGCAACCGGTACGAAGACGTTCACGTCGATGTCGAAGGTCGCTCGAACGCTGCCGTAGTAAGCGAGGGCCTGCGCACCTCCGAAGGCGTGCGGAATGCCGGCCGCGGCAAACGCCCCCTCGATCGCGACGATCTGCTCGTCGAGAAGCATCAGGCGGCGATCTCCCGAGACCGGAAGCGCGGAAACGGAGGCGGCTCGGGCTCGCGCTTCGGGCCGCAAGAGCGTCGGATTCGGCTCGCGGTGCGGAGCAGCCCCCGAAGCGCCTTGCCGCGCTCCGCTGCCGAGCGACCGATCCACTCGGCAGCGTCCTCGAGATGCTCCGGCAGGGGCTCGGCATCGAGGCCTCCGAGCGCAGCTCGCAGCAGCTGGACCATGCCGGGCTCGAGGCGGCTCCCCGCTCGCAGCTCCGCCAACAGCCGCCGCGCCGCCGCGTCCGTGCGATGGGGGTTCACGGGAATGCCGTGCCGCAGCGCGCTCTCGACGAGCTTGGCTCGATCGAAGGGACGCCTCGCCTCGGCCTCGGCCCGCTCGAGAACCTCGGGCGTGAGCACGTCGCGGAACCGGGCAAGCACGAATTGGCGGGGCCCCCGCGGGGTCACCCGGCACTCGCGGATCTCGAACGACCGTCCCTGGGCTCGAAGCGAAGCCATGCGATCTCCGGGGGGTTCCGCTCACCCCGGAGCAGGATAGCCTCCCATCTAGTTCTGGATAGTACTACCTGCAGAAGTCGGAATGCCTGCGCCCAGTCGGGCGCTCGACACCGTGCAACCGTGGACCGGATTCGGCACGGTTCGGGACGTCACGGCGAAGCACGCGAGCGGTCGGTGCAAGTACACGACGGTGTGGCTTCGAAGCGGCGAACTCTTCGGCGTATCGATGCAGCAGCAGGCGTCGCGGAATCTGCTGGACCATCCGATCCACGCAAGAACCCGCTGAGCCGCCGCCGAGCGATCAGCTCCGGCGCGCACCCCGGCCGGCCGCGTGGCGGACGAAATCCCCCTCGGTCAGGATGCCGATCGGCCGCCCCTGCTCGACGACCACGAGCGAGCCGATCCGACGGTCGAGCATGCGGGCTGCGGCCTCGGCGAGCGCGACATCGGCCTCGATGGTCTCGACCGCGTTGGTCATGACCTCCTTCACGAGGAGCGTGCCGAGGAGCTTGTCCTGTGCGGCCTCGCCGTAGCCGAGCGTCCTTCGCAGCGCCTCGCGCGTCACGTCTCGCCTCGAAACGATCCCCGCGAGTTCGCCCTCGTCGTCGAGGACCGGAAGATGTCGGATCCGATTCGTGCTCATGCGCTCGTCCGCGACCGAGACGCGATCGTTCCTTCCGATCGTGACGAGTGGCTTCGACATGAGATCCCGAACCTTCATGACTGGCGCCTCGCCTCCTCTCGCGCTCCCTGGCCGGAGCGTCGCACCGAGCATACCGCCGCCTCTCGCCGGGGCCGATGGATTGACCCTCCCGGCTGCATGCCTACCCTGCCGGCTCACGAGCGAGGTCCACGATGGCAGCCGCGACGCCTCCCCCTCCCGGTTCCCCGAAGCCTCCCGACATCCGGAGCCTCTCGACGACCGAGGCCGTGCGCCAACTCCAGCCCGTACGTGACGAGGAGGTCGCTTCCGCCCTGCTCCGAGCACGCCCCTCGGTCGCAGTGGCGGTGCTCGCGGCGCTCGACGAAACCAGGCGGCTCGCGGTGGCGTCGCTCCTCCCCGAAGAGATCGCGGGGCAGTGGCTCCTCGCCGCGGCCTATCCCGAGCAATCCGTCGGGCGGCTCATGGAGGCTCCCTCGGCGGTCTTCTCTCCCGATCGGACCGTCGGCGAGACGATCGAAGAGCTTCGCGAGATCGTGAAGCAGGTCTTCGTGACCTACGCCTTCGTGGTCGACGCTTCGGCGCGACTCGTCGGCGTCGTCACCTTCCGCGATCTCCTTCTTTCCGACCACGGCCAGAAGCTCTCGCAGGTGATGCTCGAGAAGCCCTTCTTCCTCGAAGCCAGGATGGCGCTTCAAGAAGCCTGGAAGGCCGTCCTCCACAAGCACTTCCCGGTCTATCCCGTCTGTGATTCGGAGGGCCACCTGCTCGGTCTCGTCCGCGGCTCGATGCTCTTCGAGGAGCAGGCGATCGAGATCAGCGCGCAGGCCGGTTCGATGGTCGGTGTCGATCGCGAAGAGAGGCTCTCGACTCCATGGCCGAGGAGCTTCCGCTTCCGGCAGCCGTGGCTCCAGCTCAACCTGCTCACCGCCTTCGTCGCAGCCGGAGTCGTCGCGTTTTTCCAGGACACGATCGATCGGCTGGTGATCCTCGCGATCTTCTTGCCCGTGCTCTCGGGCCAGTCGGGAAATACCGGCTGCCAGGCGCTCGCGGTTTCGCTTCGCGGGCTCACGCTCGGCGAACTCCGCTCGGGCCGGGAGCGCGCCCTCGTGATCAAGGAGGCCTGGCTCGGACTGCTCAACGGAGCACTCGTGGGCGTGAGCGCCGGACTCGGCATGTACATGATCGCTCGTAGCGAGGGCAACCCGGCCGCCCTGGCCCTCGCGCTCATCGTCTGGGTGGCGATGGTCGGCTCGTGCATCGTGAGCGGCCTTTCGGGCGCGCTCATCCCGCTCGCGCTTCGCCGGCTCGGGGCCGACCCGGCGACCGCCTCGTCGATCTTCCTCACCACCGCGACCGACGTGGCGTCGATGGCCTTCCTGCTCGGCCTCGCGACGGTCTTCGTCGCGTAGGGGAGCTTCCCCTGGCGAGATGCCGCTGCGTCGCCGAAGATCCGGCGCGGAGGCCCCACGATGACTTCGACCCCGCTCACTCGCGACGCCTTCGTCGAGCGCTACGGGCGCTATTTCGGAGTGAAGCGGATCGAAGCGATCCGCAAGCTCAACTACCTGTTGATCGAAGCCAAAGGCGAAGGCCCCTACGTCTACGACACCGAAGGGCGTCGGTATCTCGATCTCTGGAACGTCGGAGGGATCCACGGCCTCGGGCACCGCAATCCCGCCGTCGTCCGCGCGATGGAAGAAGCGCTCCGAGGCGAGGATTTCGGCTCGCTCTTCTACTTCAGCGAAGCGAAGGCCAGGCTCGCCGAGACGCTCGCGCGCACCGGGCCGCCGGGGCTCGAGGTCTCGGTTCCCGCCGTCACGGGAAGCGAGGCGATCGACCAGGCGATCAAGATCGCACGGGGGGCCACCGGCAGGACGGAGATCCTCCACGGGGACCACGGCTATCACGGGGTCACGGGCTTCGCGCTCTCGATGATGGCGCCGGGCGAGATGCGCGATTGGGCCGAGCCGCTGGTGCCGGACTTCCGCGCCGTCGAGTACGGGAGCATCGACTCGCTCGAGCGCGCGATCAGCGAGAGGACCGCGGCGGTCGTTCTCGAGCCGCTCCGAACCGACTACGATGGCCGTGCGCCGAAGGACGACTACTTCCCGGCCGTGCGGCGTCTGTGCGACGAGCACGGCGCGAAGCTCATCGTCGACGAGGTGGTGACGGGAATGGGTCGCCTCGGCCGGCTCTGGGGGATCCAGCGAAGTGGGATCTCTCCCGACATGATGGTCACGGCGAAGGGCTTCTCGGGGGGACTCTTCCCGATGGCCGCCGTGATGCTGCGGCCCGGGATCCTCGACTTCTGGGGCGACAACCCGTACCGGATCATCTCGTCCTACGCCTGGTCGAACGTCGGGGCGAGCGTGAGCCGGGCCGCGATCGAAGAGACGCTCCGTCTGCTGCCCTCCGCCAATGCGATGGGCGACCGGCTCGCTGCGACGCTCGAGGATCTCGCGGCGCGGCATCCGGGGCCGCTCCGATCGGTTCGACGGACGGGACTCCTCTACGCCCTCGACTTCCGCGACGATCTCGCCGGCGCCTTCTTCGTGATGGGGATGTTCCAGCGCGGGGTGATCGTCGTCGCGTCGTCGCAGAACATGGCCGTGCCGAAACTCTATCCCCCGCTCGTTCTCGGCGACGAGCAGATCGCGGAGTTCGCCGAGCACGCGGACGCGATGCTCGCGAGCCTCGGCTGAAGGGTCGCCGCACGAAGCCTGCGAAGATCGCTCTCGGCCTGCGGGGAGCGAGGCTCAGCCCGGTGCGACCACGAGCCGGATCATCGCGAACGACACGCCTCCGACCAGGATCGCCGCGCTGATTCCGACGGCGAAGGGCCCGAGCCCGATCCCTCGCAAGCGGTCGAAGCGCGTGCCGAGTCCGACCGCTCCCATCGCCATCGCGAGGCAAAGCGACGACGTCTCGGAAAGCAGCCCGACCGTCGATCGGAAGATCTCGCGCGGAACGATTCCGAAGGCCGAGTCACCCAGGTCTCCGATCGAACGAACCACCGTGAGTGCGAGAAAGACGATCACGAACCCGGGAACGAGCGCCCGCAGGTTTCCGGGCGCCACGGAGGCGCGGCCGGGCTCGCGCCACACGACCGAGAGCAGCGGAATCACCGCGAGCAAGAAGAGGTTCCGGAGCAGCTTCGTGACCGCGGCGACATCGAGCGCCTCGGCGCTCCCGAAGACCTGCCGGTAGACGATCCCGGCCCCCGCCACCTGCGAGGTGTCGTGGATCGCCGTCCCGAAGAAGATCCCGGCCTCGCGAGCGTCTCCGGCGAAGAGCCAGTGCGCGAGAAAGGGATACGTGACGAGCGCGAGCAGACCGAAGAGTGTGACACACGCGACGGCGTAGCTGACCTCGTCCTCCTTCGCGCCGATCACCGGCGCCGCCGCGACGATCGCCGAGTTGCCGCAGATTCCCGTCCCGACCGCGATCAGGAGCCCGAGCCGCCGTGGCAGACCGAGGCCGGAGTTGATCCGCGTGACGAGGACGAGCGCCGCGACGACGCAGGCGACCACGACCGGAAGCGCAATCAGACCGATCTGTCCGACCGATCCCAGCGAGAGACGGATGCCGAGCGGGGCGACGCCCGCCTGCAGCACCCGGCGCGCGCTGAAGCGGAGGCCGGTGTCGTACGCGGCCGGGAGTCCGAAGGCGTTGCGGATCGCGAGGCCGAACAGCACCGCGACGAGGATCGGCGAGAGCGGGCTCGATTCGAGGTCGAAGGCGGAGGCGATCCCCCGCTCGGCCACGAGCACGCCGGCCAGCGCGAGAAGCCCCGAAAGGAGGACGCCGGGAGCATGCTCCGCGAGCGAGGCGAGGGCGTGGTGGCCCTTCGCCCGCCAGCCGAGATCGCGGGTTTCGTCCGGAGCGATCGGACTCGGCAGCCCCTCGTAGCTGTCGAGCCAGCGCATCCAATCGTCGGAGGCACGTCCCTCGGGAGCCATGGACCTCGCAATCAGCGTCCAGCCCGAGCGATTCCGGCCGGGCACGCCGCCACCTCGCAGCGGATAGCGCGCCCGGCCAAAACCTTCACCTTCCCCGAGGAAGCGTCCCGCCCGGAATCGGGCTGCGACGGATGCCGGCGGCTACGCGCCGATCGCGGGGGACTGCCCCTCGCGAACGCGCCGCTCCTCTTCGAGTTCCTGGTCGACGTCCGAAGTCGTATTCGTCTCGAACTCGAGGATGCCGAGCGCCTCGAAGCGCTCGCGCTGCTTCGGCGAGAGGAGTCCGAGGCTCTTCACGTTCGGGACGATCTTCGAGAACAGCCGGTAGCGGAACTGTCGCGCCATCTCCGAGCGATCGGAGAACGCGATGCACTCCTCGGGATCGAGCCCCATCGCTTCCCAGACCTCCCGGTTCGAGATCCGATCGCGCATCAGGACGCACGCCTCGTAGACGAAATCCTCCCGCTCCAGGCGATCCTTCTCGGGAAGGTCGCGACAATATTCGCGGAGCGAGAGAACGCCGAACGCCACGTGGCGCGCCTCGTCCTCCATGACCGCGGCCGTCAGATCGCGCAGCAGCGGATTCGTCGCCGTGTCGCGAATCGTCCCGAAGGCGGCGAGTGCGAGGCCTTCGACGATGATCTGCATGCCCAGGAACTTCATGTCCCAGCGGGAGTCGGTGAGGATCAGATCGAGGAGCTTCTTGAGCTCCGAGTTCACCGGGTACTCGTGGCCGAGCTTCTCCTGGACGAAGCGCCGGTAGACCTCGACGTGACGGGCCTCGTCCATCACCTGCGTCGCTCCGTACTGCTTCGCCTCGTACCAGGGAACCGAATCGACGATCTGCGCGGTCGCGAGCAGTGCTCCCTGCTCGCCGTGGAGGAACTGGCAGAGCTGCCAGGTGATCGCTTCGTGGCGGAGCTTCTCGATCTGCGCCTTCGAGAGGCGGGCCCAGATCGGCGTGCAGTAGATCCCGATCCCGAAGTCGGGAACGAGCCCCTTTCCGGGATCGACGTCGACGCTCCAGTCGAGCCGCTGCGTCGCGTTCCATTGATCGCGCTTCGCGTTCTCGTAGAGGCGCATGAGCTGGCTGCGAGTCGCGTCGTACTCCCAGTTGTAATGGAGATGCTGCGGCACTCGCAGCTCCTCGATCGGCGTGGCGGGATGGAGCTTCGTGATCGCGTTCATGCGGGCTTCTCCTTGCGGGGTGGGCGCATCCTGGTGGAGGTCTCGGTCGCGGCCCCGGCGACGCCGAGGTACGCGAGGTAGGCGCGGGTGAGCTCGGAGGCGAGCGCCTCGTCTCCGAGGGCGAGGTCGTCGGAGCGCAGCTCCCCGAAGAGGATCGCGCTCTCGAGCGTGCTGAACATCATCGTGAAGCCGAACGCCGCGGCACGTTCGGGATCCGGATGCCCGATCTGGTCGGCCCTCGCGAGGAGCAGGTTCGCGAGCCGCGCGCTCACGTAGTGCGAGAGCCTCTCCTGCCGCGCACGGAACTCCGGATCGACGTGGTTGCGGAGGACGAAGGCCCGGATGAGCCCTGCCTGCTGCCGGAAGATCGCAACGAGGAAGCGTAGTGTCGCATCGAGGATCGTCGCGACATCGGCCTCGGCCCAACGCGCGGGATCGAGCGCCGCGCGGGCCGTCGCCGTGGCCTGCGCGAGGTAGCGTTCGTAGAGGGCGTAGAGGAGCCCCTCCTTGTCGCGGAAGCGGGTGTAGAAGGCGCCGACCGAAGAGCCGGCGCGCGCGACGATGTCCGAGATCGTCGTGTCCTCGAAGCCCTTCTCGGCGACGAGCGCCTCTGCGGCATCGAGGATGCGGTCGAGCGTCTCTTGGCTTCGCGCCTGTCGCGGCGTCCGGACCCAGGCGAGCCCCCGCGGCCCCGAAGGGCTGGCCGGGAGCGCGCCTCGCTGGTTGCGGATGGGATCCAAGCCCTCTCGCCCCTTCGCCCGCCGACCCGGGACGCTGCACATCCCGAGGACACCCGGACCGGCCCGGATTTGGAATCAGAATCAGTGTTCTGATTCCGAATCGTGCCCCAAGGCGCCCTCCCCCGCAAGCCGAGGCACGAGGTCGAGGGCGAGCGGGGAATCGCCCCGCTCCGAGGTAGCCGCCGGCCGCCTGCGCCCGGGCGTGACCGCCCCTGACACGCCCGCGAGCGAAGCTCCGGATCCAGCGACGGGAGCCCGCCGGCTCCCGCGAAGGAGGCCCCATGACGAACCCGCTCCTTGCGAACGATCCGATCGGCGAACTCTTCGGCTCCCTTCACCTCGCGCCGCGACAGGCGCACAAGACGCTCACCCTCTGGCCGCTGCTCCGAGACGCCCCCTGCGAGCGTCGGGACACCGAGCGGGTCGTGCTCCTCGCCGAAGCGATCGCTGCGGGTCGCGCGAGCCTCGACGAGGTCGGCGACGGCGGCTTCGTTCCCCTCGCGCGGCTCGACAATCGCGGCGAGCTTCCGGTGCTCGTCCTCTTCGGCGAGGAGATCCTCGGCGCCAAGCAGAACCGCGTCGCCAACGCGAGCGTCCTGGTTGCGCCGGGCACGGGCGTCGTGCTCGACGTCACCTGCGTCGAGCGGGGACGTTGGGCCCGGACGTGCGAGGGTGGCTTCCGCGCAGCAGGGAGGACGATCTCGAGCGACCTGCGCCGACGCATGCAGCACGACGTCGCGCGTGCGGTTCGCACAGGCCTCGGCTTCGAGGCCGACCAGCTCGACGTCTGGGACGACGTCGAGGCGAGAATCGATGCCTCGGCGATCCGCTCGCAGACCCTGGCGTGGCAGGACTACGCGAGCGCTCGTGCCCCCGAGATCGACGAGGTCCTCGAATCGTTCCACACGCTCGAGGGTCAGGTGGGGTTCGTCGCTGCGGTCGGCGATGAGATCGTCGGAATCGAGCTTCTCGGCGATCCATCGCTCCTGCCGGGAGCGTTTGCGCGGCTCGCATCGGGTACCGTGATCGACGCGATCGATCGTGCGGCGCTCGAGATCGCTCGCGATCGCGCAAGGCGACGGCCGAAGGACCCCTGGCTCGACGAACCCTCCCCCGAAGCCGATCCGACGCGCGAGACGAGGCGACCTCTCTTCGAGGCCCCGGAGCCCTTCCTTGCGGCGATCGCCCGCGCGGCCGTCGAGCGAAGGCCCTCCCGTGGTCTCGGAGACGACCTGCGTCTCGAGGGGCGAGGCGTCGCCGCCTGCGCGCTCGACTGGAACGGGATCGTCCATCTCTCCGGCTTCGTCGATCCGGCGAGCTGATGCGTCGATCGCGCGGCGGGGCGCCGGCGAAGCGCCCCGTCCGTGCGGGCCACGCTGCGCGTCACGAGACCGGCGTCTCGCGGGCGCTCGCCGCAGCGAGCCGCTCACGCACGCTCGAGACGAGGTCTTCGGGAGTCCAGGGCTTCGCGAGGAAGCCCGCGAGGGGATCGTCGGCGATCGCAGCGACCGAAGCGTCGTCCGGGTAGCCGCTCGAGAGCAGGATCGGGATCCGAGGCTCGATCCTCCGCAGCTCGCCGAAGGTCTCGGCCCCGGCGGCATCGGGCATCGTCGCGTCGAGCACCACGATCCGGATCTCGTCGCGGTGCTTCCGGAAGGCCTCGACCGCGTCGCGACCTCCCGCCGCGACGTAGGTCCGATGGCCGGCGCGCTCGAGCGTGCGCCGCGCCAGATCGCGGACCAGGACCTCGTCGTCGACGACCAGCACGCTGCCTCGCACTTCCGGGGCGCTCACGCGCTCCGCGGGAGCGCGCTCCTCGGAGTGCGCCAGCGCCGTGGGAAAGTAGACGCGCACGAGCGTTCCCTCGCCTTCGCGACTGCGGACCTCCATGCCGCCGCGATGGCCACGGACGATTCCGAGCACCGCCGCGAGACCGAGGCCGCGCCCCGTGAACTTGGTCGAAAAGAACGGATCGAACATCCGTGCCATGGTGTCGGCGTCCATCCCGGAGCCGGTATCCGCGACCTCGAGCCACACGTGGAGGCCGGGCCGCATCCCCGACCCGGCGACGAGACCGAGCAGCTGAGGCTCCCCGAGCCGTCGGGCCCCGAAGCGGACGCGAACGACGCCACGGCGATCGCCGATCGCCTCGGCCGCGTTCAGCACGAGATTGAGGACGACCTGCTGCACCTGCGCGGGATCGGCCTCCGCCTTCGGAACCACCTCGCCGAGGTCGAGCACGAACCCGACGTTCCTCGGAATGCTCGACTGCAGCAGTGCGCGGAGCGAGCGCACGGCCTCCCGCAGATCGATCGCACGCACCTCGAGGCGGCCGCGCCCCGAGTAGGCGAGCATCTGGCCGGTGAGTCGTGCGGCCAGTTCGGCCGCCTGGATGACCTCCTCGAGGCATTCGCGGGCCGCAGGCGAAGCCGCGGCC
>CAJPFO010000316.1 GCA_905339255.1 Myxococcaceae bacterium
GTGATCATCTTGGGATCGGTGATCACCTTCTTGACCTTCAAAGTCTTGTCGTCATACACCACCAGCGCCGATTGGTTGGTCTTGCCGCCCCAGAGCGAGATCCAGACCTCCGTGCCATCCTGGCTGTACTCGGGATGCACCGCGCGGCGCAGGGCTTTGGTCACCGGCAGGCCGGAATCCTTGGCGACGTCGAGCTTGACCGGGGGCTTGGACAAATCATCCATCTTGAACACGTAGACCGATTCGGCATTCTCGCGCTCGGGGTTCATCGGCAGGTCGGCCCAGAGGTTCTTGGACTTGGGATGCGTCTTGACGAAGAGATTGCCCGCACCCGGCATCTTCAGCTCCTCGACCACCTTCCAGTTGTTGGTCTTGTACTTGGCGAACTCCTTCTTCTCCGAGGGCGTGGAAATCAGCGATACCACGGCGTCACCCAGGTGGCCGGTGGCCCACACCGGACCAAACTTGGGATGCACGAAGTTGGCGCCGCGGCCAGGGTGCGGAATCTTCTTAGTGTCAACCAGAGCGGCGAGCTTGCCGGTTTTGGTGTCCACCGCCGCGACCTTGTGCGAGGCATTCGCCGCCACCAGGAAGTAGCGCTTGGACGCGTCCCAGCCGCCATCATGCAGGAACTTCGCGGACTCGATGGTGGTAGTCTTCAAGTTCTTGATGTCGCTGTAATCGACCAGCAGAATCTGCCCGGTTTCCTTGATGTTCACCACCCACTCGGGCTTGATGTGGGAAGACACGATCGAAGCGACGCGCGGCTCGGGGTGATATTCGCCATCGACGGTCATGCCGCGCGTGGACACCACCTTCAGAGGCTTGAGGGTATCGCCTTCCATGATCGAATACTGAGGCGGCCAATAGGAACCTCCGATGAGATATTTGTCTTCGAAGCCTTTGAACTTGGAGGTATCGACTGAGCGCGCATCCGAACCCATCTTGATGGTCGCCACGGTGGTGGGCGTTTCGAACCACATGTCGATCAGGGTCACGAGGCCGTCGCGACCCACGGTGTAAACATAGCGGCCCGATGCCGACAGCCTCGAAATATGCACGGCGTAACCGGTCTTGAGAATTTGCCAGATCTCTTTCTTGTCGCCGTCGATCAGCGCCAGTTCGCCGGTATCACGCAAGGTCACCGCGAAGACATTCTTCAGGTTGACCTTGTGCATGGGCTGCTTGGGCCGCTTGTCGACGGGCACCAAGAGCTTCCACGAGGCCTCCATGTCCTTGAGGCTGAACTCGGGCGGAACATCCGGCACCTGCTGGATGTAGCGGGCCATGATGTCGATTTCCTCTTTGGTGAGGATATCATCGTAGTTCACCATGCCACCTTCGGTACCCATGCCGATGATCTTGTCCAGACGCCCGGTGCCCAGCTTCAGCGTGCCGCCTTCCTGAGTGGTGCCGTCGGGCAGCTTCTTGGTCCAGTGTGGCTCCAGGTTCTTGCCGGTGGCGCCCTTGCGCAGAACGCCGTGGCAGCCAGCGCAACGCTCGAAGTAGATCTTCTTGCCGACTTCCTTTTCCTGGGCGGTCATCGGCGGCGCGGCCGATGCCGCGGATTGCTGCGCGTTGGCGCTGCTGACGACTCCAGCCAAGGCCAGTGACGCCGCCAGTACGCCGATGGTTTGAGTGACACGACTGCGATCCATAGCCATTCCCTTTCCGAGCGAGGACAGTTAAAAGGTTTCTCGTGGCGCAAGTTTCGGCGAGCCGGCAGGCAGGCGTGTTGACGATCATCAAAAACGCGGCGAATAAGCCCGCTGCCGGAGCCGGTGCTACAATCTGGCGCTCGCCCAGCCCCTGCCTGGCGGTGAGCCCCAGAGAAAGAACCGATGAGCGAACCCGTCTCGCACCTGCAAATCGCGCTCACCAGCCTGCCGCTTTGCCGGCAGCTCGATGCCGAGGAAATCGACGCCTTGCTGCGCGGCACCCGGGAGCACGCTTTTCGGCGCGGCGAGATGCTGTTCTCGAAAGGCGACCCGAGCACCGGCTTTTTCAGCATCATCCGCGGACAGATCAAGCTCGCGCTGCCTTCGCCCCAAGGCGGCGAAAAGGTCCTGGAAATCATGGGTCCGGGGCAAAGCTTCGGCGAGGCGGTGATGTTCATGGAGGTTCCCTATCCGGTTTTCGCGCAGGCCCTCACCGAAGGCACCGCGCTGCACATCTCCAAAGCGGTGCTGTTCGCGGCCATGGACCGCGACCCACGCCTGGCGAGAAAACTCCTCGCGGGCTTGAGCATGAGGCTGCACGGGCTGATCCAGGATGTCGAAGCCTACACGCTGCAAAGCGCTCGCCAGAGGCTGGTGGCCTACCTGATCGAACGGGCCGGAGATGCCCCCCCCCTGCGCGCCGAGGTGCGGTTGCCGACCAGCAAGACCGTGATCGCCTCGCGTCTCAACCTCACGCCCGAAACCCTCTCCCGGGTACTGCACGGCCTCGCCGAGGCGGGGCTCATCGAGGTGCGCGGGCGCGTGATCCAGATTCCCGACCTACCCCGACTCGCCTCCGAAAATGCCTGAATCCCGACGCCGCTCTCCGCTCTCCACGCGCGGTTACCAGATGGCGCTTTCCGCCACCGCCCTGGTGCTGCTGGTCCTGGGGTGTTTTTTGGTGCTCCAGCCCTTTCTCATCGCCGCGCTGTGGGCCATGATTCTTGCCTACACCACCTGGCCGGTTCGCAACCGTATCAAAGCTTGGCTGCGCGGCTCGCCGACGGCCGCCGCGGCCGCCATGACCCTCGCCATTACGCTGATCCTGCTCGCCCCGCTGGTCGCTGCGGTGATTACCATGGCCGATGACATAGTGGTCTTCACCGAACTCGCCCAAACGCGCCTCAAGGAAGGCCTGCCCGACGCACCGGCCTGGGTGGCCGGCCTGCCCTGGGTCGGCGAGCGCCTCGCCACTTATTGGAACGACCTCACCCACGACAGCGGCCACCTTCTGGCCGAACTGAAGAAGACCCTTCCGGCCCTGCGCAGTTTTCTCGTCGCCAGCGGCGCCACCCTCGGCCAGGGCGTGCTGCAGATCAGTCTTTCCATACTCATCGTGTTCTTCATCTACCGCGACGGCGAGCTGGCGGCGAGGCGCCTGGACACCGCCGCGGCGCACCTCGGCGGCGACAAGGCGCGCCATCTCATCCAGGTCGCGGCCGGCACGGTGCGCGGCGTGGTTTACGGCATCCTCGGCACGGCATTGGGCCAAGCAGTCCTCGCCGCCATCGGCTTCTGGGTTTCCGGGGTGCCGGCGGCCACCTTGCTGGGCGTTGCCACTTTCTTTCTGTCCCCCATCCCCATGGGGCCGGTGGTGCTCTGGCTGCCCGCCGCGGGCTGGCTCTTCTACCAGGGGCAAACCGAATGGGCGATCTTTATGGTGCTCTGGGGCGCGCTCGTGGTTTCCAGTGTGGACAATTTCCTCAAG
>CAJPFO010000317.1 GCA_905339255.1 Myxococcaceae bacterium
GACCGCCCGGCTCGATGCCGAGTGTCTGCTCGCCTTCGCGCTCGGCACCGAGCGGCTGCGTTTGTATCTCGACTTCGACAAGCCGGTCGAGGAGTCCGAGCGCGCGCGTTTCCGAGATTTGGTCAAGCGGCGTGGCGCCGAGCGCGTACCGGTCTCGCACCTGGTGGGCCGCAAGGAGTTCTGGTCGCTCGCGCTGCGCGTGACGCCCGACGTCCTCACGCCTCGCCCCGACACCGAGACCCTCGTCCAGGCCGCTCTCGATCTCCTGCCTGGCCGCGAGGCGGGGGCGAACGTGCTCGACGTAGGAACCGGCTCGGGGGCGGTCGCCCTCGCGCTCGCCTCGGAGCGTCCGGCGCTCCGGGTCGTCGCGACCGACCTCTCGGCCGACGCCCTCGCGATCGCGGCCGAGAACGCCGCCGCGCTCGGGCTGTCGGGCCGGATCGAGCTCGTCCAGGGCTCGCTCTACGACCCGGTCGCGGGCCGGCGCTTCGATCTGATCGTGTCGAATCCCCCCTACCTGGCGGAGGGGGAGGAGGCGAGCCTCGCCCCCGAGCTCGCCTTCGAGCCGCGCATGGCGCTATTCGCCGGGCCAGAGGGGACCGAATGCCTGCGGGCGCTCGTGGCCGATGCGACCGATCATCTGGTCGTGGGAGGGGCCCTCGCGGTGGAGATCGCGCCCGGGCAGGCTCCCGTCGTGGCAGGATGGGTACGGGAGGCCGGTTTCGGGGACGTCCGGGTGCATGACGACCTCGGCCGCCGGCCCCGCGTGGTGTCCGGCCGTCTCGCGCGATCGGGGGGGAACGCGTAGATGGATCGAATCGTGGTCGCTGGAGGCCGACGCCTGCTCGGAACGGTCGACGTCTCGGGATCGAAGAACGCTTCGCTCGCGCTCATGGCGGCGGCGCTGCTCGGCGAGGGCGAGACGGTGCTCCGCAACGTGCCTCGGCTTCGCGATGTCGACGGGATGCTCCAGATCCTCTCGGCACTCGGCGCGCACGCGGGCTTCGACCCGCACGACCCGCACACGGTGCGGATCCTCGCCGATCCCGTCGACACCCCCGAAGCGCCGTACGAGCTCGTGCGCAAGATGCGTGCGTCGTTCATGGTGCTCGGCCCGCTCGTGGCACGCTTCGGACACGGAAAAGTGTCGGAGCCGGGCGGCTGCGCGATCGGAGTTCGGCCCGTCGACCAGCACTTGAAGGGACTCGAGGCGCTCGGGGCCAAGACCGAGCTGAGCCGCGGCTACGTCGAATGCCGGGCCGACCGGTTGCGCGGTGCGCGGGTCGTCTTCGACGTCTCGACGGTCAACGGAACGCAGAACGTGATGATGGCCGCGTCGCTCGCCGAGGGCGAGAGCGTTCTCGAGAACGCAGCGCGCGAGCCGGAGGTGGTCGAGCTCGCCGAGTTCCTCGTGCGGATGGGGGCGCGGATCGAAGGCGCCGGGACGGGCCGGATCGTCGTCGAGGGCGTGCCGAGGCTCCGGGGGATCGAGCATCGCGTCGCGGGAGATCGGATCGAGGCGGGAACGCTCGCGGCGGCCGCGGTCGCGACGCGCGGCGATGTGCTCGTTCGCGGCGTCGACCCGCGTGCGATGGAGGCGACACTCGCGAAGCTTCGCGAAACCGGGGCCGCGATCGACGCGGCGGACGACTCGTTCCGGGTTCGCGCGTTCGAAGCGCCGCGAGCCGTCGACGTCGTCACGGCTCCGTATCCGGGATTTGCGACCGACATGCAATCGCAGCTCATGGCGGTTCTCACGCTCGCGCAAGGATCGTCCGTGGTGACCGAGACCGTCTTCGAGAACCGCTTCATGCACGTGCCCGAGCTCCTCCGGCTCGGCGCCGAGATCGCCGTCGCAGGGCGCTCGGCGCACGTGCGAGGGGTCGAGAGGCTCTCGGGAGCGCCGGTCATGGCGACCGACCTGCGCGCCTCTGCAGGGCTCATCGTCGCGGCGCTCGCCGCCGAGGGCGAGACGTGCGTGAGCCGCGTCTACCACATCGATCGGGGCTACGAGCGCATCGAAGAGAAGCTCAGGGGGCTCGGTGCCAGCATCCGGCGGGAGGCCTAACTCAATGGCGGCAGCGCGAGGCAACGGCAAGGGGCCGATGAAGGTTCTCGTCGCGGGCGAAGCCGGCTTCGAGGCGGCGTTCGCGAAGCTCGTTCGCCGGCGCGTCGAAACCGACGACGCCGTCGAGAAGACGGTGAAGAAGATCCTCGAGCGGATCCGCGAGGGAGGCGACAAGGAACTCCTCGCGCACGTCCGAAAGCTCGACAGCGCCAAGGTCGACACGATCGAGGTGACGCGAGACGAGTGGGATGCCGGAGTCGCGAAGGTCGATCCCGCCGATCGCGCCGCGCTCGGCAAGGCTGCGATGCGAGTCCGCGATTTCCACAAGCGGCGGATTCCGTCGTCGTGGGAGATGCGGGAGGAAGGCGGCGTGCTGATGGGCCAGCGAGTCCGCGCGCTCGCGCGGGTCGGGCTCTACGCCCCCGGCGGAAAGGGAGCATACCCGTCGACGGTGATCATGAGCGCGACTCCGGCGTCGGTCGTCGAGGTGCCCGAGATCTGGCTCGCGACCCCGCCGCAGCCCGACGGCAAGGTCAAGCCCGAGGTGCTGATGGCGGCTCGGGTCGCGGGCGTGCACCGGGTCTTCAAGATGGGAGGCGCGCACGCGATCGCGGCGTTCGCCTTTGGAACGGAGAGCATTCCGCGCGTCGACAAGATCGTCGGCCCCGGAAACGTCTACGTGGCGACGGCGAAGCGACTCGTCTTCGGAGAGGTCGGGATCGACAGCGAAGCCGGTCCCTCCGAGGTGGCGATCGTCGCCGATCGGACGGCGACACCGGCGTGGGTCGCCGCGGACCTGCTCTCGCAGGCCGAGCACGACGAGCACGCCTGCGCGGTGCTCTTCACCCCGGCGAGGGCGCTCGTCCCGCGGGTTCAGGACGCGCTCGCGAAGCAGCTCAAGTCGATGGCGCGGAGCCGGGTCGCCGAGGCGTCGCTCGCCCGCTCGGGTGCGATCGTGATCACGAAGGACGTCGACGAGGCGATCGCGCTCGCCAACCGGTACGCCCCCGAACACCTGATGCTCGCGCTCGACGACCCCGAGCCTGCGCAGAAGAAGGTGACGAACGCCGGGGCGATCTTCGTGGGGCACTATTCCCCCGTCGCGATCGGCGACTACCTCGCCGGGCCGAATCACGTGCTTCCGACCGGAGGCACGGCCCGCTTCTTCTCGCCGCTCGGGGTCGAGGACTTCCTCAAGCGAACGAACGTCGTCCGCTTCGAGCCCCCGAAGCTCCGCGAGCTCGGGGCGGACGTGATCCGTTTGGCTAACCTCGAAGGCTTCACGGCGCACGGCGAGTCGGTGGAGCAGCGCCTCCAGAAGATCCGACGCGCGCGCCGCGAGCGGGAGGCCGCCCGCGAGGCCGCCCTGGAGGACTAGACCATGCGCGAGCGAAGGAGCGCGAAGGAGCGCAAGACGCGCGAGACGGAGATCCGCGTCGAGCTCGACCTCGACGGCCGGGGCACCTACGAGGTCTCGACGGGAGTCGCCTTCTTCGATCACATGCTCGAGTCGTTCGCGAAGCACGCGCTCTTCGACCTGCGTCTCGCCGCAAAGGGGGATCTCGCCGTCGACGCGCACCACACGGTCGAGGACGTGGGGATCGCGCTCGGCGAGGCCTTCCGCGCCGCGCTCGGCTCGGCGGAAGGGATCCGGCGCTACGCGAGCTTCGTGCTGCCGATGGCGGAGTCGAAGGTCGAGGTTGCCGTCGACGTCTCGAACCGTCCCTATCTGGTGTACCGCGTCGATCTCGCGAACGACCGGATCGGCGGCTTCGACGTTTCGCTCGTCGAGGACTTCCTGTACGCGTTCTCGCAGAACGCCGGGCTCGATCTGCACGTCGAGCTCCGCTACGGGAAGAGCCCGCACCACGTGATCGAGGCCGTCTTCAAGGGGCTCGCGCGCGCGCTTCGAGAGGCGGTCGAGATCGATCCGCGCGTCGAGGGCCTGCCGAGCGTGAAGGGGGCGCTCTGAACGCCCAGCCGACCATCGCGGTCGTCGACTACGGGTCGGGAAACCTCCGCAGCGTTGCGCGTGCGCTCGCCCGCTCGGGGTTGCGGCCCGACGTGACGTCGGACGCAGCGAGTCTGCGCCGTGCCGACGGCGTCGTCCTCCCGGGAGTCGGTGCGTTCGCGGACTGCTCCGCGAACCTGCGTGCGAAGGGCCTCGACGATGCGGTCGTCTCGGCGATCGAGGCCGGCCGCCCGTACCTCGGCCTGTGCCTCGGGCTGCAACTCCTCTTCGAGGAAAGCGACGAGCACGGCCCCACGCGCGGACTCGGTCTGCTGCGCGGGCGCGTCGAGCGCTTCCCCGAGTGCTCGCCCGACGGATCGCGGCTCCGCGTGCCGCACATCGGCTGGAACGACGTGCGCTTCGAGGGCTCGCATCCGATGCTCGAGAAGCTCCCGCGAGAGGATCAGTTCTACTTCGTGCACTCGTACCGCGTCGTCCCGAAGGATCCGGGCGTCTCGGTGGGAGTCACCGACTACGGCGGCGCCTTCACGGCGGCCGTCGCGACGGAGAGGATGTTCGCCGTGCAGTTCCATCCCGAGAAGAGCCAGGGCGCGGGAAAGCGCCTTCTCGACGCGTACGCCGCGTGGGTCGTCGCATGTCGCGGCTAGCCCGGAGCGTGGCCCTTTCGACCGTCCTCGTCGTCGCGGCGCTCGGTTGCGCCGGGGTCGTGCAGACCAGGAAGTATCCTGCGCTCGATCAGGCGGCGAAGCTCGGCTCGGTGGCCGTCGTTCCGTTCGAGGCGAGGAGCCGAGGGACGGGGGCGTTGCCGAAGGAGGGCCCCGAGGTGTCCGGGGCGCCGGTGGTGGCGCGACAGGTGGCCGAGGCGCTTTCGGCGCGCGGGTTGAACGTGATCCCGCCCGAGGACGTTGCGCGCGCGATGTCGGGCGCCGGGCTCGGCACCGACGCGAAGCCCGAAGCGATCGCGGCGCTCGCCTACGAGAAGTTCGGCGCGAACGCGTTCGTGACCGGCCAAGTATGGCGCTATCGCGACCGGCGTGGCGCGAACCTCGGAGCATCGGCCCCGGCGAGCGTCGGCTTCGAGGTCGTGCTCCACTCGGCGCCGAGGCCCGAACGACTCTGGAGCGCGACGTTCGACGAGACCCAGGAGCCCGTCTCGGCCAACCTCTTCAACCTCGGGCGCTACCCCGGAGGCGGGAGCCGTTGGCTCACGGCCGACGAGCTCTCGAAATGGGGCGCCGAGGGCGTGGCCGATGCCTTCCCGGTCTCGCCGTAACGGCGCGCCGTTCGAGCTGATCCCGGCGATCGACCTGCTCGGCGGCCGCTGCGTTCGCCTGCGGCAAGGCCGCTACGACGAGGCCACCGTCTACTCGGACGATCCCGGCGAAGTGGCCGCGGCGTTCTGTTCGCAGGCGATCTGTCGCCTCCACGTGGTCGATCTCGACGGGGCGAAGGCCGGGCGGCCCACGAATCGGGACGCGATCCGCCGGATCGTGTCGGCCGCGAAGCGCGTCCCCGTCCAGCTCGGCGGTGGGATCCGAACGCTCGCGGCCGTCGACGAGAGCCTCGCACTCGGACTCGACCGCGTGATCCTCGGCACCGTCGCGCTCCGCGACCCGGATCTGGTCCGCGAAGCGGCGCGTCGGTTTCCAGGACGCGTGGCGGTCGGGATCGACGCTCGCGACGGGCGCGTTGCCGCCGAGGGCTGGCTCGAGGAGAGCCGCGTCGATGCAACGGATCTCGCTCGGCGCTTCGAGGACGCGGGCGTCGCAGCGATCGTCCACACCGACATTGCGCGCGACGGGATGCTCGGCGGGCCGAACCTCGAAGCGAGCGCCGCGCTCGCCGAGTCGGTTTCGATCCCGGTGATCGTTTCGGGAGGCGTCGCGTCGGTCGACGATCTGGTTCGTGCCGCGGCGTTTCCGGTGGCGGGCGCGATCGTCGGCAAGGCGCTCTACACGGGTGCGGTCGACCTCGCTGCGGCGCTCGAGGCGCTCTCGTGCTGCTGAAGCGGATCATCCCGTGCCTCGATGTCGACCGCGGGCGAGTGGTGAAGGGCGTCCGCTACGTCGACCACGTCGACGCCGGAGATCCGGTCGAGGTCGCCGCGATGTACGACGCGCAGGAGGCCGACGAGATCACCTTCCTCGACATCACGGCGAGCCACGAGGGGCGGCGGACGCTCTTCGACGTCGTCTCGAGAACGGCAGAGCGCGTCTTCATGCCGCTCTGCGTCGGAGGAGGGGTTCGAAGCCTCGACGACGTCCGTGATCTGCTCAACGCCGGCGCCGACAAGGTCTCGATCATGACCGCGGCGGTCTCGAACCCCGACCTGGTCTCCGATGCGGCGGTCAAGATCGGGAGCGCCAACCTCGTCGTCGCGATCGACGCGCGAGCCGTCGAGCCGGGCCGACGCTGGGAGGTCTGCACGCACGGCGGAAGGCGGCCGACCGGGATCGACGCCGTCGATTGGGCTCGGCAGATGGCCGGACGCGGGGCCGGAGAGATCCTGCTCACGAGCATGGATCGCGACGGGACGCGCTCGGGCTACGACCTGGCCTTCGTCCGCGCGGTGGCCGACGCCGTCCCGATCCCGGTGATCGCCTCGGGAGGCGGGGGGAGCGCCGAGGACCTGGCCGCCGCGCTCGACGACGGCCCCGCGGGCGGGCACGCGCAGGCCGCCCTCGCCGCCTCGATCTTCCACTTCCGCGAGACCACGGTGGGGGAGGTCAAGCGGCGCCTGCTCGAACTCGGAATCCCCGTGCGGCGGCCGTCGGTTGAAGCGACCGGCTGCCTGCGCTAGCGTCCGCCTTCGCCTTCCGTGAACGTGCAACGCTCCGGAAAGGCAGGGGAATCTTCGGCGGGCCGTGACGGGGTCGGCGTTTTTTCTCCGACACCTTCGGCTCGCTCGAACCACTCACACCGGGGGGCAGGAGAGCCTGCCTTGCTTTCGTAGGAGCAACGCCCGCGCATGCCGCTGATCAAGGTCAAGGAGAACGAGTCCTTCGAGCAGGCCATGAAGCGCTTCAAGAAGCAGTGCGAGAAGGCCGGCATCCTGACCGAGCTGCGGCGGCGCGAGTACTACGACAAGCCGAGCGTGCGACGCAAGAAGAAGGCGGCCGCCGCTCGGAAGCGGGCTCTCAAGAAGCTGAAGCGAATGGCGCGCTGAGCCGGGGGTAGGCTGCGGTGGCCCGGATCCCTGAATCGACCATTCAAGAGATCAGGGAGCGGATCGACATCGTCGATCTCGTCGGGCGTTACCTGAGCCTGCGACCCTCCGGACGCAACTTCGTCGGCCTGTGCCCCTTCCACACCGAGAAGACGCCGTCGTTCAACGTCAATCGCGAGCGGCAGATCTGGCATTGCTTCGGCTGCGGTGAAGGCGGGCACGTCTTCACCTTCCTGATGCGGCACGAGAACCTGACCTTCCCCGAGGCGGTTCGTCAGCTCGCTCGGGAATGCGGCGTCGAGGTCCCCGAAGAGGGGGGCGCCGAGCACGGCAGCATCGAGGCGATGGTCGCCGCCAACGACGCGGCGCAAGCGCTCTACCGCAAGGCCCTGGCTTCCGACGAAGGCGCGGAGGCGCGCGCGTACCTCTGTGAGGAGCGCGGCCTCGACTCCGCGGTGATCGAGCGGTTCGGGATCGGTTTCGCCCCCGATCGCTGGGATGCCGTCGTCCATCAACTCCGCGTGCTGCGGATCCCCTTCGAGGCGGGAGAGCGCGCGGGGCTGATCGCGAAGCGGCAGGCAGGCGACGGCCACTACGACAGGTTGCGCGGGCGGGTGACCTTCCCGATCCAGGACGTTCGAGGTCGCGTGATCGGATTCGGTGGAAGAGCGCTCGCGAAGGGGCAGGAGCCGAAGTATCTGAACACTCCCGAGACGGCGATCTTCCGCAAGCGCGAGGCCTTCTTCGGCTTTCCGCGCGCGCTCGAGGCGATGCGCAAGACGGGTCGCGCGGTGGTCGTCGAGGGCTACTTCGATCTCGTCGCGCTCGATCGTGCGGGAATCGCCGAGACCGTCGCCACCTGCGGCACCGCGCTCACGACCGAGCACGCGAAGAACCTTCGCCGCCGCGCCCGCGAGGTGGTGCTGCTGTTCGATGGCGACGTCGCTGGAGAGAAGGCCGTCCGCCGCGCGCTCGAGGTGCTGCTTCCCGAAGGGCTTCGCGTTCGAGCGGCGAGGCTTCCCGGCGGAGACGACCCGGACACCTACCTCGCGCGCGAGGGGGCTCGCGCGCTCGCGGCGCTCGTCGATGCCTCGCCGCCCGCGATCGAGCTCGTGATCCGGAGCGCCGCGGCAGAGGGTGTCGCGACGCCCTCGCAGAAGGCCGATGCCGTCGCGTCGGTGGCGCCGCTCCTCGTTCTCGTCGGAGATCCGGTCGAGCGCGGCGAGTGGGCGCGACGCCTCGCGCTCGCAACCTACACCGAGACGCGTCACGTCGAGCTCGCACTGCGGCAGGCCGCGCAGGGAAAGACCATCGCGGCGACGCCAGAAGCGCTTCCGCACGCAGCGCCTCGGCGGGAGGGCCCCGAGGATCGCTTCGCGCGCGATGTGGCGAGGCTCCTCCTCCGGCATCCGTCGCTCTCGCTGCGCGTTCCCGAGGGCGAGCTCGTCTCCGAGCTTCCCGAAGGGAAGTGGCGGGACCTGGTGGCGCAGATCCTCGAGTCGGTCCGTGCCGGGGCGGCGCCCGATCCGGCAGTGCTGTGCGAGGGCCTCGTGGGTGATGCGCGCGGAGCGCTCCTCGCACTCGCGGTGGACGACGCTCCCGATCTCGAGGAAACGGTCGCCGCCTCCGTCCTCGACCAGACGCTCGCCCGATTGCGCGAGCGCCGCTTGAACGAAGAGCAGCGCGCGCTCACGCGCCGGCTCGAAGACTCCTCTCCGGACGATGCCCGTGCGCTCCTCGCCGCCAAGCAGCGGCGACTCGACGAACGCCGCGCCGCCCGGCTCGCCGTTGGTTCCGGACGTCCCCCCGTATCGCCTCCCCCGGAAGGGAGGCGATGACGCAACGGTTGCTCTCGAGGAGATCCCATGGTTCCGCACGCGCCCTCGCCCAAGCGCAACTTGCTTCCGTCGTCGCAGCCGCCTCGAATGCCCGTCGATCCCGATCCCGCCGCCGGCGAGCTCGGATCGGCGAGCCCGGAGCTCGTCGCGAGCGTCGAGCAAGCGATCCACGACCTTCTCGAACTCGGAGGCCGCAAGGGTTATCTCACACACGACGATCTCACGAAGGCGCTCCCGCCCGGG
>CAJPFO010000318.1 GCA_905339255.1 Myxococcaceae bacterium
CGGTCATCGCGGAAGGCCTCGGGATGGCGCGCGTGCTGCGCAAGCTCGCGCGCGTTGGGCAGGCCGCCTACCCGTAGCGCGTGCGGTTGCTTCGATCGAGCTCGAACGACCTGCGGTGAATCGCTCGCCAACCCCGGCCGCTCAGGCAAGCGTCAGGCGATCGTAAGGGTCCGAGCTGCCGGAAAAGGGCATCCTCTCCCGAGGGAAGAGGGAGGCGCGATGCATTCGCAGGAGTCGACATCGACGGCTTCGAAGCGAGCGCCGCGAAAGCGAGCCGCGCGCAAGTCCGGGGGGTGCGCGCAGGCGCCGCAGGCATGCGACTCGCCGGCCGCAATGCCGTCGGCCGCGGCATTGCCCGTCGCCGAGACGACCTCGGCGCGGAGCGCGTGCGGGCCCGCCGACTGGCTCGCAGACGCGATCTCTCGCGTGCTCGACTCGCTCTGACTCGTTTTCGACGGGATCTCCGGATCGTCTCGCAGGCGGAGGACTCTCGCCGGCGATCGCGAGGCGCGCGTCGAGCGTGTGCAGGACGCGCCGTGCAGGTCTTCCCTCCGCCCACGCGAGCGCGGCGCCGGGCTGCAGCGCATCCGCAGCCCGGAGCGCGTGAACACGGAGCAGGCGACGCGCAATTCCCTTCACGTCCTCGGCAGCGGTGACGACGTGTGAGCGCGCCAGCAGCTCATCAGAGATCCGCTCCGCCTGCGTCGCAGCACGCTCCGCGAGCAGGCCGTCCCGCACGAGTCGCCGCAGCGCCGAGACCACCTCGACGGGCGTGAGGGTCCACGTGACCGCGTCCGCGTCTTCTGCCATCCAGCGCTCCGCGCGAGTGGAGGTCGGCTGCTCGACCACGAGCGGCACCAGCGCCGAGCTGTCCCAGAACCTCACCGCCCCTCTTCTCGCTCGTCGAGCAGCGCGGCAACGACGTCCGCCTCGGCACGCGGTCGCCGCGCCAGCAGCTCGGCCGTCCAGCGCCCGCGTCCGCGGCGGATCACCCCCTGCTGCTCGAGGCGCGCCAGCCACTCGGCATCGGCGCCGGCGGTCCGGCCTCCGCCTCCCGCCGGCTCGATCCGGGCGATCACCTGCTCGCGATCTCGCACCAAGAGTGACTCGCCCTTCCGGACGAGCCTGAGGTAGTGACTCAGCCGGTTCTTGAGCTCGGCGACGTTCACGGGCTTCATGGCTATTGGATAGTTATGTGGATTGGCCATGGCAAGCCAGTTGCAGGAAGCCCCCCGCGGCGGGCGCTACTTCCAGCCGCGCGGGTTCGCGAAGAAGTCGCGCTCCCACGCCTCGATCGCCGCCGAAAGGCGCGTGGCGTCGTCCGGGTGCGACTCGACGACGTTGTACGCCTCGCCGGGATCCGCGGCCAGATCGAAGAGCAGTGGCATGCGCGGGCGCGCGGCGATGCCCGTCTTCGGATCGACGTAGCGCGTCTTCTCCCACGCGCGTCCCCCCACGGTGCTCACCTTGTCGAGCGGGACCGGCCACATGTACTGGTTTACCCAGCGGTAGTACTTGAAGCGGCCGCCGCGGGCGCCGTCGATCACGTTGGCGTTGAAGAAGAAGAGTGCTTCGTGCGGGCTCTCCTGCGTTCGCCCGTCGAGGAGCGGGCCGATGTCGCGGCCGTCGATCGTGCGGTCGCTCGGCAGCTCGAGGCCTGCGAGCCGAAGCGCGGTCGGAAACAGGTCGATCGCCATCGCCGGCGCGCCGACGACGCTTCCGGCCGGAACGTGCCCCGGCCAGACGGCGATCGCGGGCACGCGCTGCCCACCCTCGAACGGCTCTCCCTTGTGCCCGCGCAGAGGAGCGTTGCTTCCCGAGAACCAGCCGCCGTTGTCGCTCGCGAACAGGACGAGGGTGTCCTCGGCGAGCCCGCGATCGGCGAGCGCGCGGACGATCTCGCCCACGCTCCAGTCGAGCTCTTCGACCGAGTCGCCGTACGGGCCGGCCGCCGACTTGCCCGCGAAGCGCGGCGACGGAACGAGCGGGATGTGGACGTTCTTCTGCCCGACAAAGAGGAAGAAGGGCTCCGTGCGGTGGGCGTCGATGAAGCCGATCGCCTCGTTCGTCAGCATCTCGGTCAGGTCGCCCTGCCGCAGGCCGAGCTCGCCCTCGACCATCGTCTCGCCCTGCCAGTATGAGTAGGGGAACTCGCCGTTCGAGTGTGGAAAGCCGGCGAAGAAGTCGAAGCCGTGGCGCATCGGATGGTGTGCAGGGTTCTCCCGGAAGTTGCCGAGGTGCCACTTGCCGACCATCCCGGTCGCGTAGCCGGCGAGCCGAAGCGCCTCGGGCAGCGTGATCTCGGAAGCCGGCAGGTGATCGACCGTCGGCTCGAGGCCGATCTCGACTCCGTCGAGCACTCCGAGCCGCGAGATCCACTCGAGGAAGGGATTCGAGAGCTTCAGCAGCCGCGTCGTGGGATGGATCGGGTGGTTGATTCCGCTTCGCAGCGGATAGCGGCCGGTGAGCAGGCCCGCGCGCGATCCCGAACACGACGCGTCGGCGGCGTAGAAGTCGGTGAAGCGCGCGCCCTGCTTCGCGAGAGCGTCGAGGTTCGGCGTGCGGATGAGCGTGCTCCCGTACGGGCCGGTGTCGCCGTAGCCGAGGTCGTCGGCGAGGATCACGACGACGTTGGGCGGGCGCGCGGGCGCCGAGGGGCTGCGGCGGACGACGTCGGCGACCGGCTGCCTGTCCTTGCTCGCGTTCACGTAGACCGAGCGATCGAGGACGCCGTAGCCCTCGTGCGGGCCGGCTTTCTCGCATCCGCTGGCCGCAATGACGAACGCGGCTGCGAGGCAGGTGGCGAGGCGCCCGGGCGGTCTTCTCGTCATTGCGCACCGCCTCCGTTCGGCAAATGGGAGACCTCGTGCAGCCCGGCCGCCGAGCGCTCGTGTTCGATCGCGTCGCGGTA
>CAJPFO010000319.1 GCA_905339255.1 Myxococcaceae bacterium
GGCTGCGCGGCGGGTCCTGATCGAGCTCGCTCGCCCCGAGGAGCGCGCGGTGGGACGCCGCTGGCGTCGCGGCCGCGCTGCGGGAGCGGGAAGCGTGGGCGGAGATCGCGAGCGTGGAGGCGGCCGCCTTCCGACGCGGGATCGTGAACGCCGCGTGGGGGAGCCGCCGCCGCCCTCGGACGAGGACCAGCCTCCGTGGCTCTTGCGTGGCGGACGCGCGGGCGCTGCGTCTCGGGGTGAGCCGGGAGGCAGCGGGCCGCAGAGGTCGGGGCACGTCCGGCCTCCGCCGGGCGAAGCTCAACGGGCGCCGGAGCGGGATCGCTCTCGGTACGAACGGGATGCGCTTGCGTCGGGTCGCGATTCGCAGCGATCGGATGGCGATCCGCTTCGACGCGACTCCGGCCCGAGCTCGCCGGACTGCGATCCGCCCGCAGCCGAGGGCGGTTCGCCGCGATCTCGGCGGGATCCGTGCTCGTTCGACGCCGACTCGCTTCCGGCAAGGGAGGGCGCCGACGCGCTCGGCCCGACGCCGCGGCTTCTCGACTGCATGCGAGGAGCGCTTCGGATCCGGCACGCGAGCCCGCGTACGGAGTTGGCGTACGTGCACTGGGTTCGACGCTTCATGGTGTTCCATTCGCTCCGGCATCCTGCCGAGATGGGGGCGGCGGAGGTGACGGCGTTCTTGAATCATCTGGCCACCCGCGCGCACGTGGCGGCGTCGACGCAGAACCAGGCGCTCAATGCGCTCGTGTTTCTCTACCGGCACGTGCTCGGGGATCGCGAGCTCTCGCTCGAGGCGCTCGTTCGTGCGCGTCGTCCGAAGCGGCTTCCGGTGGTGCTGACGCCGGCGGAGGTCCGGCAGGTTCTGGCGGAGCTTCGCGGGACGGCGTTACTGGTGGCGAGCCTGCTCTACGGATCGGGGCTTCGTCTGCTCGAGGCGCTCACGCTTCGCGTGAAGGACGTCGACTTCGGCGCCGGGGAGATCCGGGTTCGCGACGGAAAGGGGCGGAAGGATCGCGTGACTCCACTCCCCGAGGCGGTAGCGCCGCCGCTTCGAGAGCATCTCGCAAAGGTGCGAGCGCTCTTCGAGCGGGACCTGGCCGATGGCTTCGGCGCGGTCGCGCTCCCCGACGCGCTCGCGCGGAAGTACCCGACGGCGCCACGGGCCTGGGGTTGGCAGTGGGTCTTCCCGGCTTCGACGCGCCATGTCGATCCGGCGACGGGGGCGCTCCGGCGTCATCATCTTCACGAGACGGCAATCCAGCGGTCGGTGGCCCGCGCGGTCCGCAAAGCAGGGATCGCGAAGCCGGCGAGCTGTCATACGCTTCGACACAGTTTCGCGACTCATCTCCTGGCGCACGGCTACGACATCCGGACGGTGCAGGCGCTTCTCGGGCATCGCGATGTCCGGACGACGATGATCTACACGCACGTGCTCGACGGGCGAGGTCTCGGGGTGCGAAGTCCGCTCGACGCTTCACCGCCGCGAACCGAGCCGGGTGGAGGGATCCGCTGAAGCCCGCTGCGGGCACGAGGCACCTACTCGGACGAGGAGGCTGTGCGCGCTCGCAGGGCGAGCGCACAACCACCGACATCATGGCCGGTCGTCTGCGCGGACCGACACGCAAGCGCCCGAGAGTCTTCACGCGCTTCGGCATGACGGGGGTCATGCCGCGGGCCCGGTCGCTTGCCGACACTTCATGCCGCAGCGCCGCCACATGGCCGAGGCCACGGAGGGAGAGGTCGATGACGCGAACGTCGGGAGAGTGGGCCGAGGCGTACCGCCAGAAGTGGCGCTGGGACCGCGTGGCCTGGAGCAGCCACAACGTCGACTGCTATCCGTCGGGCTGCCCGCTCCACGCCTACGTGAAGGACGGACGGATCGCCCGTGAGGAGGCCGCGGGATCTCTCCCGCAAGTCGAGCCGGGGATCCCCGACATGAATCCGATGGGCTGCCAGAAGGGCGCCTGTTGGCCGCAGCTTCTCGACGGCCCCGACCGGGTGACGCAGCCGCTTCGCCGTGTCGGCGAGCGCGGCGAGGGGCGCTTCGAGCCGGTTTCGTGGGAGGTCGCACTTTCCGAGATCGCAGACGCGATGCTCGATGCAATCGAGGAGCAGGGACCCGAGTCGATCATCGTGCCGATGACTCCCGAGATGGGCGCCGCTCCGGCACGGATCTTCGCCAATGCGCTCGGCGCGGTGATCACCGATGGAAGCGCCGAGTTCCACGATTTCAGCCCGGGGTTCCATTTGACGTGGGGGGTCTTCAATCCCGTCGCGTCGATGGACGATTGGTTTCTCGCCGAGCTCACGCTCATCTGGCATGCGAACCCCGTCTACACGTACATCACGATGTACCACTATCTCGCCGAGTCGCGTTACAACGGCGGCGAGGTGGTGACGATCGCTCCCGATTTCAGCCCCTCGGCCATCCACGCCGACTATCACCAGCCGATCCGCATCGGCACCGACGCCGCGTTCGCGCTCTCGATGTGCAAGGTGATCATCGACGCGGGGCTGCATCGCAAGCGCTTCGTCCAGGAGCAGACCGACCTTCCGCTCCTGGTTCGTTGCGACACCGGGCGGTTCCTTCGAGGCCCGGACGTGAGTCCCGGTGATCGGGACGATCAGTTCTTCTGGTGGGACGAGACGACGGGGACTCTCGTCCCCGCGCCGCGCAGCACGCTCGCCACGGCGGGCGTCGAGCCTGCGCTCGAGGGAAGGTTCGAGGTCGCTCTCGGTGACGGGAGCCGGGTCGACGTCGAGCCGGTCTTCGCGCGCCTGCGCCGCGAACTCGAGGATTACACGCCCGAGAAGGCGGGCGCGATCTGCGAGATCCATCCCGACAACATCCGCACGCTCGCGCGCAAGGTCGCGACACGCCGAACCAAGATCTTCAAGGGCTGCAACTCGGGCAAGTCCTACCACGGCGATCTGATGGAGCGCGCGATGGCGCTGCTCCTCGCGCTCACGGGGAACTGGGGCAGGAAGGGGACGGGGGTTCGCTCCTGGGCCGTGATCGGGCTCGATGGTCAGGCGTTCCTCGCACAGAAGGGGACACCCGGCCAAGAGGCCGCACAGCGATTCATCGCGGGTCTCACGCGAATGCGGCGCGCACTCGGCGCCGGCGATCCGACGATGACGACCGAGATGTTGCAGAATCGCGCCGCCGAGATGGCGGGCGAGCTCGGCGGCATGGGCCGGACGCTCCCGCCGTTCTATCTCTGGTACCACCAGTACGGCTACCGCGAGCGCTGGGGGAATCGCGACAACCACGATCCTTCGATGCCGCGGAGCTTCGACGAGCTCCTCACGGAGTCGGCCGAGAAGGGCTGGTGGGGGGGGAGCCTTCCCGAAGTCTTCGCGAAGCTCGAGCCTCGCGTTCTCGTCGAGGCCGGCGGAAACCTCCTTCGCAGGCAGCGTGGTGGACAGACGCTGCTCCTCGAGCACGTCTGGCCGAAGCTCCGCATGATCGTCTCGATCGACTCACGCCTCAACACGACGGGGCTCTACTCGGACTACGTGCTTCCGTCGGCGCAACACGGTGAGAAGGTCCAGCAGAGCATGCCGTCGGTGCATCACTTGAACTGCGTGCTCGCCGATCGTGCCGTGGCGCCTCCGGGCGAAGCGCTCGCAGACTTCGAGATCGGGGTCCGGCTTCTCGAGAAGCTCGAGGAGCGTGCTGCGGCGCGCGGGCTCACGGAGTTCTCGGATGCTCGCGGTCGAGTGCGGAGTCTTCGGGGGCTCGCCGCCGCCGTGACGCTCGGCGGAGCGATGCGCGATGAGGAGAAGCGCTTCGACGAGACGATCCGCGACAACGCCGTCTACGGCCTGCTCCCGAAGGGCTCGAGCCTCGACGTGCTGCGCGAAAAGGGAGCCATCCGCTACTCGGGCTGGGGGATCGTCGGGCACGGGCCTTCGCAGGCATCGGACCTTCGTCCCGACGAGGTACACAACCCGTTTCGCTGGCATACCGAGGAGAAGCTCCCCTACGACACGCTCACGCGACGCGCGCAGTTCTACATCGATCACGAGTGGTTCCTCGAGGCGGGCGAGGCGCTCCCGACGCACCGCGAGTCCCCGGGGCACGGGGGTCCGCGCCGGCGCTTCCAGGTGACGAGCGGCCACAACCGCTGGAGCATCCACTCGATGAACATGCCGAACCGAACGCTCCTCAACACCCATCGGGGCGAGCCCTTCGCGTTCCTGAATCCGCGCGACGCTGCGGATCTCGGCATCGGAGATGGCGACGCGATCGAGCTTTCGAGCGACGTCGGAGCCACGCGTCTTTGCGCAAAGCTCTCGCCCGCATGCCGCCCGGGGCAGGTGATTCTCTACAACGGCTTCGAGCCCTACATGCACCCGGGATGGAAGGGGCAATCCGAGATCGAGCCGGGGCAGATGAAGTGGCTCGGGATGGCGGGAGGCTACGGGCACCTCAAGTACCGCGCGTTCTCGTGGCAGCCGGTTCCGACCGACCGCGCGGTCCGCGTCGACGTGAGGAAGGTCTAGGAGAGCGAACCGGGACGGCTCGGGTCGATCTCGCGGCGAAGCGATCGCCGGGCGGCCGTCAGGGCGTCGCGATCGGCTCGTCGGCGGGGATCGGCGCGATGACGAGTTGGCGGCGCTTCCAGCGGCCCGTCGAATACCACGCCGCCGTCGCGAGCGTCACCACGACGAACGACGCGAGCGATGCGGCCCAGAGCCCCTCGAGGCCGAGCCGCTCCGGAACCGAGAGCCAGTACGCGAGCGGGATCGTGATCGCGAGAAGGACGGGGACGGAGATCACCATCACGGGGATCATCTCGCCCGCACCCTGGAGCGCGCGGAACTGCACCATGTAGAAGGCCATGAAGAAGAAACCGACCGCCGAGTAGCGAAGGTACGTGGCGGCGGCGGCGATCACGGCGGGATCGCTCGTGAAGAACGAGACGATCCGATCCGGAGCGAGCAGAATGACGACGGCGATCGGCCACAGCAGCGCGGCGTGCCAGAGGGTCGCGAGCCGAACGCTCGCGGCCGCGCGCTCGGGGCGGCCGGCGCCGAGGCACTGGCCGACCAGCGTCGCGCCCGCATTCGCGATCGGGAGGCCGAGCGCGAGCGGAAGCAGATCGAGGCGCATCCCCACCGCGTAGGCGGCCTGCGCGACGGTGCCAAAGCCGGCCGCGAGGCGCGCGAAGACGATCGTCACGATGACGCGCGTCGAGAGCTGGAGGAGCGGCTGCCACGAGAGTCCGAGGATGCGCCGCAGGAGCGCGGGATCGGGTCGGAGATGGCGCGCCTCGACGTGCAATGCGCCGCCCCGCGAGAAGAGGACACGCAGCAGCAGCACGAGCCCGACGCTCGATCCGATGGCGGTGCCGACGACCACTCCGATGGCGCCGAGTTCCGGGAGGCCGAGCTTTCCGAAGATGAGCGCCCATTCGGCGACG
>CAJPFO010000320.1 GCA_905339255.1 Myxococcaceae bacterium
CGCCCGCGCACATGGGGACATCTCGGAGAATGCCGAATTTCACGCGGCGAAGGAGCGTCCAGGACACATCGCGGGGCGGATCCGTACCGTCGAGGATCGGCTCGCGCGCGCGCAGGTGATCGTTCCCAACTTGGAGCCGCCCGACGCGGTCCGATTCGGGGTCACGGTGGTCGTCGTGGACGTCGATACGGAGGAGCAGATCACCTACACGCTCGTCGGCGAGGACGAGTCGGACGCGGCGGCCGGTCGCATCTCGGTCACCTCTCCGGTGGCACGCGCGATGCTCGGCAAGGGAGTGGATTCGACGGTGAGCGTTCGCGTGCCGAAGGGGATGCGCGAGTTCCAGATCCTGGAGATCCGCTTCGATCTCTAGGGCGGTTGGGCGGCCGGGGCGACGCGCCCTCCCCCCAGGAGGAGCAAGAGCCCGTGCGATCGCTTCAGATGAAGGTGAGTCTGCTGGCGGCGGCCCTGCTCGTCGTGGCCTCTCTCTGCCTCACCTTCATCGCGACGCGCAGTCAGCAGGAAGCGCTCGAGCGCGAGGTCGAGAAGCGTGCCCTCGTGCTCGCGAGCAACCTCGCCGGCAGCGCCGCAGAGGCCCTCGTCCTCGAGGACGATCTGACCCTCGGCCGCCTCGTCCAGGAGGCCGCGCAGAGCCACGGGGTGACTTCCGTCCGCATCCTGCGCAAGGACGGATTTCCATGGGAGTCGCCCTCGATCGACGGCGCGACCGGGTGGGCGGCCGAGCCGCTCACGACCGGGATCGGACCGCCGCGAGTGGTCCGCGAAGAGGATCTGATGGGGGTCGGAGCCCCGGTGGTCTTCAGCGGCACGCGGGTCGGCGAGGTCCAGATCGGTCACGATCTCGGCGAGCTCGTCTCGCCGATCGTCTGGAGGACGCGACGCGATCTCGCCGTCGCGGCCGGGTTCGTCCTGGCGGGAGGCGTACTCGCGGGCGTGGCGTTCGTCGCCTTCCTCGCCGGCCCGCTGCGCCGGCTCCGAGCCGGGGTCGAGCGGCTCACGGCGGGAGACCTCTCGGTGCGCGTGCCTCCGACCTCGCGCGACGAGGTCGGAGAGCTCACCCGCGCATTCAACGAGATGGGTGAGGCGCTCCAGCAGAAGGAGCGGATCCAGAGCGCATTCGGCCGCTACGTGAGCGAGAGCGTGCTGCGACAGCTTCTCGAAACGCCCGAGGGCGATGAGCTCGCGGGCGCCGAACGCGAGCTCACGATCGCGTTCATCGACATCCGCGGCTTCACGCGGATCTCGGAGGACATGAAGGCCCGCGACGTCGTCGCGCTCTTGAACGAGTTCTTCCAGCTCGTCTCGGACCGCGTGCTGGCGTGTGGCGGAACGATCGACAAGTTCATCGGCGATTCCGTGATGGTCTATTTCGGCGCCCCCCTTCACCATCCCGACCATGCCGTGCGAGCGGTCCGAGCGGCGCTCGACGTCCTCGACGCCTGCAACGAGCGGAACCGGAACGCCACTCGCGAACCCGGCCGCGCCTCGAGCGGAAGGCTCGTCGAGCCCGGAATCGGGATCCATACGGGGGTCGTGGTGGTCGGGAGCATCGGCTCGGATCGGCGTGCCGACTACACGGCCGTCGGCGATGCCGTGAACGTCGCGCATCGGATCGAGAAGCTCGCGCGTCCCGGAGAGGTGCTCGTTTCCGAGGCCGTGCACCGGCACGTCCGGGGCGCCTTTCGTTTGCGCTTCGAAGGCGAGCGCCAGCTCTCGGGAAGGCAGGAGCCCGTTCACGTCTACTCCGTCGCGCGGGAAGGCACGACGGATCCCGCACTGCCGCCTCGCGAAGAGTGGGAGCGATGAAGGCCGCTCCGCTCGTGCTCGTCGCAGCGTTGACGGCGACGTCGCTCGCCTGCGCGACCACGCTCGAGCGCGGCGAGTCGCGCTACCAGCAGGGCGATCGGATCGGTGCGCTCGAGCTCTGGCGGTCGATCCCGGCCGACGGCCACGACGCCGAGACGGCTCGCCGGCGGATCGCCGAGGTCGAGGACGAGCAGCAGGCGCTCGTCGCACGCTATCTCCAGCGCGGGGCCTACTTCGAGCGGAAGGGGCGGCTCGCGGAGGCGATCCTGAGTCTTCGCGTGGCGGCGCGGCTCGATCCGTCGGACGCGCAGACCCCCGTGCGCGTACTCGAGCTCTCGCGAGCCCTCGTGGAGCAGAAGGCGGCGCTCACGAGGCAGTGGCAAGAAGCGCTCGCCGGCAATCGCCTCGTAGAAGCCCGAGAGAAGGTGCGCGCGCTTCGCGACCTCGATCCCTTCGATCCGGCCGGCGAGGATGCCGAGCGGCGGGTGACGGCGGCGCTCGACGCCGAAATCGAGCGTCGGCTCGCGCTCGGACGCGAGGGCTTCAGCGGCGGGGATTACGAGACCGCCACGCTTCGCTTTCGCGAGGTGCTCGTGATCGCGCCCGAACAGGAGTCGGCACGCGGCTACCTGGCCTACATCGAGCGCATCCGCGAAAGCGAGAAGAACCGGCCCGCCCTGGCCCCGGCGCCGGCGCCGGACAGGACGGCGGCACGCCGCGCTCGCGCGCTGCGCACCTCGGATCCGCAGATCCGCGCCGAAGGATTCCATCAGAATGCGCTCTCCGCCGAGCGTGCGGGGGATCCCTACGCCGCGATCGCGCACGAGCTGCGCGCGATCGAGATCGATCCCGAGCACGCGGCCGCGAAGCGGAACCTCGCGGTGCTCCGCGAGCGCCTCGGTCCGGAAGTGCCCGGGTTGATCGATGCCGGCCGGGTTGCGTTCCAGCAAGAGGATCTCGACGGCGCGATCGACCAGTGGCGGCGTGCGCTCCTCGTGGAGCCCGGAAACGAGCGCGCCACGCAATACGCCGAGCGTGCGCGACGTCTCCTGCAGAATCTGGAGCAGCTCCGGGCCGAACCGGATCCGGTCCGGGCGGTGGGATCGCGGCCATGAGGCGCCCGGTCGCGGGCTGGCTCGCCGGGGTTCTCGCGGGGGCGCTCGCATGCGCGGGCACATCGAGCGATTCGACGTGGTCGCTGCGAGAGATCGCCGGCCGTTCCGCCGCAGCCCCACGACTCGTCGAGTCGTCGTCCTCGTCGCCCGCACCGCCCGGGAACCTGCGTGCGACGCACGGCGAGCTTCGCGAGATCTCCCTCGCCTGGAGCCCCGTGCGCGAGCCCGGCGTCGCCGGCTACGTCGTCGAGCGGTCGCTCTCCGAGGGGGGGCCCTTCTCGCGCGTCGCCGTACTCACCGACGCCTTCGATACGGGCCTGCTCGATCGGGGCTTCGACCTCGCTCCGAAGTCTCCGGCGACGCGAGGCGAAGCCGGCCTCGGGGACGGCGCGGTCTACTTCTACCGGGTGCGGAGCTTCGACGCTGCCGGCGCCATCTCGGCTCAGGCCTCGGCCGTCGTCGAAGGCCAGACCGCGCCGCTTCCCGCGCCCCCCGGCGATCCGCGCGTGATCTCCCGACTGCCGCGCAAGACCGCGCTCGAGTGGTCGGCCTCGGAAGACCCGAACGTGAAGGGCTACGTCGTATCGAGGAGCCCGGGTCCGACGGGCCCCTTCGAGCCGATCGCAGAGGTCGCGGGCCGACACTCGACCCATTTCGTCGACCGCGGACTCGGAGACCTGCGGGTCTTCTACTACCGGATCGCGTCGAAGAGCAGGACGGGCGCCGAAGGCCCGCCGAGCGAGCCCGTTCTCGCACTGACGAAACCCGACCCTCTCCCTCCGGCCGGCCTGCGGATCGCAGAGCGAAGCGGCGATTCGGCCGTGATCGCCTGGGAGCGCAACATCGAGTCGGACATCGTCGAGTACCGTGTGCTGCGTCGCGACGAGGCCGGCGCCGAGCCCTCGCTCATCGGCACCGTGGGCCCGGCGCAGACGTCGCTTCGGGATGCCGGCGCGGCGCCACGAGCGTCGTACCTCGTGATCGCCGTCGATGCCGACGGCCTCGAGAGCGCTCCGGCCGAGATCCCGCTCGCTTCTTCCGAGGGAGGGGCCCGCCCCGTCGATTCTCCGTCGGTGGCAACGCCCGGCCGCTAGCAGACCGACCCGGCTCGGGTCGGCCTTCTGGGAGATCGACCCGAGATGGGAGGTCGAAGCTCGCGACCGGCCGGCGTTGCGGTCCGCCGGGCAGCCCGTAGACTTCCGGCCCGGCGTTCCCCGGTAGCTCAGTTGGTAGAGCAATCGGCTGTTAACCGATTTGTCGCAGGTTCGAGTCCTGCCCGGGGAGCCATCATTTCGTACCGCGCGCCCGCCCGTGCGCGCCTGCGAGGAGGGCGACCCGCCGGGTCGCCCCGACCCGGCGGCGCGGGCATCCTCGGGCCGCAGCGTCCTGCCGGTCACCCCCGCGCGCCC
>CAJPFO010000321.1 GCA_905339255.1 Myxococcaceae bacterium
CCGCCCATTCGCCCACGCAATGGTTCTTGGCGTAGGCTTCGTCCGACCAAAACGGCATGACTTCCGATTCCTCGAATTCCGTGGAATCGACCACCACCCAGCCTTCCTCGGATTGCAGGCCCCACACCTGACCGGACTCCAGGATGTCTTCGATGAAACGTTGGTAGTTGGCGTTTAGGTCGCCCGTCAGTTTGATCATGGCTATTCTCTGCAAAGTAAGCGCGCGGGAAACAGCTTATACACCGCGCGGATGGAAAGTTAAGACCTGCGTCTGTCGCAACGCCCGCCTGGAAGATAGAATTCTATTCCATTCGTTCCTTTCAATCCCGTTTTTTCCCTCACCGCCCCGCCCATGTGGCTTTTCCGCCGATTCCGCCGAAACAAGATTTTGCGCGAGAACCCCCTCGCCGATACCGCATGGCGCGAGGTTCTGGCAGACCATCCTATCCTAGCCGGGCTTGCCGAAGAGGAGGAGGGCAGGCTGCGGGAGCTGGCCGTCTTGTTCCTGCACGAGAAGATTTACGAGCCTGTCCAAGGCTTAGGTCTGACCGAACCCATGCGCTTGGTCATCGCCGTGCAATGCTGCCTTCCGGTCATGAACTTAGGGCAGGACTGGCTGGACGGCTGGCGCACGGTGATCGCCTACCCAGGGGCTTTCGTCCGCAAGCGCGAACAGTTCGATTCCAGCGGCGTGATGCACGAATGGGAGGAGGCCGTCAGCGGGGAAGCCTGGAAGCTCGGCCCCTTGATCCTGTCCTGGGCCGACGTGGAAGCCTCCGGCTGGGGTGACGGCTACAACGTGGCGATCCATGAAATCGCCCACAAGCTCGACCTGCTCAATGGCGAGGTGGACGGCTTCCCGCCCTTGCACCGGGGCATGAGCGCCAAGGCTTGGAACCAAGCTTTCAGCGCCGCCTTCGACGACTTCAACCGTCGGCTTGACGCGGGGGCCGCAACCGAGATAGACCCTTACGCCGCCGAGGCGCCGGGGGAGTTCTTTGCCGTGCTGAGCGAGTATTTCTTTGAATTGCCCGGCTTGGTGTTCGCGGAATACCCCGAGGTCTACCGCCAGCTTGCGGCCTTTTACCGGCAAGATCCGCTGGCGCGGATGGAAAGGGTCCGTGTGGCAAATCCGCCAGCGGAAGGCTAACCTTGGCGGCAAAGAAACAGGCCAACCCCTTGCTCCCGGCGGGGGAAGGGCAGTCGTAGGGTGGGTTCGGCGCACACGTCGCCTCGCTCTGCGCCTAACCCACAGTCACCGGCACAGCCTTTGCTGTAGATGTAGGGTGCGCGTCGATTCGGCTATGGACGGCAGACCTTTCTGCTGCGCACCCTAACCCACCCTGCTAAGTGACAGACTGAAAATTCCGGTTTTGGCTGGAGCTATTCCAAAGATGCGGGCTGTTCTGTTCAACCGGCTTTTCCAATACAAAAGGATCAATCAGATGAAGATAGGCGTACCGAAAGAAATCAAAAACCTGGAGGGCCGCGTCGCCCTGACCCCGGCGGGGGCGCGTAGTCTGGCCGAGGCCGGGCATGATGTCTGGGTGGAGCAGGGGGCCGGTGCCGGCTCGGGCTTCCATGACGCGGATTACCAGGAGGCCGGGGCGCGTATCGGCAGCGTGGAAGACGCTTGGAGCAGAGAGTTGGTGGTCAAGGTGAAGGAACCCGAGCCTTCCGAATATCCATGGCTCAAGCAGCAATTGGTGTTCACCTATTTCCATCTAGCCGGCGTCCCGCGTTCCCTGACTGAAACCTTGCTGGCACAGGGAACCACCGCCATCGCCTACGAAACCTTGGAGGACAAGGCGGGCCGCCTGCCCTTGTTGGCTCCCATGAGCGCCATCGCCGGCAATATGGCGGCCTTGGTGGGCGCTTATTATCTGGCCCGCACCCAGGGCGGCAGGGGCGTCCAACTGGGACAGGTGCTGGGGCAACGCCATGGCAAGGTGCTGGTCATCGGCGACGGCGTGGTCGGCAGCCATGCCGCCCGTTCCGCTTGGGGGCTGGGGGCCGAGGTCACGGTGGCCGGCCTGGATCTGCCGCGGGGCGAGCAACTGCGGCAGGAGATCGCGCCCGGCTTGGGCTATGTCCTGTCCAGCCCGGAAGCCATCGGATCCCTAGTGAAAGAGGCCGATTTGGTGATTGGCGGCGTGTTGCTGCATGGCGCGAAGGCCAGTTTCGTGCTGACCGAGGACATGGTAAGCACCATGCTGCCCGGCTCGGTGATCGTGGACGTGAGCATCGATCAAGGCGGCTGCGTGGAAACATCCCAGCCCACGTCCCATTCCGACCCGGTCTTCGTGAAGCACGGGGTGACCCATTACTGCGTGACCAACATGCCCGGCGCTTATCCCCGGACCTCGACCATAGCGCTGACCGCCGCCACGTTGCCTTATGTGCGACGGCTGGCGGACAAGGGGCTGGATGCCTTGCGGGAAGATGCCGGTTTTGCCAAGGCGCTGAACGCCTACCAAGGCTTCATCACCTGTCGGCCGGCGGCGGAAGGGCTGGGCTTGTTGGACGCGTACCGAGACACCAAAGACCTGATCTGACCTTTCTTCTCTTCTGGTTCCCATGCTGCTGCGTCAATGCTATTAACCTAAGCCGTTCGTGGTGGGCTTGTCGAACCACGAACGGCTTAGGTTCCAGTCAGGTGGATTTTTCTATTCACCCTTCGACAGGCTCAGGGCGAACGGAAAAATCTTTGAGTTTATGGCTTTGACGCTCCTGCGTGGGAATGCGCGAAAGCAAAGCCACGCGGGCTTGCCCAATCCTTGCTATCCTCAGTCATCCCCAATGGCGAGGAGCTATCCCGTGGAACTCAATTGGTCGACTTTCCTGCTGGAAATCCTCAACTTCCTGGTGCTGGTGTGGATTCTGAAGCGTTTCCTCTATCAGCCGGTGCTGGACACCCTCGCCAAGCGCAAAGCCTCCGTTGAGCAAACCTTGGCATCCGCCCAGGCCGCCAAGGCCGAGGCGGAGGTTTTGCAAATCCAGTACGAACACCGGTTGGACGAGTGGAATGCGGAACGGGAAGCCGCCAGGGAAGGGCTGCGGCGGGAAATCGCCGAGGAGCGGGCGCGGCGGCTGGCCGCGCTGGAGCAAGAGTTGGGGCGGGAGCGGGAAAAGGCGCGGGTGCTGGACGAAAAGCTACTGGCGGACAGCTTGCGCAAATACCAGGAAACCGCCCTGACCCAAGGGGAGCGCTTCGTGGCCCGGCTGCTGTCCGAGTTCGCCGGGCCGGAGTTGGAAGGCCGGATTTTCGATATGGCGTTGCGGCAGTTGGACAGCCTGCCCGCCGAACGCCTCGATGCCATCCGCCTCGCCTGCGAGGAGGCCCCCGAGGCCGCCGAGGTTTCCACGGCCTATGGGTTGGACACGGCACGCAGGCTGCAGCTTGCGGACAAATTGAGCGGTTTGCTGGGGTTGCCGGTGGCTTGCCATTTCCGGGAAGACCCAAGCCTGCTGGCCGGTTTGCATGTCACCTTGGGTCCCTGGGTGTTCCAGGCCAATCTACGGGACGAGATCAAGGGCTTCACCGCGTCCGCCCATGAGTCAGTCTGAACCGCAGCTTCCCCAAAACCCGCTGGAGCGCCAAGCTGCCTGGCTGGCTGGTTACCGGCCCGGCCTTCGGGTGGCGGAGCAAGGTTCGGTGGTTTCCGTCGGCGATGGCATCGCCTGGATCGCGGGCCTTCCCTCCGCCGCGATGGATGAAGTGCTGTTGCTGGAGGACGGTAGCCAAGCCTTGGTGTTCGATCTCAACCAAGGGCTTTTGGGGGCGATCCTGCTGCATGACACTGAGGGACTTACCGCCGGGTCCACCGTCCGTCGCGCCGGGCGGCCTTTAAGCACCCCGGTGGGCGACAGCCTGCTGGGCCGGGTGGTCGATCCTTTGGGTTTGCCTCTGGACGGCCTTCCGCCCCCCAGCCATAACGGCCAGCAACGGCTGGAAGGGCCGTCTCCGGCCATCATCCGCCGCGATTTTGTGCATCAGCCGTTGTACACCGGCATCAAGATCGTCGATGCCTTGGTGCCCATCGGCAAGGGCCAGCGCCAACTCATCATCGGGGACGAGGGTTTGGGCCGCAGTTCGCTGGCGATTGACGCGGTCATCCACCAACGCGGCCAAGACGTGTATTGCGTCTATGTGTTGATCGGGCAGAAGCGTTCCACCGTGGTCAACACCCTCCAGATCTTGCGCGATCATGGGAGTCTGGAATACACCTGTGTCGTCGTGGCCGAGGCGAGCGCCCTGCCGGGCTTGAAACACCTCGCTCCTTACACCGGCTGCGCCATCGCCGAATTCTGGATGGAGCGCGGGCGCGACACGCTGGTGGTGTATGACGACCTGTCCACCCATGCCCGCACCTATCGGGAGCTATCCCTGTTGTTGCGTCGCCCGCCGGGGCGCGAGGCCTATCCCGGCGATATTTTCTCCATCCACGCGGGGCTGTTGGAGCGTTCCACCTGCCTGAACGCCGCCCACGGGGGCGGTAGCATGAGCGCCCTGCCCATCGTGGAAACCCAGCAAGGCGACATCGCCAGTTATATCCCCACCAACTTGATTTCCATCACCGACGGCCAGATTTACCTAGACGCAGACTTGTTCGCCGCCGGCTTCCGCCCTGCCATCGACATTGCCCGCTCCGTCTCCCGCATTGGCGGACGCGCCCAGCACCCTGCCATCAAGGCCGAGGCGGGACGGATGAAGCTGGATTACTTGCAGTTCATGGAACTGGAGGTCTTCACCCGTTTCGGTGCCAAGTTGGACGCGGCCATGGAAAAACCCTTGCGCCGGGGTCGGTTGCTGCGGGAGATCCTCAAGCAAGACCGCCTCGCGCCGTTGCCGGTGGAATGCCAAATGGCTTGGCTGGTCGCCTTCAACGACGGGTTGCTAGACCCCATCGAGCCGGAACGGGTGGGGGAGGCGTTGAATCGGTTCTATGTCAGAGCCAGGGAATCCGGCTTGAGTCTGGAGGCCAGCCGGGAAGGCTGGAGCCTCGCGGTGGCGGATTGGCTGGGAGACCTTAAAGCCCCTCTCCCCGTGGGGAGAGGGGTTGGGGGTGAGGGAGCATGACCCACCGCCGTGAACTCGAACAGAGCCTGCGCAAGC
>CAJPFO010000322.1 GCA_905339255.1 Myxococcaceae bacterium
CGGCGGGCGCGCTCGCGAGGATTCCGCGCGAGCGCAGCACCTCGAGCGCGTCCGCGTAGCGGCTCGGATCCGCCGTGCACGGTCCCGAGCCGATCACATCGAGGCGGTCTCCGGGGACGTCGGAGATCGCGAGCAGGAAGACGTTGCGGCCACGCGCGGCTCTCGCAAGCCGCCCGCCCGCCACATCGCAGAGGTGCTTGCGAACGCAGTTGAGCTCGTCGATCGGCGCCCCGCTCGCGAGCAGGAGGGCGGTGGTCCGGGCGATGTCGTCGTGAGTGAGGCCGGCGAGTGGCGTCGCGAGGAGCGCCGACGCTCCGCCCGAGAGCAGGACGAGCAGCGTCTCCGTGTCACTCCCCGCACCTGCCTCGCGCAGGAACGCGCGCCCCGCGGCCTCGCTGCGTGCGTCGGGTACGGGATGGCCCGCCTCCAGGACGGGCAGGGAACCGGTAGAAAGGCCGTGTCCGTCCTTGGTCACGACGATCCCGCCGGCGATCGAGCCGCTGGCGATCTCCTCGACGAACGCGGCCATCGCCGCGGCGGCCTTCCCCGCGGCGAGAACGCGAAGCCGTGCGCCCTCGGCGAGCCTCTCGCCGCCGATCCGCAGGCCTCGATCGGCCGTAAGGACGCGAGGGAGCACCCGTGCCGGCGCCACGGCATCGAGCGCAGCGCGCAGCAGTTGCTCGAGGGTTTCGCGCGGCCTCCGCGCCGGACTCACGGAACCGGAGAAGGAGGAGTCGGCGCCGAAACGGCTCCCGGTCCCGCACCGAGGTTCGGCAGCAGCCGGATCTCGGCTCCGCGCCGCGCCGGGAAACCCTCCTCCTCGGCGATCTCCTCCTCGGCGAACGAGCCCGCTCGGAGCTGTTCGTTCGGCACCCCCCCCGCGGCGAGCGCCCGAAGCACCGACGCGCCGCGCGTGAGGCGGAGCGGCGGCGTCTCGGCCCCGCCCTCGACCTCGACGCGCTGGTCCTCGTCGCGGATGCGGAGCGCGATTCGCCCGAGGAGCGCCCGGCCTCCCGCCGTGAGATCGCTCGCGCCAGGTGCGAAGAGCGCCTCCTCGCCGATCACGACGCGCAGGCCTTCGGGCCGCTCGACGATCGCGACGCTCCCCGACGCGAGCTCGCCGTCGAGCTCGCTGCGAAGCGGTCCGAAGCGAGCGTCGTTCACCGCAGCGCGCGCCGCCACGGCCTCTCTCGCGCGCTCGTGGGCCGCGAGCGCCGACTCGAGCTCCTTCACCTTGCGCTCGAGCCTACGGAGCTCGGCCGCCTCGCGGTCGCGCTCCTCGCGAAGATCCTCGGCCCGCTCGAGCGCCTCGATGCGAGCGCGGTCGACCCCCGAACTCGCCGCTTCGAGCCTCTCGTTCTCCTCGCGGAGCCGCTCGACCTCGTCCGAAAGGCGCTCGTACGAGCCCGCCGAAACACAGCCGAGCGTTGCCACGGCGAGCAGGATCGCCCCGGCGATCGCCTCAGGCCGTTGCGGCGTCCGGCACCAGCGTGTGCGAGAGCGCTTCATCGATCGTCCCCACGTACTCGAGCTCGAGGCCTTTTAGCAGCTCCGGGGCGATCTCGGCCACGTCGCGCCGGTTCGGTTCGGGAAGCACCACGCGACGGATTCCGGCGCGCTTGGCGGCGAGCACCTTCTCCTTGATCCCGCCGACCGGCAACACCTTGCCGCGCAGGGTGATCTCTCCCGTCATCGCGACGTCGGGTCGCGCGAGCCTTCCCGAGGCGAGCGAGGCGAGCGAGGTCACCATCGCGACTCCGGCCGACGGGCCGTCCTTCGGGACGGCGCCCGACGGAACGTGGAGGTGGATGTCGGATGTCGGAAACAGCTCGGGGTCGACTCCGTAGCTCGCGGCATTCGCCCGCAGCCACGAACGCGCAGCCTCGGCCGACTCCCGCATCACGTCGCCGAGCGACCCCGTGAGCTTGAGGCCACCGCGCCCCGGCATCCGAGTCGATTCGATGAACAGGATGTCCCCACCCGCGGGAGTCCAGGCGAGGCCGACGGCGACCCCGGGCTGCCCCGCCCGCTCGGCGAGCTCGGGCTCGAAGCGGACGGGACCGAGCAGCTCGGCCACCTCCTCGGGACGGACCGAAAGCGGCCCCGCGAGCGATTCCTCCGCAACCCGACGCGCGAGCTTTCTCGCGAGTGAACCGATCTCGCGCTCGAGATTCCGCACGCCGGCCTCGCGCGTGTAGCTCCGGATCACGAGCCGGAGCGTCTCTTCGGAAAGCTCGAAGCCATTCGCGTCGAGGCCGTTCGCAGCGCGCTGCCGCGGCACCAGGAAGCGCTTCGCGATCTCGACCTTCTCCTCCTCGGTGTACCCCGGAAGCTCGATCACCTCCATGCGGTCGCGAAGCGCGGGATGGATCGGATCGGCCAAGTTCGCCGTCGCGAGAAAGAGCACCTGCGAGAGATCGAACGGAACCTCGATGTAATGGTCGCTGAACGTCGAGTTCTGCTCGGGATCGAGGACCTCGAGGAGCGCCGACGAAGGATCGCCGCGGAAGTCGGTTCCGACCTTGTCGATCTCGTCGAGCAGGAAGACCGGATTGCAAGTCCCGGCACGACGCAGCCCCTGCAGGATCCTCCCGGGAAGCGCGCCGACGTAGGTCCGCCGGTGCCCACGGATCTCGGCTTCGTCGCGCACCCCGCCGAGCGAAGCACGTGCGAACTCCCGACCGAGTGCGCGTGCGATCGATCGCCCGAGCGAGGTCTTGCCCGTTCCCGGAGGTCCGACGAAGCAGAGGATCGGTCCGCGCAGATCCTGCTTGAGCCGGAGCACGGCGAGATACTCGATGATGCGGTCCTTCACCTTCTCGAGGCCGTAGTGATCCTCGTCGAGGATCCGGCGTGCGGCCGAGATGTCGATCTCGGACTCGCTCCGCTTCGACCACGGAAGGTCGGCGAGCCATTCGAGGTAGGTCCGGATCACCGCGTGCTCGGCCGCCGCCGCGGGCGTCTGCGCGAGACGCTCGAGCTCGCGTTGGGCTTGCTCGAGCGCTTCTTCGGGAAGCCCGGCGGCCTCGATCCGCTCGCGGAGCTTCGAAACCTCGCTGTCGCTGTCTTCGGTCTCACCGAGCTCGCGGCGGATCGCGTCCATCTGCTGGCGCAGCATGTAGTCACGCTGCGTCTTCCCCATCTCGTTCTGGACACGGTCGCGGATCTCGCTCTCGATCGTCATCGCCTCGCGCGAGCGCTGCAGGTCGGCGAGAACCAGGCGAAGCCTCGCCGCCACGTCGAGCTCCTCGAGAACCGCCTGCTTGCCCGCGACGTCGAGTTCGAGGTGGTTTGCAACGAGGTCCGCGAGGCGCGAGGGATCGTCGAGGCTCGCCGCGATCACCTGGAGCTCGTCCGAGAGCTTCGGATGCTCGGCGACGAGAGCCTGGAAGCCCTGGGAGACGCTCCGCGACAACGCCGCCGTCTCGACCGACCGCGCGTCTCCGGCGTCCTCGAGCAGTCGGACGCGACCCTCGAGGAAGCGCTCCTCGCCGACGAACTCCTCGACGTGCGCCCTCGCCACGCCCTGCACCAGCAGCCGGTAGGAGCCGTCGGGGAACTTCATCATGCGAGCGATTCGCAGCACCGTCCCGACGCGGTGCACGTCGTCGGGACCCGGGCTCCCCTCGACCGGGTGGCGAACCGCGGCGGCGAGCATCAAGCGGTCGGGGGTCACCAGAACGTGGTCGATCAGCCGCTGCGAGCGGGAGGTATTGACGAGCAGCGGAGCGAGCAGCCCAGGGAAGAGCACGGTGTTCTTGAGCGGCAGCACGGGGAGCACGTCCGGCAGATCGACGCGCTCGGGCTCGCCCGCACCCCCGCCCCTCTTGACCGCCACCTCACCGGATTCTTCGCGTCCACTGCGGGTCGGGATCGGATCGTGCTCCCCCGTCATCGCTCCACCGCAAGCCGGCGCGGCCCCTGCTTGGGAAGGGTCACGGTGAGCACCCCGTCTTCGAGATGCGCCGAAACCTCGTCACGAACGAAGGACACTTCGAAACGCAGGCTCCGCTCGAATGGGCCGAAGGCAATCTCCATCTGATGCAGGCGTTGCACGCCGTCGTGAGGCGCCGCGCGCCGCATTCCGGAGACGCGGAGCGTCCCGGCGTCGACCGTCACCTCGAGATCCGCGATCCGCACGCCCGCGAGCTCGAAGCGGACGATCACCGCCTTCTCGGTTTCGAGCACGTCGACGGAAGGCCGCCAGCGTCCGCCGCCGAGGCGATCGGAGAAGTTGCCGAAGGGGTCGTGAGGGCTCTGGGGCGCCAATCGCGGCTCGGGAGCTACTGGCCTCCCTTGTCCTCCGTGTACTCGGCGTCGATCACGTCGCCGTCGGCCTTGCCAGCGCCCGACGCCGCCCCCGCTCCGCCGCCCGCGGCCGGACCGGCCGAAGCGCCGGCGTCGGCCTGCGCCTTGTAGAGCGTCTCCGCCACCTTGTGCATCGCAGCCTCGACCCGCTGGAGCGCTTCGCCGAGCTTCGAGACGTCGTCGCTCTCGAGGTCCTGCTTCGCCGACGCCAGCACCTCCTCGGTATTCTTGCGCTCGTCGGCGGAGAGCTTCTCGCCCTGCTCGCGAAGCGTCTTCTCGGCGTTGTAGAGCATCGAGTCGAGCTGGTTTCGCTTCTCGATCCGCTCGCGACGCGCACGGTCCTCCCCTGCGTGCGCAGACGCATCGCTCACCATCCGCTCGATCTCGTCGTTCTTGAGCCCCCCGGACCCCTCGATCCGGATCGATTGCTCCTTGCCGGTCGCCCGATCCTTCGCCGAAACCGCGAGGATGCCGTTGGCGTCGATGTCGAAGGTGACCTCGATCTGCGGCACGCCGCGCGGAGCCGCCGGAATGCCGTCGAGGATGAACTGGCCGAGCGCACGGTTGTCGTTCGCCATCTCGCGTTCGCCCTGCAGGACGCGGATCTCGACCTGCGGCTGGCTGTCGGCCGCCGTCGAGAAGACCTGGCTTCGGCGCGCCGGGATCGTGGTGTTGCGCTCGATCAGCTTCGTCATGACTCCGCCGAGCGTCTCGATCCCGAGCGAGAGCGGCGTCACGTCGAGGAGCAGGACGTCCTTCACCTCGCCTGCGAGCACGCCGGCCTGGATCGCAGCGCCGACGGCGACCACCTCGTCGGGGTTCACCGTCTTGTTCGGTTCCTTTCCGAAGAGCTCCTTCACCTTCTGCTGGACGAGCGGGATCCGCGTCGACCCTCCGACGAGCACCACCTCGTCGATGTCGGCGGGCTTGAGCCCCGCATCGGCGAGTGCCTTGCGGCACGGCTCGAGCGAGCGGTCGACCAGATCCTCGACGAGCTGCTCGAACTTCGCCCGCGTGAGCTTCAGGTTCAGGTGCTTCGGTCCCGACTGGTCTGCGGTGATGAACGGCAGGTTGATGTCGGTCGTCGCCGCCGACGAGAGCTCGATCTTGGCCTTCTCGGCGGCCTCGCGAAGGCGCTGCGTCGCCATCGGATCCTTCGAGAGGTCGATTCCCTGGTCCTTCTTGAACTCGGCGACCAGGTAGTCGATCACCCGGTGGTCGAGGTTGTCGCCGCCGAGGTGCGTATCGCCGTTGGTGGCCTTCACCTCGACGACGTTCTCGCCCACCTCGAGGATCGAGATGTCGAAGGTTCCGCCGCCGAAGTCGTAGACCGCGATCTTCTCGTCGCTCTTCTTGTCGAGGCCGTAGGCGAGCGCGGCCGCGGTCGGCTCGTTGATGATTCGCTTGACGTCGAGACCCGCGATCGTTCCGGCGTCCTTGGTCGCCTGCCGCTGCGCGTCGTTGAAATAGGCCGGGACCGTGATCACCGCCCCGCTCACCTTCGTCCCGAGATACGCCTCGGCGGCGTTCTTGAGCTTCTGCAGGATCATCGCCGAGATCTCGGGCGGCGTGAACGTCTTCTGGTCGATGCGGACTGCGGCCGACCCCTCCTTGCCCTCGACGACCTCGTAGGGGACGAGCCGGATCTCCTCGGGGACCTCGTTCTTGCGCCGGCCCATGAAGCGCTTGATCGAATAGACGGTGCGCCTCGGATTCGTGACGGCCTGCCGCTTGGCGATCGCGCCGACCAGGCGCTCGCCGTCGTCGGTGAAGGCGACCACGGAGGGCGTCGTCCGCCCACCTTCCTCGTTCGCGATCACCACGGGCTGGCCGCCCTCCATGACCGCGACCACCGAGTTGGTGGTTCCGAGATCGATCCCGATGACCTTGCCCGAGTCCGCCATTGCGTCGCGTTCCTTTCTGCGGGCGCCCGGCGGCGCCGCGGGGATCCTGCTGCGTCGCAGCGCAACCTCGGGTCGCGAGGCCCCCGAGTCAAGGACGCCTCCCGATTCCCGCGACGAGCGGCCCGAGGCGCCCGGCAGGGCATTTGCGGCCGGACTTGCTCAAGCATGCAGGGGCAGCCGGCCGATGAACCACGCGAGCCATGGGGCGCCGCGGCGAACTGCCTCGGGCTCCGCGGTGTCGGTTTTGTGGGCGGCTTCGCGCGGTGCCCGGGTGGCCGAGCAAGTCCGCGAATCTCCGAGGAAACCCCCTGCTCCCGGAGGGGGAAGATGGTAGCTTCTGCCGCCGACCTGCCGGTGCCCCGGGCGCCGTGCAGCGGCGGTTTCGAGCCGGGCGAGGGTCCGGCCGACCGGTGGTGGGGGGGATGGCGCGGATCGTCATCTGGATCGTGAACGGACTGCTCGGCGTCCTGTGCTGCTGGCTCGTGGCGTCGCTGATCCTGCTCGGGATCGACTACGCGCTGGCGCCGGCGCCCGAGGCCCCGGCGGCGATCGCTGCGCCCACCGCGCTCGTATCGAGATCCCCACAGGACCGCAATGCGATCCTCGAACGGAATCTCTTCAACGCGTCGATCCTGCAGCCGGCGCTTCCGGTCGCCAGCACCGAGGAGGACGAGGACCTCGAGGCGACGAAGCTCCCGATCAAGCTTCTCGGTACGGCGGCAGCAGGGGCCCCGGGCCTCTCCTGGGCGGCGGTCGAGGACCTCGAGACGCGCAAACACACGGTCGTCCGCCCGCAGGACCGGCTTCGAGACCAGGCCACGGTGCTTCGCATCGAGCGACGGCGCATCGTGCTGCAGAACGGGACCCGCCGCGAAGAGCTCTCCCTCGAGGACGTCGAGAGCGCACCGCGACCCAAGCCGGCCGCACGCGCCGCCGCCGCGCCGCCGGCCGCGCGTCCCGACCCGTCGATCGGTGCGCGCGTGCGGCGTCTCGCCGAAAACCGCTTCCAGGTCGCGAGAACCGACGTCGAGAACGCCGCGCGCAATCCCGCGGCGCTGTTCTCGCAGGCCCGGATCATGCCCCGCTACGAAGCCGGTCAGATGACGGGCGTCCAGCTGAACGCAATCAAGCCCGGGAGCCTCTTCGAGCAGATCGGCATCCAGAGCGGTGACACCATCACGCAGATGAACGGCATCCAGATCCGAAGCCCCGAGGAGAGCCAACAGCTCATGCGCGAGCTCACCGACGCGCGTCAATTCAACGTCGTGGTGCAGGGCGCCGATGGCCGCCAGCGCACGCTCACCTACGAACTCGACGAATGACGGTTGGGGGGAAGACCGTGAAGGAGCGACGTCTCATCGCCGGCGTGCTGGCCGCCCTGGTCGGGATCTGCCCCGCCGCGGCGCGCGCGCAGGCCCCTCCGGTGCCGGCGACGGCCGTCTCCGCCACCGACGACGGCCTCGTCCAGCTCGACTTCAACGACGTCGAGCTGAACGTCGTGATCGACACCATCGCGCGCCTCACGGGACGGAACTTCATCTACGACGATCGTGTGCGAGGCCGTGTCACGATCGTGTCGCCGACGCGAATCCCCGTCGCGCAGGCGTACACCGTCTTCGAATCGGTGCTGAACGTGAAGGGCTTCACCACCGTCGACGGCCCCGGGGGTTCGATCAAGATCGTTCCGGTCCGCGACGCCAAGGAATCCGCGATCGATACCGTCCCGGCACCGACTCCGACCCCGGACATCGACACCTTCGTGACTCGGCTCATCCCGCTCAAGTACATCGACGCCGACGCGATCTCGAACTCGCTCAAGCCGCTCGTCTCGAAGGACGCCGCCCTCCTCTCGTACCCTCCGACGAACACGATCATCCTGACCGACTCGGCGTCGAACATCCGCCGCGTGCTCTCGATCATCGCCGCGATCGACGTCGAGACGTTCAAAGAAGAGCTCACGATCCTGAAGGTCGAGCACGCCGATGCGGCGACGCTCGCGCAGCAGATCGCCGACATCTACGGAGGCGAGGTCTCCTCGACGACCGGCGGCGCCTCGGCGCTCCGCTCGCCGCGCCAGCGGGTCCAGCCACAGGTTCCGGGAGTCCCGACGCCCGCCGTTTCCGGCGCCGCAGAGCAGGCGCGCGACCGAGTCCGGATCATCACCGACGCCCGCACCAACTCGCTCATCATCCTCTCGTCGAGGCAGCGCATCGAGGACATCCGCCGGCTCGTAGCGAAGCTCGACGTCCCCGTGACGGGCGGCGGCCGGATCCACGTCTACTACTTGAAGAACGCCGACGCCGAGGAGCTCGCCGAGACGCTCAACTCGGTCGTCTCGGGCCAGCCCGCCGCGCCGCGAAGCGGCACCGGCACGACGGCCACGGCCGGCGCCGCGCAAGGCGGCGTCGCGCAGGCGCTTCGCGCGGCGGTCACCGAGCTCGCCGAGGGCATCACGATCACCGCCGACAAGCCGACCAACTCGCTCATCATCCAGGCCAGCCAGGAGGGTTTCAACACGGCAAAGGCCGTGATCGAGAAACTCGACGTCCGCCGGCCGCAGGTGCTCGTCGAGGCGCTCATCATGGAGGTGACGGTCAGCAACAACCAGCAGCTCGGACTCAACAGCGTCTACCGGACCGTCGGTTCGGGTCGCGACATCACGGTGGCGTCGTTGACCGACTCGGCCTCCCGGCCGACGATCTTCGGCTCCGGATCGAGCAGCACCGGAACCGGGACGACCTCGGCCGCGTCGGCGATCGCCGGGACGATCACCGACAGCATCCTCGACAACCTGATCGTCGCGGCCGCGAAGAACAGCCTCCGCTACGGAACCGACCCCGTGACCGGTCAGCTCATCGCAACCGGCGGGTCGCTCATCCAGGGGATCCTGCGCGCCTCCGAGAACCTGAACAACACGAACATCCTCTCCGCGCCACACATCCTCACTTCGGACAACGAAGAGGCCGAGATCAAGGTC
>CAJPFO010000323.1 GCA_905339255.1 Myxococcaceae bacterium
GAATGCCGTCGGGGAGCTCGGCATCCGCGCGCTCTTCGAGGACCACGGCGAGGGCGTTGCGGAGGCGGTCTGGGAGGGATGGGACGGAGACCGCTATCGGACACTCCGCTGCGACGGCGTGGTCGGCTTCGTCTGGATCACACTCTGGGACGACGAGGACGACGCCGCCGAGTTCGAGTCCGCCTACGCCGCGATCGCGCCCTCGGTCGCGCGTCGCGCAGGCCTGGCCGATGTTCCACGCGTGCGGCGCGAGGGGCGCGAGGTGCGGATCTCGACGGCATCGCTCGAAAGCGACGCGCGGCGCGTCTCGATCCGAGCGCGTCGCGGCCGTGTGGCCTCGATCGACGAACTCTTCATTTTCTACGGAGAACCGACCCGACCGTCCTCAGGCCTTTCGCCGTACCGCGAGCGCGAGCGTCACGAGCGTCCAGCCCGCGAAGGCGAGATCGATCCCCACGAAGAGGCCGATCACCCAGAGCCCGGACTCCGGCCACTGCGCGAGGATCAAGCCGCCGAGAACGACGTTCACCACGCCCGAGAGCGCGACGAAGCCACGGTGCGGTAGCGTTCCTCCGATCGACGCGCCGATCCGGAAGAGCCCGCCCACGAAGAAGAACGCCGCCATCAGCAGCGTGAGCGTCGCAGCGCCCTCGAGCGGACTCTGCAGGAGCAGGACTCCCGTCACCAGGTAGAGGACTCCGACCAGGAGCTCGAAGAGGAAGCCCTGCCAATCGCGATGCGAGAAGGCGTGAACGAGCTGCGCGAGCCCTCCGAAGAGCAGGAGCCACGCAAAGACGAGAACCGAAGCCACCGTCGCCGCGACGCTCGCGAAGATCGCCGCAGTCCCGAGCAGGACGAGTACCACTCCGATCGTGAGCACGAGCCCCGACTTCTCACGGAGCCGATCGAGGCCCGGAATCGTCGCTTCCATCATGCTTCTCCTTCTCGCCGGCGGCTCGAGACGAAATGGCGGCCGCCCGCCGTACTCTAATCCTGCGGCGAAAGGAAGCCCGGGTTGAGCGTGATCGTCGAGCGGGATCGGAGCGGGCCCGAAAGCCCCCAGGGTTCAACCGGATGAGGGAAGAGCTCCGCGGCACTTTCGATGCACACCATGCGCAGCGGCTCGGTGGCGACGCGCTCGCCTTCCGGGAAGCCCGCATCCGGATCGTGCCTCGCGACGGCGAGCGATCGCTTTGCATCGTCTCGAACGGCGCGGCGCTCGTCGTCTCGGGGCCGCAGGACGCGGCCATGACGGCCGCGGCGCTCACGACGGATCCCTCGCGGCTTCCCGATCCCGAGGCGCTTCGCTCGCGGCTCGGTCGTCGGGCGCTCGAGATCGTCGGCCCGGCGCGCATCGCGCATCGGGCGACGCCTCCCGGGATCCCCTCTGCCCCCGGCGAGATCCGCCCACTCGGCCCCGCCGAGCGGGTCGCCACGGCGCGGCTTCGCGACGCGACCCCCGCCCGCGAGTGGCAGCGGGCGGGGCTCGACGTGGCGAAGCCCTGCGTCGGCATCTTCGAAGCAGATCGGCTCGTCGCCGCCGCGGGTTTCGAGACCCTCGAAAGTGTCGTCGCGAATCTCGCAGTCCTCACGCATCCGGCCGCACGCCGGCGCGGAGCGGGACGTCGCGCCTTGGCAGCGGCGGCCGACCTCGCGCACGCGCGGGGGCTCCTGCTTCAATTCGAAGCGCTCGAGACGAACGCGGCCTCGCTCCGCATCGCCGACTCGCTCGGTTTCGAGCCCTGGGGACGCGCGCTCGTGGTGCGCCTCGACCCGCTCTTCGCACGCGGCGCAGGCGCCCGCGCGAGCTAGTCTTGCGCGCACGAGGAGAGGTCGATGAAGCGGAACCCGCGGATTCTCGTTGCAGTGCTGCTCGGCGGAGTGATCGGCTGCTCGGAGGGGAGCGGCACGAAGACCGCCCTCTCACCCGAGGCGGAGCGAGGCAAGCAGGTCTACCAGACGGCGTGCATCGCCTGTCACGCCAGCAATCCGAACCTCGCCGGGACCCTCGGCCCGGCGGTTGCGGGGGCGTCGAAGGAGCTTCTCGAAGCGAAGGTGATCCGCGGCGAATACCCGCCCGGCTACACACCCAAGCGTGAAACGCGCGCGATGATGCCGCTTCCGCACCTCGCGAACGACATTCCCGCGCTCGCCGCGTACCTCGAGGCCGTGAAGGCGGGGGGTTCCTAGCCCGTCGTCACCTTCATGATCAGCCAGAGCGCGATCGCGACGGCAAAGCCGGCGTGGATCGTGCCTCCGACGCTCGCGAGCGGCTTCTGTGTCGGGAGGCTCTTCGTCGAGAGCGCGTTCCACTCGATCGCGCCGAGCAGCACGAAGAAGATCGCCCAGTAGGCGAGGTTTCCGCCGTTCACCGCGAGCGATCCGAGATGGCTCGCCGCGCCCATGAACAGCAGCATCCCGATCGAGAGCAGCGTATTCGTCCGCGACGCCCGCCCAGCGAGTGCCCCCTTCGCCGCGGCCTCGGGAATCGCCTGTCCGCCACCGGCCACCTGGGTGGCCGATGCGATCACGAGCCGCTGCGCGGGCCAGATCACGAACCAGACGTTGTACCACATGAGCGAGCCCATGAGCCCGCCCGTCAGGATCTTCGTCATGTAGGGATCGCCGAGCGGGACCCCTTGATGGCCCCAGCGCGTCAGGATGATCAGCCAGCCGGTCAGGAAGGTGATCATCGCCCCCCAACGGAACCACCAGAGCGCGTCGGGCAGAAGGCCCCGGACCATGAACGGCCGAGCCTGACCGCCGAGCTCGGTGGCGAAGAAGGGAGTCTGCAAGAGATTGAAGTAGTAAAGGACTCCGATCCAGACGATGCCGGCCAGGAAATGGAACCAGCGAAGCAGGAAGAGCCAGTACTCCATCACCGTATCCATCGCGATCCTCCCTTCTCGATCCCGGCTCGACGCCGTTGCGACGGGCCGGGCCTCGATTCTAACTCCGCCTCGCCGGGAGTCCCGAAGGAATCAGCGCCGCTCCTCGAGAACGGCCTCGATCACGGTCTCGGCCGCACGCGAGAGATCGAGGGCCGTCGACTGGCCGTCGCGCCTGCGTGTCAGATCGACCTGCTTCTTCGCGAGCCCCTTCGGCCCGACCGTCACGCGGTAGGGAATCCCCACGAGATCGGCGTCCTTGAACTTCACGCCGGGGCGCTCGTCGCGGTCGTCGAGGATCACGTCGATCCCCGCCGAGAGCAGCGCCTCGTAGAGCTGCGCTCCGGCCTCGGCGGTGGGGACGTCGTTCGGGTTCACGACCGTGACGACGACCTCGTAGGGCGCCACCGGGACGGGCCACACGATCCCCGCCGCGTCGTGGCAGCGCTCGACCACCGCGGCCATCGTCCGCTCGATCCCGATCCCGTACGAGCCCATCACGATCGGCACCGAGGCGCCCGCCTCGTCGAGCACCTGCACGCCGAGCGCTTCGCTGTAGCGCGTGCCGAGCTTGAAGATGTGCCCGACCTCGATCGACTTGCCGACCGCGAGCGCGCCGCCGCACAGCGGGCAGGCCTCGCCCGCGCGGACCTCGCGCAGGTCGTGCCAGGCGCGGACGTCGAGATCGCGCGCGACGTCGACCCCGCGGACGTGGACCTCGTCCTCGTTCGCTCCCGTCGTCATGCCGCGCCGCCCCTCGAGCGCGAGGTCCGCGATCACGAGAAGATCGCGCACTCCGACCGCGCCGAGACTCCCCGGCGAAGCACCGAGCGCCTGGCGGATCTCACCGGGATGCGCCGGCCGCGCCTCGACGGCTCCCGTCGCGTCGCGAAGCTTCTGCTCGACGAGGGCATGATCGCCGCGCAGGAGCACGAGCGCCGGGGATCCGTCGAGCACGTAGACGAGGGTCTTGATCTGGCGCTCGGGCGGTGCGCCTCCCTCGAAGGCGACGAGATCGTCGATCGTCCGGACGCCGGGGGTCGCGAACTTCTCGAGGCTCGAGGCGCTGCCTTCGTCGTCGATCTCGGGAAGCGCCGACGTCGCCTTCTCGACGTTCGCGGCGTAGCCGCACGCTCCGCACGACGCGATGTGATCCTCGCCGGCGTCGCTCGCCACCATGAACTCGACCGACTCGCTTCCACCCATCGCCCCGGACGAGGCCTCGACCGCGACGGTCTCGATCCCGCAGCGCGAGAAGATCCGACGATACGCATCGAAGTGTCGCTGGAAGGCCGAATCGAGCCCGCTCCGGGCGAGGTCGAAGGAGTAGGAATCCTTCATGGTGAACTCGCGAACGCGAAGCACGCCCGACTTCGGGCGGGCCTCGTCGCGGAACTTGGTCTGGATCTGGTACCAGATCTGCGGGAGGTCGCGGTACGAGCGCAGCTCGAGCGCGAGGGTCGTGAAGATCTCCTCGTGGGTCATTCCGAGGCAGACGTCGACGCCACGCCGATCCTGGAGCCGGAACATCTCCTCGCCGACGACGCTCCAGCGCCCGCTCTGCTTCCAGATCTCCCCCGGATGGAGCGCGGGAAGGCGGAACTCCTGCGCGCCGATCCGGTCCATCTCCTCGCGAACGATCCCCGTCACCTTCTGGCAGACGCGGAAGCCGAGCGGGAGAAGCGAATAGACGCCCGACATGAGCTGGCGGACGAAGCCGGCGCGCACCAGCAGGCGATGGCTCACGGCCTCGGCGTCTGCCGGATCGTCACGCAGCGTGGGGATGAAGGCGTGCTGCCAGCGCAAGGGTCCCTCCGACGAGAGATCGCAACGGTAGCGACCGCGCGTCGGCCGCGCCGACTCGAGCCGGGAGCTCGACCCGAGCGTCTCGGATCGAGCTCCTAGAGCGCCGTTCCCATCGCCGGCTCCTTCACGAGTTCGGAAAAGGCCGCGTCGATCGAGCGGGTCACGGGCCCCGGCGGCTTCGAAGCGAGCTCCGCCTGGTCGAGCGAGCGGATCGCCACGATCCGCGCGCCGGTGCCCGTGAGAAAGGCCTCGTCCGCCGCGAAGAGATCCGCGCGTCCGAGGCTTCTCTCCTCCGCCGGAAATCCGAGGCGGGCGGCGAGTTCGAGCACGCTTCGCCTCGTGATGCCTTCGAGGGCGCCGTCGGCGGGCGGCGGAGTCGCGAGCCTGCCATCGCGAACCACGAAGACGTTCGCGACGCTCGCTTCGGCGACGCGTCCCTCGAGGTTCAGGATCAATGCCTCGTCGGCCCCACGCCGCTTCGCTTCGAGCTTCGCGAGTACGCTGTTCAGGTAGTTCAGGCTCTTCACGCGCGGGTCGAGGACGTCGGCCGGAGGCCGCCGCAGCGAGACCGTCACGAGGTCGAGCCCGCGCGCGAGCTGCTCCGCCGGATAGAGACGGATCGCGTCGACGATGCAGAGGATGCGTGGCGACGGGCAGGTCGTCGGATCGACCCCGAGCGGACCTTCGCCGCGCGTCACGAGCAGGCGGACGTAGGCCTCGCTCGCGCCGAAGGCGCGCGCCGTCTCGAGCACGATCGCGCGCAGCGCGCCGACGCCGCCCGGGAGCGCGATGCCGAGCGCCCTCGCGCCCGCAGCGAGCCTCGATAGATGGAGATCGAGGCGGAAGACCCGGCCGCCGTAGACGCGGATCCCTTCGAAGAGTCCATCGCCGTAGAGAAGCCCGTGATCGTTCACGGGGATCTTCGCCTCGGCACCCTCGACCACCTTGCCGTCGATCCAGACCTTCATCGCGATCCCTCCTCTCGAACCCTTCCCGAGCGGCCCTCGAGCCGCTCGGCCACCGAGCGGGCGGCGGCCACGAGGCGCTTGCCGACCCGCTCCTCGGCGCTCGCGTCGAAGTGCCCGACGGGCGCCGCGAGCGCGAGCGTGGCCTCGAGCCGGCCCCGCACGAGGATCGGCGCCGCCACCACGTGGAGCCCCGGGATCCACTCTTCGCGATTCGCGGCCCAGCCGCGGCGAAGCGCCTCGTCGACCGCGCGGCGGACCTCCGCGGGACGCGTCCGCGTATGCGGCGTGAAGCGTTCGAGAGGCGCAGCGCCGAGGTCGACCCGCTCGGGCGCGAAGGCGAGGTGGAGCCTTCCGATCGCCGTCGCGTGAAGCGGAACGGCCTCGCCGATCTTCGGCGCCGCACGCAAGAAGCCCGTCCCCTCGGCCTTGTCGAGGACGACGAGGCGATCGCCTCGCAGCGCACAGACGAAGATCGTCTCCGCGAGCGCCCTCGCCTCCGCCTCGATCACCGGCCGCGCCGCCGCGACCACGGGCTCGCGCTCGAGGACTCCGAGGCCGAGCGCCACCAGAGCGATCCCCGGCCGGTAGCGGCCGGCCTCGTCCTGCTCGACGAGACGGTGACGGCCGAGCGTGTGGAGCAGGCGGTGCGTGCTCGACTTCGGGAGCCCGAGCGCGCGACCGAGCTCGCTCACGCCGAGCGGTGTCGGCTGCGCGTGGAGGTGGAAGAGCACCGCGAGCGCCTTGTCGATCGCGGTGGACGTCCCTTCGAGAGAAGCGTCGGGTTGTTCCATATAATGGAACGTCTTTCTGTATTGTGGAACGAAGCGTAGGCCGCTGCCGTCTCCCGGGCAAGCCCGACCCGCAGTCGCTCAGCCTCCGACGAGGACCGTCGCGGCGGCGTGCGTGACGAGCGTCGGAGCCCCAGCGACGGGCGCGATCTCGCAGGCGGCGCCGAGCCCGAGCAGTGCAACGCCCGGCAGCGCCCGCTCGAGGTACGCCGCCTCGAGCCCCTCGACTCCGAAGAGCGACTCGCCGCGCTCGCGACAGGCGACGTGGAGGCCGAAGGCGGCGGGCTTCGTGGCGAGCTCGTCGAGCGCGGTACGCAGGTCATCGCGCGCCGCCCCCGCATCGCGGAACGCGAAGCCGATCGACGCACCGCGCGCCGGCACCTCGGCGAGCGCAAAGGCGCGGCGCGCCTCGCTCACGCCGCAGACGTGCCGCACGCGGCCCTCGCTCGGCGTCGGCGGGCGGTCGGGGGAGGCGGGCAGCACCGCGACCACGAACTCCGTCGCCCGTCGCAGATCCTCGGCGAGACGCGCCCGGGCCGCGTCGCGGTAGACATCGAGCGCGGGGCGGCCATCGAGAGAAACGATCCAGTTGCCGTCGACGCGCGTCACGCGATGCGGCCCCGAGCAGGGCCGACACGACGCG
>CAJPFO010000324.1 GCA_905339255.1 Myxococcaceae bacterium
AAGCCCCTGCGCCCGGAGTCTCGCCGCCAGGTCGCGAAGCTCCTGCGCCGCTCCCTCGGCGTTCATCCGCTCCATCATCCGCCGGCTGAAGAAGCCGATCTGGAGGAGGTTCTCGATGCGTCCGACTCCGGCCTGGTCTCCGGCCTCGCGGATCATCTGCTCGAGCCGCGAGAGGTCCGCGGTCAGCAAGGCCTGCGCGAGCGCCGAGAGATCGAGGCTTCCTTCGGGGAGCTTCTCGATCGCCTCCTGCAGCATCCGCATCAACTGGTCGAGGTCGATCCCCTGTGCCGCGAGGTCCCCCGAGACGTTCTCGAACGCGCCGCGCAGGTTGTCGTAGAAGCCCGACCAGAAGAGGTCGAAGAGCTGGTCGAAGGTCGCGATGTCGTCCGAGCGCTTCACCATCGTGGTGCGAAGCGCGTCGCGAAAGATCTCGCGCTCGTCGAGCGAGAGCTCGTCGAGCGCCGTGAAGGCATCGATTCCCTCGGCGACCGAGACGCGCACGCCGCTCTTGCGCAGCAGGTTCGTGAACTCGAGGATCTTTCGCTGCACGCGGCTCGCCCCGGGCCCGAGGGCTACGAGACCGACCCGGGAGGGGTCGGATCGCTCGGACGCTTCTCCATCGCGGCCCACTTCGCTGCGCTCCCCGTGCCGTAGCCCGCGCTACGGCTCGGTCGCGCGCCTTGCCGGCGCCGCGAATCGGCGCCCGAAGCTCCGCCTCGCATCTCGCGTCGATCTCCTAGTGGAGGGTTCCCTTCTTGGCCGGCGCCGCCGGCCCCACCGGCTGCGCGCCGCCACCCGCGGCCCCGGCGGGCTTCGCCTCCGGGGCGGCCGTCGCGGGAGCGGGAGCCGGCTTCGGCGCTTCGGCCTTGCGGACGATCAAGCGTCCGAGCTCACCGTGCGCCTTGCGGATGTCGCCCTCGTACTTGAGGATCACGTTGAGCGTATCCCGCACCAGGCCTTCGTCGATCTGGTCGGCGCCGAGCGCGAGCAGCGCGCGCGCCCAGTCGAGCGTCTCGCTGATCGACGGCGTCTTCTTCAGGTCGAGCTTGCGAAGCCGCTGCATCACGCCGACCAGGTCCTCGGCGAGCCGCTGCTCGATCCCGGGGACCTTCGCGTCGAGGATCCGCAGCTCCTCGTCCTCGGTCGGAAAGTCGATCCACAGGTGCAGGCAGCGCCGCTTGAGCGCGTCGGTCATCTCGCGCGCGTCGTTCGAGGTGAGGAAAACGAGGGGTCGCTCGCGGGCCTCGAACGTCCCCACCTCGGGGACCGAGACCTGGAAGTCGGAGAGGACCTCGAGCAGGAACGCCTCGAACTCGGGGTCGGATTTGTCGACCTCGTCGACGAGCAGGAGTGCAGGCCGGGGCGAGGTGATCGCGCGCAGCAGGGGCCGCGGCACGATGAACTTGTCCGAGAAGAAGATCGAATCCTCGGCTCCGATCCGCTCGGCCGCCTCCCGGAGCGTCCTCGCTCCCGCCATCACCTCGCTGAACTTCTCCTTCAGGATCTGCGTGTAGAGGAGCTGCTTCGAGTACTCCCACTCGTAGAGGGCCTTCGCCTCGTCGAGCCCCTCGTAGCACTGGAGCCGGATCAGCTCGCGTCCGGTGGCGTCGGCGACGACCTTGGCGAGCTCGGTCTTGCCGACCCCCGCCGGGCCTTCGACGAGTACGGGCTTCTGCAGGCGGTTCGCCAGGTAGACGACCGTCGCGATGTTCTTGCCGCAGATGTACCCCTGCGCGCCGAGCCGGTTCTGGACGTCTTCGATCGATTCGAACATTCGCGTGTTGCGCCCGGCTAGCTCATCAGGTGGAGCACGTGGCCGAGCTTCTCCTTCTTGGTGCGGAGGTACTCGAGGTTGCGGGAGTTCGGCTGGATTTCGAGAGGCACCCGCTCGACGATCGTGAGCCCATAGCCTTCGATGCCCGCGCGTTTGCCCGGATTGTTCGTGAGCAGCCGCATGTTCCGTACGCCGAGGTCGACCAGGATCTGCGCGCCGACCCCGTAATCGCGGAGGTCCGGCGGAAACCCGAGCCGCTGGTTGGCCTGGACGGTGTCGAGGCCTTCGTCGTCCTGGAGCGCATAGGCGCGGATCTTGTTCTTCAAACCGATCCCGCGGCCCTCTTGCCGCATGTAGAGGATGACGCCCCTTCCCTCTTCCTGGATCAGCTTCATGGCCGCGTCGAGCTGCTCTCCGCAATCGCAACGAAGCGATCCGAAGGCGTCGCCCGTCAGGCATTCGCTGTGGACGCGGACGAGCACCGGATCGTCGGCGTGGATCTCGCCCTTCACGAGGGCGACGTGGTCGACGTGATCGATGTCGTTCTCGTAGACGATCGCGCGCATGTCGCCGCCGGAGCGGGTCGGCACGATCGCCTCCGCGCCGCGGCGGACGAGCTTCTCGTTGCGGAGCCGATACTGGATCAGGTCGGCGATGGTGACGATCTTGAGGCCATGCTCGCGGGCGAAACGGACGAGGTCCGGCATCCGCGCCATCGTGCCGTCGTCGTTCATGATCTCGCAGATCACGCCGGCCGGCCGGAGGCCCGCGAGGCGCGCCAGATCGACCGACCCCTCGGTCTGTCCGGTCCGCCGCAACACCCCGCCGTCGCGCGCTCGAAGCGGGAAGACGTGTCCGGGGCGGACGAGGTCGGTCGGCTTCGCGTCGTCGTCGATCGCCGTCCGGATCGTCGTGGAACGGTCGGCCGCGGAAATGCCGGTCGTGACCCCGTGGCGTGCTTCGATCGAGACCGTGAACGCGGTGCCGTAGGGGGAGTTGTTCTCCTGGTCCTGCACCATCATCTGCAGGCGGAGCTGCCGGAGCTTCTCCTCGGTGAGCGCGAGGCAGACGAGGCCGCGGCCGAAGCGGGCCATGAAGTTGATCGCTTCGGGCGTGACCATCTCGGCGGCCATGCACAGGTCGCCCTCGTTCTCGCGATCCTCGTCGTCGACGAGGATCACCATCCGCCCGGCGCGGATCTCGTCGAGCGCCACGTCGATCGGGACGAGTACGTCCGAGGCGTCGGCGACGGGGCTGCGCCGGGTTCGGGATCGGGGATCGACGGACATGCTCGGTCGGGGCCCTCCCCGATCGGAAAGGAGGGTCCGCGGCGTGCCGCGAGCGCTCGGTTCCGTCGGTCGTCCGGCGGGCGCTGGCCGGCGCTTGGAAGATGGAGCAGAGGCGGAGGGTACCGGCGTCGACTCCCGTGTCAACGCGAGCGCAGCGGCGAGAGGACGGCGCCGAGAAACTCCTCCTCGGACACGCCGAAGTTGTGGGCGAAGCCGTGCCGCTCGTCGAGATGCCGGTGGAGGCGTCGGAGCAGCTCCCGGAAGGTCTCGATCACCCCTTCGCCCCGGATGGCGACGGCCGGGAACGTCGGAACGTCCTTCCACGCTGCGCGGATCTCTTCGAGGGGCTTCACGTCCGGGAGATCGCGCTTGTTGAACTGGACCACCTTCGGGATCTTCTCGAAGTCGATGCCGTTCGAGCGCAGGTTCGCCTCCATGTCCCGCCACGAGTAGGCATTCGCGCTCTGCGACGAGCGCTGCGAGTCGGCGATGAAGGCCACCGCATCGGCGCCGGCGAGCACGACCTTCCGGGTCGACTTGTGCATCACCTGGCCGGGGACCGTGAAGAGCTTGAGCTTGATCGCGAAGCCGCCGTCGGTGCCGAACTGGATCGGCAGGAAGTCGAAGTAGAGCGTCCTGTCGTCGGCGGTGTCGAGCGTGACCATCTTGCCGCGTGCTCCGGGGTCGAGGAGCGCGTGGAGCTGCTGGAGGTTCGTGGTTTTCCCGGAGAGCGCAGGGCCGTAGTAGACCAGCTTCGCGGTGATCTCCCGCGCCGCCATGTGGATCTGGACCATGCTTCGCTCCCCGGGGCGGTCCGGCAGCGCCGGACCCTCGGCCGCCAGCTCTCCATCGGCAGGACGGCGCCCCCGGTGAAGCCCGTCACATTTCGAGGAATGAGCCGAGAAGCCGCCGGGCCGCTGCCGCCGGGGTCGACTTCTGGGCCTCCACCTCCGCCTCGAGTGCCGGGATCGCCGCCGAGACCGCCGGATGCGCCCGGAAGGCCGCACGCAGACCTTCGTCGACGAGGCTCCACATCCAGGCCCGAGCCTGCTCGCGGCGGCGGCCGTCGAGCTCGCCGCTCGCGGAGAGCGCTTCGCGATGCGCCCGGACGCTCTCCCACACCCCGGAGATCCCGTCCCCCGTCCGTGCGCTCGCGGCCAACACCGGAACCTTCCAGCTCGGCGATGCCGGCCGGAGCAGCTCGAGCGCATGCGCGTATTCGCTCCGCGTCCGGAGCGCAGCGGCTCGCTGCTCACCGTCGGCCTTGTGGACCACGAGTCCGTCGGCGAGTTCGAGGACGCCCTTCTTGATCCCCTGCAGCTCGTCGCCGGCTCCCGGCTGGAGCAGCACGAGGAAGAAGTCGACCATCGACGCGACGCTCACCTCGCTCTGGCCGATCCCGACGGTTTCGATCAGCACCACCGAGAAGCCCGCCGCCTCGCAAACGAGCATCGCCTCGCGCGTTCGCGCCGCAACGCCTCCGAGCGAGCCCCCCGACGGCGACGGCCGGATGAACGCCGACTCCGCTTGCGAGAGCCTCTCCATACGAGTCTTGTCGCCGAGGATGCTTCCGCCCGTGACGGGGCTCGACGGGTCGACCGCGAGCACCGCCACGCGCTCGCCGCGCGTCTCGACGAGGTGCAGGCCGAGGGCTTCGATGAAGCTGCTCTTGCCGACCCCGGGGCTCCCCGTGATCCCGACACGAACCGCGCTCCCCGCCGACGCGACGAGGTCTTCGAGCACCGCCTGCCCGAGCGCCGCGCGATCGGCTCGCGCGCTCTCGAGCAGCGTGATCGTCTTCGCCACGGAGCGCCGATCCCCGGCGCGCACCCCGGCCACGAGCGACTCGCGCGACGCGGCGGTCGTCATCCCCGCTTCGCGCGCACGGCCGCCAGCACCTCCGTCGCCGCCTCGGGAACCGGCGTTCCGGGCCCGAAGACGGCGGCGACTCCGCGACCGCGAAGGAATTCGTAATCCTTCGGCGGGATGACTCCCCCGCAAACGACGACGATCTCGCTCGCGCCCTGGCGCCCGAGCTCGTCGAGGAGCTGCGGAACCAGGGTCCTGTGTCCGGCAGCCTGGCTCGACACGCCGACCACGTGGACGTCGTTCTCGATCGCCTGCCTCGCCGCCTCCGCCGGAGTCTGGAACAGCGGGCCGACGTCGACGTCGAAGCCGAGGTCGGCGAACGCCGTTGCGATCACCTTCATCCCGCGGTCGTGCCCGTCCTGGCCGAGCTTGACGACGAGGATTCGCGGCCGGCGCCCCTCCTCGGCGGCGAACGCCTCGACGTCGCGCCGGACCCTCTCGAAGTGCTCGTCGCCCTGGTACACGCTCCGGTAGACCCCCGACACGGTCCGGATCTCCGCCCGATGGCGCGTGTAGACCTTCTCCAGCGCCTCCGAGATCTCTCCCACCGTCGCCCGTGCCCGCGCGGCGTCGATCGCGGCCTCGAGGAGGTTCCCGGCGCCGCTTTTCGCGAGCTCGGTGAGCCTCGCGAGCGCCGCCTCGAGCTTCGTGCCGTCGCGCGTCGCCCGGATCTTTCGCAGTCTCGCGATCTGCGCCTCGCGAACCGCCGTGTTGTCGATCTCGAGGACGTCGATCGGCTCTTCGCGCTCCAGCCGATACTTGTTGACGCCGACGATCACGTCGTCGCCTCGATCGATCCGGGCCTGCCTCCGCGTCGCGCACTCCTCGATCCGGAGCTTCGGCATGCCGGCCTCGATCGCCTTCGTCATGCCCCCCATCGCTTCGACCTCGTCGATGAGCTTGCGGGCTTCGGCAGCGATCGACGCCGTGAGCGACTCCATGAAATACGAGCCGCCCCACGGATCGATCACCTGCGGAATCCCGCTTTCCTCCTGGAGGATCAACTGCGTGTTCCGTGCGATCCGCGCCGTATGGTCCGTCGGAAGCCCGACGGCCTCGTCGTAGGCGTTGGTATGGAGCGACTGCGTCCCGCCGAAGACGGCGGCCATCGCCTCGACCGTCGTCCGGATCACGTTGTTCATCGGATCCTGCTCGGTCAGGCTCCACCCCGACGTCTGGCAATGCGTTCGCAGCATCGACGACGACGCCTTCTTCGGCGCAAACTGCCGCATGAGCTCGGCCCAGAGCCGTCTCGCGGCGCGCATCTTGGCGATCTCCATGTAGAAGTTCATGCCGATCGCCCAGAAAAACGAGAGCCTTCCGGCAAAATCGTCGACGTCGAGTCCCTTCGACAGCGCGGCCCGGACGTATTCGAGCCCGTCGGCGAGCGTGAAGCCGAGCTCGATCACGGCATTCGCTCCGGCCTCCTGCATGTGGTAGCCGCTGATCGAGATCGAGTTGAACTTCGGCATCTGCTTCGCCGTGAACTCGATGATGTCGGCGACGATCCGCATGCTCGGCGCGGGCGGATAGATGTAGGTGTTGCGGACCATGAACTCCTTCAGGATGTCGTTCTGGATGGTCCCGGTCAGTTTCTCGCGAGGGACTCCCTGCTCCTCGCCCGCGACGATGAAGCACGCGAGAACCGGAAGGACGGCGCCGTTCATCGTCATCGATACCGACATCTGATCGAGCGGAATCCCGTCGAAGAGGATCTTCATGTCCTCGACGGAATCGATCGCCACGCCGGCCTTGCCGACGTCGCCCTCGACCCGCGGGTGGTCCGAGTCGTAGCCACGATGCGTCGCGAGGTCGAAGGCGACCGAGAGCCCCATCTGCCCCGCGGCGAGGTTGCGACGGTAGAAGGCGTTCGATTCCTCGGCGGTCGAGTACCCCGCGTACTGGCGGATCGTCCACGGCCGGTTGGCGTACATGGTCGCGCGGGGTCCACGCAGGTACGGAAAGAGCCCCGGCAGCGTGTCGGCATCCTCGAGACCCTCGAGGTCGGCAGCCGTGTAGAGCGGCTTCACGACGATCCCCTCGGCCGTGTGCCAGGCGAGCGTGTCGGGGCCCTTGCCGCCGAGCTCGCGCGCTGCAGCTCTTTGCCAGGCCTCGAGATCGGCCGCGGCTCGCGAATCCTTCGTCATCGATCGCACTCCTGTGCCGAAGCGGCTCTCGAGGTTAGCGCCATCCCGCTACATCGACCGCCGGTACTGTCCGCCCACCTCGAAGAGCGCATCGGTGATCTGGCCGAGGCTCGCCACCTTGACCGTCTCCATGAGCTCGCTGAAGACGTTCCCGCCCGATCGCGCCACCTGCTGGAGGCGCGCGAGCGCGGCCGGCGCGCGGTCGGCAAAGCGGGCATGCAGCTCGGCGATCGTCGCGAGCTGTGCGCGCTTCTCGTCGTCGGTCGAGCGCATGAGCACTGCGGGGACGAGCGATGCCGCCTCGCCCGCCGGGTTCAGGAACGTGTTGACCCCCACCACCGGAAGCGCTCCCGAGTGCTTGAGCGTCTCGTACTGGAGGCTCTCGTCCTGGATCTTGCCGCGCTGGTAGAGCGTCTCCATCGCCCCGAGTACGCCGCCGCGCTCGGAAAGGCGCTCGAACTCCCGGAGGACGGCTTCTTCGACGAGGTCCGAGAGCCGCTCGATCGCATGCGACCCCTGCAGCACGTTTTCGATCTTCTGGACTCCCAGCTCGCGCTGGATCACGAGCTGGATCGCGACGGCGCGCCGGACCGACTCCTCGGTCGGCGTCGTCACGGCCTCGTCGTAGGCGTTGGTGTGGAGGCTGTTGCACGAATCCTGGAGCGCCGTGAGCGCCTGGAGCGTGGTCCGGATGTCGTTGAACGCCATCTCCTGCGCGTGGAGCGACCGGCCCGAAGTCTGCACGTGGTACTTGAGCTTCTGGCTCCGCTCCGCGGCTCCGTAACGTTCGCGCATCGCGATCGCCCAGAGCCGCCGCGCAACGCGACCGATCACCGTGAACTCGGCATCGAGCCCATTCGAGAAGAAGAACGAGAAGTTCGGCGCGAAATCGTCGATCGCCATTCCGCGCGCGAGCCAGGCCTCGCAGTACGTGAAGGCGTTCGCGAGCGTGAAGGCGAGCTGCGTGATCGGATTCGCTCCGGCCTCGGCGATGTGATAGCCGGAGATCGACACCGAGTAGAAGTTCCGGACGCCGTTCGCGACGAAATACTCCTGGATGTCCCCCATCATGCGCAAGCCGAACTCGGTCGAGAAGATGCAGGTGTTCTGCGCCTGATCCTCCTTCAGGATGTCCGCCTGGACGGTGCCTCGCACACGGCCGAGAACGCTCGCGCGGATCCTCGCGTACGTCTCGGCGTCGACCGCGAGATCTCCGGGGAGTCCGAGGAGCCCGAGGCCGAGCCCGTCGTGTCCCGGCGGGAGTTCCCCTCGGTAGCGCGGTCGCTGCCGGGCGTCGAAGCGTCGCTCGATCTCGGCGAAACCACCCGTCTCGCGAAGATGGCGCTCGACTTGCTGGTCGATCGCCGCGTTCAAGAAGAACGCGAGCACCATCGGTGCCGGGCCGTTGATGGTCATCGAGACCGACGTGGTCGGAGCACAGAGGTCGAAACCCGAATAGAGCTTCTTCGCGTCGTCGAGGCAACAGACCGAGACGCCGGAGTTGCCGACCTTTCCGTAGACGTCGGGCCGCTCGCCCGGGTCGCGACCGTAGAGCGTGACGCTGTCGAAGGCCGTCGAGAGCCGCGCGGCACCATGGCCCGCTGCGAGCATGTGGAAGCGGCGGTTGGTGCGTTCGGGGGTGCCCTCCCCTGCGAACATCCGCGTCGGATCCTCCCCCTCGCGCCGGAACGGAAAGACTCCGGCCGTGAAGGGAAACTCCCCGGGAACGTTCTCGCGACGCAGGAACCGGAGCCGCTCTCCCCATTCTCGTAGAGCCGGCACGGCCACCTTCGGAATCCGCAGTTGCGAGAGGGTCTCGACGTAGTTCGACACCCGGATCTCGCGATCGCGCACCACGTACGATTGGCTCTCGGCCTCGTAGCGGGACCGGAGCGAGTCGAAGTCCGCGAGCGCGCCACGATCCGCCTGCGGGAGCACCGCGAGCGCCGCGTCGTAGCGCGAACGGAGCGCGGCCACCGCAGGATCCTGCGAGCGCTCGCGAGAAGCGTACGGCTCGAGGCCGGCGGGAGGCTCGTCGCCGAGGCTGCGCAGCACGCTCTGGAGCGCAAAGGCCTCGCTCGCCTTTGCGGCGAGCCGCTCGGTCTCGTCGCGCTGCCCGCGGACCGCCTCGGCGATCTCGGCGAGGTAGCGGCGCCGCGCCGCAGGGACGAGAGGCTTCGTCGGCCCGGGAACCGTCGGCGCCGCCGGAAGTTCGTGGCCCGCGAGCCTGGCCTCGAGCGCCTCGTGCAGCGCGTCGATCCCCGGATCGCAGAAGCGGCTCGCCACGGTCGCGAAGACCGGGATCTGCGAGTCGTCGAGCGCGGCCGCTCCGTGGTTTCTACGCCACTGCTTGCGGACGTCGCGCAAGGCGTCCTCGGCTCCCGGTCGATCGCTCTTGTTGAGCGCGACGAGATCTGCGAGCTCGAGCATGTCGATCTTCTCGAGCTGCGATGGGGCTCCGTACTCGGGCGTCATCACGTAGACCGAGACGTCTGCGAGATCGGCGATCTCCGAATCGCTCTGCCCGATCCCCGCGGTCTCGACGAGGATCCGATCGAAACCCGCCGCCTGCAGCACCGCCACCGCATCGCGAACGGCCGCCGAGAGCGCCAGGTGCGCCTGCCGCGTGGCGAGCGAGCGGACGAATACGCCTTCCCCGTGGATCGAGTTCATCCGGATGCGGTCGCCGAGGAGCGCTCCTCCCGATCGGCGCCGGGTCGGATCGACGAGCAGGATCCCGAGCGTGCTCCGCGGCCGAGCGGCGCGGATCCGCCGGACGATCTCGTCGACGACGCTCGACTTGCCCGCGCCCCCGGTGCCGGTGAATCCGACCACCGGTGCGAGAGGTCGCCGGCGTCGCTCGGCGAGCGCGGCGCGAAGACGCTCGAGCGCCGCTCCCGGCGAAGCGCCCTCCTCTTCGAGCCAACTGATGAGCCTCGCCACCGCGACCGGATCCGCCGGGGACAGGCGCTCGATCTCGTCTCCCGGCCGCTCGATCGTACGCCGCGAGCAGGCTTCGACGATCGCGCGCCCCATGCCCTCGAGACCGAGCCGTCTTCCGTCCTCGGGGCTGAAGATCCGGGTCACGCCTCGCGAATGAAGGAGCGCGATCTCGTCGGGAACGATCACGCCCCCTCCCCCACCGAAGACGCGAACGTGCTCGGCACCGAGCGCGCGGAGCCGCTCGACCAGATAGCCGAAGAACTCGACGTGGCCTCCCTGGTACGACGAGATCGCGACGGCGTGGGCGTCTTCTTGCACCGCCGCCTCGACGATCTCGTCGACCGAGCGGTCGTGCCCGAGGTGGATGATCTCGGCGCCGAGCGACTGGAGCACGCGGCGGATCACGTTGATCGACGCATCGTGCCCGTCGAACAGCGAAGCGGCCGTCACGATCCGCACGCGCGACGGCGGCCGGTGGAGCGACGTCACGGGAGCGGGAGCGCCGGTCATCGACTCGTCCTCCGGGACCCGCGGACCGGGAGGTCCGCGTCCGATGCTACACCGGGACGACGCTCCGTCGCTTGCGAGGCGGCAGATCGCGTCGGCCGCTCGCCGCAAGGAGCCTCGCGGCCACCTCGTCGCGCAGGCGCTCGGGGGGGATCACGGCATCGATCACCAGCTCGCTCGCGAGCTTGCCGATGTCGACCTCCGCCGCGTACTCGCCCCGGAGCCTCGCCACCGTCGCCTCGCGCTCCGACTCCGGGAGCGCCTGGATCTGGTTGTAGTACACGGCATTGACCGCAGCCTCGGGCCCCATGACCGCGATCATCGCAGAAGGGAGCGCAATGCACGCATCCGGTTCGAAGCCCGGCCCGCACATCGCATAGAGGCCCGCGCCGTACGCCTTGCGGACGATCACCGAGAGCTTCGGAACGCTCGCTTCGGACATCGCCATGATCATCTTCGCCCCCGCGCGGATGATCCCCTGCCGCTCGACCTGCTTGCCGATCATGAAGCCCGGAACATCGGCGAGGAACAAGAGCGGAATCCCGAAGGCGTCGCAGAGCCAGAGAAAACGCGCCGCCTTGTCGGCCGAGTCGACGAAGAGAACGCCGCCCTTGACCTTCGACTGGTTCGCAATGACGCCGACCGTCCGCCCATCGATCCGGGCGAAGCCCGTCAGGATCTCGCCGGCGAAGAGCGCCTTGAGCTCGAAGAACGAGCCCTCGTCTACGACGCGGTCGATCACCTCGCGAATGTCGAAGGGCTTGTTCTCGCCCGCCGGGATCAAGGCTTCGAGGTCGTCGGCGGACTTCGACGGCTCCCGAGGCGCGACGGTCGAGACCGGCGCGTCGGAGTGCTGCGGGAGGTACGAGAGGTAGCGACGCGCCGCCTCGAGCGCCTCCGTTTCGGTCTTCGCGAGCAGATCTCCACAGCCCGACACGGAGCAGTGCATGCGCGCGCCGCCCATCTCCTCGAGCGTCACCTTCTGCCCGATCACCATCTCGGCCATCCGCGGTGACCCGAGGTACATGCTCGCGTTGCCCTCGACCATGAAGACCACATCGCAGAACGCGGGAATGTACGCCCCGCCCGCTGCCGACGGTCCGAAGAGCAGACAGATCTGCGGGACCATCCCGGACATCCGGACCTGGTTGTGGAAGATCCGGCCCGCGCCGCGGCGACCGGGAAACATCTGCACTTGATCGGTGATCCGCGCACCCGCCGAATCGACGAGATAGAAAAGAGGGACGCGCAGGCGTTCGGCGCGTTCCTGCACGCGGAGGATCTTCTCGACGGTGCGAGCGCCCCACGAACCGGCCTTGACCGTCGAATCGTTCGCCATCACGCAGACGGTTCGCCCCTCGACACGCCCCGTCCCCGTCACGACACCGTCGGCCGGGAGATCGGGAGCGAGCGAGTTCGCGAGGGCGCCGTCCTCGACGAACGACCCCGGATCGAGGAGGAGCCCGAGCCGTTCCCGACAGAAGAGCTTTCCGGCCGCACGCGCCTGCTCGTGGTAACGCGGCGCGCCCCCGGCCCGAACGCGCTCGAGCGCCTCGCGTACTTCCTTTCCGGTCTTCACGTCCGCCCCTTTCGGTTCTCGCGTTCGCGCTCGCCGCGCTTCGCACGGAGCACCCGCCCCGGAAGTCGCCGCCCGAGAACTTCGTCCTCGAGCCAGATCCCCACGTCGACGAGCAGGTCGAGGTCGATGCCCGTCGCGATGCCGGAGCGCTCGAAGAGATCCACGACGTCCTCGGTCGCGAGGTTTCCCGAGGCTCCCGGCGCGTAGGGGCATCCGCCGAGGCCTCCGACCGAGGCGTCGAAGCTTCGAACTCCGGCCTCGAAGGCCGCTTCGACGTTCGCTACGGCGCGGCCGAAGGTGTCGTGCGCATGGAGCGCGACGCGAGACAGAGGCAACGCCTCGCCGACGGCCGAGACGAGCTCGCGCACCTGCCGCGGGTAACCCACACCGATCGTGTCGCCGAGCGAGATCTCGTCGGCGCCGAGCGCGGCGAGCGCGCGTGCGAGCCGCACCACGGCTGCCACCGCGACGGGCCCCTCGTACGGACAACCACAGACCGTCGAGACGTACGCCCGAACGGACTTTCCCGCCGTGCGTGCCGCCTCGATCACGGGCTCGAAACGCGCGAGCGACTCGGCGACGCTGCAGTTCACGTTGCGCCGGTTGTGCGTCTCGCTCGCCGAAACGAAGACCGCAGCCACGTCGAGCTCGGCTCCGAGAAATCGCGCCCAGCCCTCGAGGTTCGGCACGAGCGCTCCGAAGCGGATGCCTTCCCGCCGCTCGATTCCCTTCGCGACCGCCTCGGCATCGGCGAGTGCCGGGATCCAGCGCGGCGAGACGAAGGACGTGACCTCGATCTCACGCAGACCCGCCGCGGCGAGGCGGCCGATCAAGGCGATCTTCGCCTCCGTCGGCAACACGCCCGGTTCGTTCTGGAGGCCGTCCCTCGGGCCGACCTCGTAGAGCCGGACCCCCGGCGCTGCCCCCGCCGTCACGTCGGCTACGCCTCGTAGTTGTAGAACCCGCGACCGCTCTTGCGTCCGAGCCAGCCGGCCTCGACCCGCTTCTTGATCTCGAGACACGGCGCGTATCGCGGCTCACCGTACTCGCGGTAGAGGCTCTCCAGGATCGCGAACACCACGTCGAGGCCAACCAGATCGGCGAGCGCGAGCGGCCCGAGCGGATGGTTGCAGCCGAGCTTCATGCACTCGTCGATCGCCTCGGGCGAGGCGACTCCCTGCTGGAGCGTGAACGCGGCCTCGTTGATCATCGGGAAGAGCACGCGGTTCACGACGAAGCCGGGCGAATCCTTCACGTCGATCGGGACCTTGCCGAAGCTCTCCGCGAGGCCTCGCACGGCCGCCACCGTCGAATCGCTGGTCCGCATCCCCCGAACCACCTCGACCAGCTTCATGAGCGGCACGGGGTTGAAGAAGTGCAGTCCGACGAAGTGCGCGGGGCGACGGAGATACGAAGCGAGCTTCGTGATCGAGAGGCTCGAGGTGTTGGTCGCGATGATCGCCTCGTCGCTCACGATGGCGTCGATCTTCTGGAGGAGATCCCGCTTGAGCTCGAGGTCCTCGGGGGCGCATTCGATCACCCGCTCGCAGCCCTTGAGCTCCTCGATCGGAACGACGCCGCGGATGCGCTCGAGCGTGTCGCTCATCTCGGTCTCGGTGAGCTTCTGCTTGGAGACGAGGCGCTCCAGGTTCTTCCGGATCGCCTCGAGACCGCGGTCGACCGACTCCTGTCGGCGGTTCTGGAAGACCACCGCGTAGCCCGACTGCGCCGCGGTCTGCGCGAGCCCCTGGCCCATCGTCCCCGTTCCGACGATCCCGATCGTGTGCCGCTGCGCCACTTACGCCACCTCGACGCCGACGGCCACGGCCTCGCCGCCGCCGATGCACAGCGTCGCGATGCCGCGGCGCTGTCCGCGGTCCTTGAGAGCATGCAGGAGGGTCACGAGGACGCGCGCTCCCGAGCAACCGATCGGATGCCCGAGAGAGACGGCACCGCCGTGGACGTTCACTCGATCGGCGTCGATTCCGTGATCCTTCATCGCCGCCATCGTGACTCCCGAGAACGCTTCGTTGATCTCGTAGAGATCCCAGTCGCTCGGGCGCGTCCCGCTCTTCGTGTAGAGCTTCCGGAGCGCTTCGACCGGAGCGATCGTGAACCACTTCGGTTCGACCGCCGCAGACGAGTCGACGATGATCTTTGCGAGGATCGGCATCCCGTTTCGCTTCGCCACCGCCGCCGAGGTGATCACGAGCGCCGCTGCGCCATCGTTGATGCTCGATGCGTTCGCGGCGGTGACGGTCCCCTCCTTCGAGAAGGCCGGCTTCAGTTTCGAGATCTTGTCGAGCTGCGCCTTCCCCGGCCCCTCGTCGTCCTCGACGACGACGGGATCGCCCTTTCGCGACGGCACCGAGACCGGGACGATCTCGGCCTTGAACTTGCCGGCCTTCTGCGCGGCAATCGCGCGCTCGAAGCTCCGCTTCGCGAAGGCGTCCTGGTCCTCGCGGGTGAAGCCGTACTTCTGCGCGACGAGATCTCCGCAGTGGCCCATGTGGACGTTGTCGTAGGGATCCCAGAGGCCGTCGTGGATCATCGAGTCGACGAGGTTGCCGTTGCCCATCCGGTAGCCGTTGCGGGCGCCGGGGAGGAGGTACGGAGCGTTCGACATCGACTCCATGCCCCCCGCGACGATCACCTCGGCATCGCCCACGAGGATCTCGCGTCGCGCGAACATGACCGCCTGCAGGCCCGACCCGCAGACCTTGTTGATCGTGACGGCTCCTGCGGAGACCGGGAGACCCGCCTTGATCGTCGCCTGGCGCGCCGGCGCCTGGCCGATTCCGCCCGAGAGCACGCACCCGAAGATCACCCGCTCGACCTTCTCTGCGGGGATGGCGGCTCGCTTGACGGCTTCGCGGATCGCGACCGCGCCGAGGTCGGGTGCGGAAAGGGGCGCGAGTGCACCCTGGAAGGCGCCGATCGGCGTTCTCGCGGCGCTGGCGATCACCACCTCGGTCTCGGTCATGGGGTCTTCTCCTGCGGTTCACTGGCCCGGCGGCGGGCGCTTGGCTTCGGGGCGCGGCCTCTCGCCGCTTCGGGTCGCAGACGGGCGAGGCTACACGAGACGCCGGAGTCGCGTCAATTTCCCTCTTCGGGCCGGGGCTTAGCGGTAGCCGAGCTCCTCGACCCGCTGCCGGCGGCGGGTCCAGCCGGGTTCGACCCGGACGTGGAGGGCGAGATGCACCCGGCGGCCCACGAGGCGCTCGATCTCGAGCCGCGCCCGGGTGCCGATGCGTTTGATCATCGCTCCGCCCGCCCCGACGGCGATGCGCTTGTGCGACTCGCGCTCGACGATCAGGTTCGCGTCGATCCAGACGAGGTCGGGGCGGCTCTCGTCGAAGCGGACGACCTCGGCCGCCGTCGCGTACGGCACCTCCTCGTCGAGCGCTTCGAAGGCCGCTTCGCGGATGCGTTCGGCAGCGAGAAAGCGCAACGGCCGGTCGGTGAGATCGTCCTCGGGGTAGAAGGCGGGCGCCTCGGGAAGCCTTTCCCGGATCTCGCGGAGCAGCGCCTCGATTCCCTCTCCGGTTCGCGCCGACACGCGGAACGCGGCATCGGCCTCGGGCTCGATCGCTGGCATCGAGGAGGCGGCCGCGAGATCGGACTTCGTCGCCACGAGGAGCGCCGGTACGCCTCTCGTCGCGAGGCGCGCGCGCGCCTCGACGAGCACGCGAGCCACCCCTCGTGCGGGATCGACGACGAGTACGCCGACGTCGCAATCCTCGATGGCTTCGCGCGTCGCATCGTGCATCGCTCGATGGAGCGCGCTCGATCCCTCGTGGAGCCCCGGAGTGTCGGCGAAGAGGATCTGCGCGTCCGGAAAACTCCGGATGCCGAGCAGACGGCCTCGCGTCGTCTGCGGGCGCGCCGTGACGATCGCGAGCCGCTCGCCAAGGAGTCGGTTGAGGAGCGACGACTTCCCTGCGTTCGGAAGCCCGACGAGCGCGACCACACCGGCGCGGTGAATCCCCGTCGTCACGCGTCTTCCCGCTTCCGGACGAACGCCGCCTCGGCCGCCGCCTGCTCCGCCAGACGTTTCGTGCGCCCCACGCCCGTGGCCCACGGCTCGTCGTCGACGCAGACCTCGACGCGGAAGCGCTCGGGATCCTCGTCGATTCCGCTGTCCTCGAGCGTCCGGTACGACGGAGTGCGCTGGAGCCGAGCGTGTGTCCATTCCTGGAGACGCGTCTTCGGATCCCGGACCGGTGGCCGCGCTCCCGCCACGGCCTCACGGAAGGCGCGCTCGACGAACGCTCGCGCCGCGTCGGCGCCACCGTCGAGGTGGATCGCGCCGACGATCGCCTCGAGCAGGTCGGCGAGGATCCTCTCCTTCGAGCCTCCGCCCGTCCGCTGCTCGGTCCGCCCGAGCCGGACGTACTCGCCGAGCGAGAGTTTCCGGGCCAGCGACGCGAGATTGCGCGTGTTGACGAGGCTCGCCCGCGCTCGCGTGAGATCGCCCTCCGACCAGTCGGGATGCGCCGCGTAGAGAAGCTCCGCCACGGCGAGACCGAGGACGGCGTCGCCCAGGAACTCGAGTCTCTCGTTGCCGCGGGTCCCGTCGACCTCGTACGAATAGGATGGGTGACGGAGCGCCGTCTCGAGCAGCTCGCCCCTCGAGAAACGATGTCCGAGCGCCGTCTCGAGCGCGCTCCGCTCGGCGTCCGGGTCCGTCACGTTGCGCCTCGCGCGAGCCATCCGCCGCCGAGCACCTCGTCGCCTCTGTAGAAGACCGCGGCCTGTCCCGGCGAGATGGCGCGAACCGGCTCGGCGAAGCGGACGAACGCACGGCCGTCGCGCGACGGCTCGACGAGCGCCTTGGCGCCGGCGTGCCGGTAACGGACCCGGACCGTCGCCTCGACGGGCGCATCGGGTGCGCTTCCCGCCACCCACGACACGGCTTCGACCCTCGCCTCGCTCGAGCGGAGCGCCTCCTCGCCCGCAACGATCACCCGGTTCGTCGAGGGATCGAGCGCCTGGACGAAAAGAGGCTCCCGCGCCGCGATCCCGATCCCACGGCGCTGCCCGACGGTGAAGTGATGGATGCCCGGGTGGCGGCCGAGCACGCGCCCGCAGGTGTCGACGATGTCGCCCTCGCCCGGCACCGCGTCCGGGCGGATCGCCTCGACGACGCGCGCATAATCGGCGTCGGGAACGAAGCAGATCTCCTGGCTCTCGGCCTTTTCGGCCGTCGCGAGACCGAGCCCTCGCGCGCGCTCGCGGACCTCGTCCTTCGAAAGCTCACCGAGCGGAAAGAGCGTTCGTGCGAGGCGC
>CAJPFO010000325.1 GCA_905339255.1 Myxococcaceae bacterium
CATGCAACCGATGGGTGCCGTCGCCGTCCGACGCGAGATCCACGACACGATCATCGATCAGGGCCCGCAACACGCCCCCGAGTTCTTCCACGGATACACCTACAGCGCGCATCCGGCGGCGTGCGCGGCCGGGCTCGCGACGCTCGCGATCTTCGATCGCGAGGCGAGCTTCGAGCGGGCGTGCGCGCTCGGCGCGAGGCTCGACGAGCGCGTGTTCGAGCTCGCCGGCCTCGGCTGCGTGGCCGACGTCCGCTGCTACGGGCTCTTCGCCGCCGTCGAGCTCCGGACGCGCGACGGAGCGCCGGGGCTCGCCGGCCACGAGGCCCAGAAGCGCCTCTTCGATGCCGGTCTGCATTTGAAGGCGACGGGCGACGCGCTCCTCGTCGCGCCCGCCTTCGTCTACGAACCCGAGCAGATCGACGAGCTGGTCGGCATCCTGCGCGAAGTGCTCGGGTAGGAGTGCCGCCGGTTCCGTGCCCCCTGGCGGAGGCACGGAACCCGGCTGGGCCGAACGTCTCGCTAGCCCTCGAGTGCCGCGCTCGTCCGGCGAAGCCTTGCGAGGCCCATCACGCCGAGCGCGAGGAGCGCGAAGCTTCCGGGCTCCGGGACGACCTTCACGTCCATGGCGACGGTCTCGATCCCGAAGCCTCCCGCCGGTCGGCTCACGGTGATCGCGAAGTTGTACTCGCCGAGCGCATCCGGATCGAAGCTTCCGGAAGGCGCGTCGAGGAAGGGCGGGACGTCCACCGCGAGATAGCCGAAGAGCATGTTCTCCGACCCCTCGAGAAGCGTGAGTCCGGGAGTGGGCGAGGCGAGGATCCCCGCCGTCACGTTCACGACGCCGAGTGAAGCGATCGCCGTATCGACTCCCGGATCGAAGTCGTAGTAGAGGCGGATCTCGTAGTCGGCGAGCTTCGGAGTCGCGCCGTTCGTTCCCTCGACGCGCAAGAAGAAGTTCGCGTTCCAGAGCGCTCCGAGCGTCGGACTCTCTCCAGCCCCCCCGGTGTTGCTGCCGGGAAGCGCGAAGTAGGTGCCCGCGCCGTCGTTGGTGAGCGCAGGATTCGAGAATCGCTGCGTCGCGCTCAGTGCAACGGTGATCTCGACGTCGCCATCGACGAATTGCGAGGCCACCGCCACCTCGTCGTTCGGAATCCCGGTTCCGCCGAACGTCGCTTCGCTGAGCGGACCGAAGTAGTCGTAGATGGGGACCGCAGTCGCTCCGCCCGCAATGAGCAGTACGGCCGACATCGATGCGAGGGCGACGAGCGAGCGCATCGACTGCAGAGCAGAACGGGCCAGATTCTTCGCAGGAATCGCACGGAACCGGAGCTTCATGGATTGCCCCCTGAATGGAGGGGGCTGGCCCTGCCCCTCGGCGAGAGGCAGCCCCTTCCCAATGCCAGGGGAATAACACACGGCTGTGTTAATCGAGAAGCAGAAATGCTGTCGAGTTCGAGAATTCTCGTCGTCGCCGTGACGAAGGCGGAGTTTTCCATTCACATGGGGGGAGTCTTGGGCTTCGAATGATCGGCTCGCGATTACATCACCCGCAGATTGGGGGTGTGTCTGCAGGTCGACTCACGACCAACCGCGAGGGCGGCGTCGGCGCGGAGGTGAATCTCGCAGCTCCCGGTCGCGCCTGCGACCAATCGCCGCAGCGGTGCCGCCCGGAGGCGGAGCGCCCTATCCTATTCTGCCGATGTCGCTCTCCCCCACCCATGTCGAGCGAAGCGAGCCTCTCGGCGACGCCCCCGCCGCGATCTGGTTGCCCTGGATCGTGCGCTTGCGCTGGGTCTCGGCGGCGGGGCAGTTCGCCGCGATCTTGATCGCCTGGGAGATGCTCGCGCTCGATCTCCCCGTCGGCTGGCTTCTCGCGGTGGCCACGCTCACCGTCGCGAGCAACCTCGCGCTCGACCGGCTTCGCCCGCGGCTCGCGCTCCCGGAGAGCACGCTCGTGACGATCGTCCTCGCGCTCGACGTCGTGCTCCTGACCGCGCTCCTGGCCCTCGCCGGCGGGCCCGCCAATCCCTTCAGCGTTCTCTATCTCGTTCCCGTGGCGCTCGCAGCGGTGGTCCTCGGCGTGTTCTCGGCCGCGGCGGTCGCGGCGCTCGCCGCCGCAGGCTACGCGGCGCTGTTCTTCCTTCCCGGTGCGGCCGCGCTCGGTCACGCGATGCACGGACCGGGCTCGATGGAGCTCCACCTCGCCGGGATGTGGATCGCAACCGCAGCGGCCGCCGGGATCATCGGCGTCTTCGTCGCACAGATCGCCGTGGCACTGCGGCGTCGCGAAGCACAGGTCCGAGCGCTCGAACGCGATGCCGCCCGGGCCGAGAAGCTCGTCTCGCTCTCGACGCTCGCAGCCGGCGCGGCGCACGAGCTCGCAACGCCGCTCGGAACGATCGCGCTCGCGGCCGGAGATCTCGCGAAGCGGCTCGCACCGAGCGGGGACGATCCACGAACCGAGAGCGATGCACGGCTCATCCTCGAAGAGGTCGCGCGCTGCCGCGAGATCCTCTCGCGGATGCAGGGGGGTGCGGGCGGCACGCTCGGCGAGGGCCCGGAGCACCTCGACGTGGGCGACGTCCTGCGCGGCGTGCGCGACGAGCTTCGGCCCGCCGAGCGCGAGCGGTTGCAGATCGCCCCCGCCGCGGGACCGATCGAGCTTCG
>CAJPFO010000326.1 GCA_905339255.1 Myxococcaceae bacterium
CGTCGAGATGGTGGTGGAGCTGATCACGCCGATCGCGATGGACAAGGAGCTGCGCTTCGCGATCCGCGAAGGCGGCCGCACCGTCGGCGCCGGCGTCGTCTCCGAGATCCTGGTCTAGGAGCCTCTACAAGGAATAGGCGCGTAGCACAACTGGTAGTGCACCGGACTCCAAATCCGGGGGTTGGGGGTTCGAGTCCCTCCGCGCCTGCCAATCGATCGGTGGAGCGAGCTTGGAACGCAGTCCGGCACAGTGGTGGCGAACGTCGAGGCAATACCTCTCCGACGTTCGTTCGGAGATGCGGAAGGTCACCTGGCCGACGCAGCGCGAGTACGTGGGCGGAACGATCGGGGTCGTGGTGATCCTCGCCTTCATGACGTTCGTGCTCGGGGTCTTCGACTACGTCCTGGCGATGGGGATCCGTCTCATCGTCCCGTGAGGGACGGGAGCGCTTCGAATGACGAAGAAGTGGTACATCGTGCACACGTACTCGGGACACGAGGCGAAGGCCAAGCAGGCTTTGCTCGAGCGTGCGCGCACGATGGGCGTGGAGGAGAAGTTCGACGAGATCCTGATTCCCGAGGAGAACGTCGTCGAGGTCGTGAAGGGCGAGAAGCGCACCTCCAAGCGCAAGTTCTTCCCCGGCTACATCCTCGTCCACATGGATCTCGACGACGAGACCTGGCACGTCGTCCGGGGTACGCCGAAGATCACGGGCTTCGTGGGCGGCGGAACGCAACCCACTCCGATCTCCGACGAGGAGGTCGCCCGGATGACGCAGCAGATCAAGGACGGTGCCGTCAAGCCCAAGCCCAAGATCCGCTTCGAGGAAGGCGAGAACGTTCGCGTGATCAGCGGTCCCTTCGCGAATTTCTCGGGCTTCGTCGACGAGGTTCGCCCCGAGAAGGAGAAGGTCCGGGTGATGGTGCAGGTCTTCGGACGCGCCACGCCGGTCGAGCTCGATTTCATGCAGGTGGAAAAGGCGTAGTCCGCCGAACGTGCGCACCGGATCGACCGGCCCGGCGAGCGGGCGGCATCCGGAGCGAACTCGGCTGAGGAATCCATGGCGAAGAAGGTCGTTGCAATCGTGAAGCTCCAATGTCCCGCCGGGGCGGCCAATCCGTCGCCGCCCGTCGGCCCGGCGCTCGGCCAGCACGGCGTCAACATCATGGAGTTCTGCAAGGCGTTCAACGCGAGGACGCAGGACCAGGCGGGGTTGATCATCCCGGCGCTGATCACCGTCTACGCGGACCGCACCTTCACTTTCGAGCTCAAGACCCCTCCGGCGGCGGTCCTGCTCAAGAAGGCCGCAAAGATCGAGAAGGGTTCGGGAGAGCCGAACCGCAACAAGTGCGGGACGGTGACGAAGAGCCAGGTCCGCGAGATCGCGACGCTGAAGCTCAAGGACCTGAACGCACACGAGGTCGACCAGGCGATGCGGAGCATCGAGGGTACCGCGCGGTCGATGGGCCTCGACGTGGTGGAGGGCTGAGGCGTGGCCGCGAGCAAGCGAATGAAGGCGTCGTTCGGGCAGGTCGATCGGTCGCGGGTGTATCCGCTCGCCGAGGCGGTTGCCGTGCTGAAGGCGACGTCCGCGACGAAGTTCGACGAGAGCGTGGACCTCGCGATCAATCTCGGTGTCGATCCCAAGCACGCGGACCAGATGGTTCGCGGTTCGATCGTGCTCCCGCACGGGACGGGGAAGAGCCTCCGGGTGCTCGTCTTCGCGAAGGGCGACAAGGAGAAGGAGGCGCGCGAGGCCGGCGCCGACTACGTGGGCGCCGAGGACCTCGCGAAGAAGATTACCGACGAGAATTGGCTCGACTTCGAGCGGGTGATCGCGGCTCCCGACATGATGGGCGTCGTCGGTCGGCTCGGAAAGGTGCTCGGTCCGCGCGGGCTCATGCCGAACCCGAAGCTCGGGACCGTGACCGTGAACGTCGGCCAGGCGGTCCGTGAGACGAAGGCGGGAAAGGTCGAGTATCGCGTCGAGAAGGCGGGGATCGTCCACGTCTCGATCGGCAAGCGATCGTTTTCGCCCGACGCGCTCGTGGCGAACGCGGCCGCGTTGCTCGAGGCGGTGCTCCGCGCCAAGCCGGCCGCGAGCAAGGGCACTTACATGAAGAAGATCACCCTTTCGACGACGATGGGCCCCGGGATCCGGGTCGATCCGTCGTCGATCGCATCTCAGGCGGCGTAGGGAGACGTCCATGCTGACGCGCGAACAGAAGGAAGCAACGGTCACCGAGCTGCGCGAGCGCTTCGCGCGGGCCACGAGCGTCGTGGTCGCGGAGTACCGGGGCCTCTCCGTGCAGGCGTCCGAGAAGCTCCGCAGGCAGCTCCGCGCCGAAGGGCCCGGACAGTACGAGTACCGCGTCACCAAGAACTCGCTCTTGCGGCGTGCTGCCGAGGGCAACGAAGTCGCGGTCGTGATCGACCACTTCAAGGGTCCGACCGCGGTGGCGATCTCGTACGGGGATCCGGTGCGGCTCGCCAAGATCCTCGTCGACTACGCGAAGGAGAACGAGGTCTTCCAGATCCGCGGCGGGATGCTCGATGGGCGGCCGCTCGCGAAGTCGGAGATTGCGACCCTCGCGACGCTTCCGGGGCTCGACGAGCTGCGAGGAAGGCTCGTCGGCCTGCTTCAGGCGCCCGCGGCGAACCTCGCGAGGATCCTCGCGGCTCCGGGGGCCCAGCTCGCGAGGCTCGTCGAGGCGCGGCGAAAGCAGCTCGAGGAGGCGGGCGCGTAGCCCAGGACCGGTTTTCGAGCGGGAGAGGTCCCGCGGCAACGAGGAGTCCCGCACGAGCGGGGGAGACGGCGGACACGCTCCGCGGCATGCGATCGAAGACGCATGCAATCGAAGAAAGGTTGAAGTCATGGCCGATTTGAACGCGATTGCAGACACGCTCTCGGGCCTCACGGTGATGGAGGCCGCCGAGCTCTCGAAGCTCCTCGAGGAGAAGTGGGGCGTGTCGGCCGCCGCTCCGGTGGCGGTGGCGGCGGTGGGCGGCGCGGCAGGGGCTGCCGCGGCAGCGCCGGTCGAGGAGAAGACCGAGTTCGACGTGATCCTGGTCACGGCGGGCGACAAGAAGATCCAGGTCATCAAGGAGGTCCGCGCGATCACGGGTCTCGGTCTCAAGGAGGCCAAGGACCTCGTCGAGGGCGCGCCGAAGCCGGTCAAGGAAGGCGTGTCGAAGGACGACGCCGCGAAGATCAAGGCGCAGCTCGAGGCGGCCGGCGGACAGGTCGATATCAAGTAGCGACGGGCTCGCGGAGGCGGGCCCGCGCGCGTGCGCGGGCCCGCCGAGCCAACACTCCACGCGGAGGGCGACCGAAACCCGTGACCGAAATCCCCTTCTCCGAAAACGCTCCCCGGATCCGACGGTTCTTCTCGAAGATCCCGTCGATCCTCGAGATCCCGAACCTGATCGAGATCCAGAAGCAATCCTTCGAGCGCTTCTTGCAGACGAACGTCGAGCCGGAGAAGCGCGAGAACACCGGGCTCCAGGCGGTGTTCAACTCGGTCTTCCCGATCAAGGATTTCAACGAGACGGCCTCGCTCGAGTTCGTCGGCTACACGCTCGAGGAGCCGAAGTACGACGTCCAGGAGTGTCTCCAGCGGGGGATGACCTACGCGGCGCCGTTCAAGGTGACGATCCGCCTGGTGGCGTGGGACGATTCGGAGGGGGCGCAGAGCATCCGGGACGTGAAGGAGCAGGAGGTCTACTTCGGGGAGATCCCGATCATGACCGACAACGGCACCTTCATCGTGAACGGCACCGAGCGCGTGATCGTCTCACAGCTGCATCGCTCGCCCGGAATCTTCTTCGACACGACCACTTCGTCGACGGTCAGCGCCGCCGGAAAGAAGCTCTATTCGTGCCGCATCATTCCCTATCGCGGCTCGTGGCTCGACCTCGAGTTCGACCACAAGGATCTGATCTACGCGCGGATCGATCGTCGTCGGAAGATCTACGCGACCGTTCTCCTGAAGGCCCTCGGCTACACGCCGGAGTTCCTGCTCACGTACTTCTACGAGCCGGAGCTGATCCGCCTCGACGGCAAGAAGATCCTGAAGAAGGTCGTCCCGTCGCTGCTCGAAGGGCAACGCTGCACGCGTGAGGTCAAGGACGAGGCCGGGACGGTCCTCGTCCGAAAGGACAAGAAGTTCACCAAGGCGGCGGTGCGGCGGATCGTCGAGGCCGGCCTCGAGTGGGTGCAGGTTGGCCTCGAGGACGTGATCCGCAACGACGCCGTCAAGCGCGTCGCGCCCGTCGACATCGTCGACGAGAGCACCGGCGAGGTGCTCCTCGAGTGCAACGAGGAGATCAAGGAGGAGCACCTCGAGGAGCTCCGCAACCGCGGGATCCTCGAGTTTCCGCTGCTCTATCTCGATCCGATCCTCACGGGTACTTCGCTTCGCGATACGCTGATCGCCGACGCCAAGACGATTACGCAGGACGAGGCGATCCTCGACATCTATCGCAGGCTCCGCCCCGGCGATCCGCCGACGATCGATACCGCGACGAACCTCTTCAACAACCTCTTCTTCAACGCCGAGCGCTACGACCTATCGCGGGTCGGCCGGCTCAAGATGAACCACAAGCTCGGCCTCGACTCGGAGGAGCGAGCGACGCAGGTGATCGGCGGGGCGAACGGGTCGCGCCAGGAGGTGCCGCTCAAGGAGCTCTCGACGCTGCGCCCCGAGGACATCCTCGCGGCGATCAAGTATCTGGTCGATCTCAAGAACGGCGCCGATCCCGACAAGCGGATCGACGACATCGACCACCTCGGAAACCGGCGCGTCCGCGTCGTCGGTGAGCTCCTCGAGAACCAGTACCGCATCGGTCTCGTGCGGATGGAGCGCGCGATCAAGGAGCGGATGTCGCTCCAGGAGATCGAGACGCTGATGCCGCACGACCTGATCAACTCGAAGCCCGTCTCGGCGGTGATCAAGGAGTTCTTCGGATCGAGCCAGCTCTCGCAGTTCATGGATCAGACGAACCCGCTCTCGGCGGTTACGCACAAGCGGCGCCTCTCGGCGCTCGGCCCCGGCGGCCTCACCCGCGAGCGGGCCGGCTTCGAAGTCCGCGACGTGCACCCGACGCACTACGGCAGGATCTGTCCGATCGAGACGCCCGAAGGCCCGAACATCGGGCTCATCGCGTCGCTGTCGACGTTCGCGAGGGTGAACGACTACGGGTTCATCGAAACGCCGTACCGGGTGGTCGCCGATGGGCGCGTGACCGATGAGGTGAAGTACCTCTCGGCCCTCGAGGAGGAGCGGCTCGGGATCGCCCAGGCGAACGCCGCGCTCGACGAGAAGAAGCGGCTCACGGCCGAACAGATCTCGGCGAGGAAGGCCGGCGAGTTCGTGATGCTTCCGGCGTCCGAGGTCCAGATGATGGACGTGTCGCCGAACCAGCTCGTCTCGGTGGCCGCGTCGATGATCCCCTTCCTCGAGAACGACGACGCGAACCGGGCCCTCATGGGATCGAACATGCAGCGGCAGGCCGTGCCGCTCATGCGGACGCAGGCCCCGCTCGTCGGAACCGGGATGGAGGCGGTCGTCGCGCGCGACTCCGGCGTGACCGTCGTCGCCAAGCGAGACGGCGTGGTCGAGTCGGTCGATGCAGGACGGATCGTGATCAAGCCGGACGAGGACGACGGCAAGGGTTCGAACGTCGACATCATCAACCTGATCAAGTACCAGCGATCGAACCAGAACACGTGCATCAACCAGCGCCCGATCGTCAAGCCCGGGGATCGGGTGCAGCGCGGGCAGGTGATCGCCGACGGTCCCGCGACCGAGCGAGGGGAGCTCGCCCTCGGTGCGAACGTGATGGTCGCCTTCATGCCGTGGGGTGGATACAACTTCGAAGATTCGATCCTGATCTCCGAGCGGGTCGTGAAGGACGACCTCTTCACCTCGATCCACATCGAGGAGTTCGAGTGCGTCGCCCGCGACACGAAGCTCGGCAAGGAGGAGATCACCCGCGACATCCCGAACGTCGGCGAAGAGGCGCTCAAGGACCTAGACGAAGCGGGAATCGTGAGGATCGGGGCCGAGGTCAAGCCCGACGACATCCTCGTCGGCAAGATCACGCCGAAGGGAGAGACGCAGCTCTCTCCCGAAGAGCGGCTGCTTCGCGCGATCTTCGGCGAGAAGGCCGGCGACGTTCGCGACACCTCGCTCCGCGTACCGCCCGGCGTGTCGGGGACCGTGATCGGTGCGCAGGTCTTCTCGCGTCGCGGTGTCGAGAAGGACGAGCGCGCGCGAGCGATCGAGGAGGCCGAGATCGAGCGGCTCCGCAAGGACCAGGAGGACGAGATCCGGATCATCCGCGACAGCGCGATGAACCGGGTTCGCGAGCTCCTCGTCGGAAAGCGGGCGGCGAACCGGCTGGCGGACGACCGCAAGAAGGTCGTCTGGCTCGAATCGGGGGATACGATCGCGGCGGAGAAGCTCGCCGAGATCCCGCAGCGACGCTGGAAGGAGATCCAGGTCTCCGAGGCGCGGGTGCAGGAGCAGGTCGACCGGATCGCCGCGGCCGTCGACGAGCAGGCGACGGTGATCCGGACGGTCTTCGACGAGAAGATCGCGAGGCTCAAGAAGGGCGACGAGCTTCCGCCGGGCGTGTTCAAGATGGTGAAGGTCTATGTCGCGATCAAGCGCAAGCTCTCGGTCGGCGACAAGATGGCCGGTCGCCACGGAAACAAGGGCGTGATCTCGCGAATCCTTCCGGTCGAGGACATGCCGTACATGGCCGACGGCCGGCCGGTCGACGTGGTGCTCAACCCGCTCGGCGTGCCGTCGCGAATGAACGTCGGACAGATCCTCGAGACGCATCTCGGATGGGCCGCGTACGGCCTCGGCCAGCAGATCGGGGATCTCCTCGAGCACGAGCGCTCGACGGATCGGATCCGCGAACGTCTCAAGCAGGTCTACGAGGATCCTGGAGTGGCCCGGGTCCTCGACAAGGCCTCTCCCGAGACGATCCACGATCTCGCGATGAATCTCCGCAAGGGGGTTCACATGGCGACTCCGGTCTTCGATGGTGCGCGCGAGGGTGAGATCCAGACGGAGCTCGTGCGCGCGGGTCTTCCGACGAGCGGCCAGACGGTGCTCTTCGACGGTCGGAGCGGAGACGCGTTCGACGGAGACGTGACCGTCGGGATCCTCTACGTCCTGAAGCTCCATCACCTCGCCGACGACAAGATCCACGCGCGGAGCATCGGTCCCTACAGCCTCGTCACCCAGCAACCGCTCGGCGGCAAGGCGCAGTTCGGTGGACAGCGTCTCGGCGAGATGGAGGTCTGGGCGCTCGAAGCCTACGGCGCGGCGTTCGCCTTGCAGGAGTTCCTGACCGTGAAGTCGGACGACGTCCTCGGACGGACCCGGATGTACGAGTCGATCGTCAAGGGCGACAACGTGCTCGAGCCCGGACTCCCCGAGAGCTTCAACGTGCTCGTCAAGGAGCTCATGGCGCTCGGACTCAACGTCGAGCTGATCGAAGACAAGACCGACTAAGGGAGGGCCGCGTGCGCGACCTGTACAACCTCTTCGAGAAGCCGAAGGATCCGCTCGCGTTCAACGCGATGCGGATCGCGATCGCCTCCCCCGACAAGATCCGCGAGTGGTCGTTCGGCGAGGTCAAGAAGCCCGAGACGATCAACTACAGGACCTTCAAGCCGGAACGCGACGGGCTCTTCTGCGCGAAGATCTTCGGGCCGGTCAAGGACTACGAGTGCAACTGCGGCAAGTACAAGCGCATGAAGCACCGCGGCGTGGTCTGCGAGAAGTGTGGCGTCGAGGTGATCCAGTCGAAGGTGCGGCGCGAGCGGATGGGTCACATCACGCTCGCGACGCCCGTCGCGCACATCTGGTTCCTGAAGTCGCTTCCGTCGCGGATCGGAAACATCCTCGAGGTCTCGCTGCGTGACCTCGAGAAGGTCCTGTACTTCGAAGCCCACATCGTCACCGACCCGAAGGAGACTCCGCTTCGCTTCGGGGAGCTCCTTCCCGACGAGAGGCTCGCCGAGGCGAAGGAGCAGTACGGTCGCGACGGCTTCGAGTACGCGATCGGCGCCGAAGCGATCCGCGAGATGCTCAAGAAGATCGACGTCGAGAAGGAATGCGTCACGCTGCGCGAGGAGATGAAGGAGGCGACTTCGGAGGCGAAGCGCAAGAAGCTCGCGAAGCGACTCAAGGTCCTCGACGCGTTCCGTGAGTCCGGGAACCGACCGGAACACATGATCCTCGAAGTGATCCCGGTGCTCCCGCCGGATCTCCGGCCGCTCGTTCCGCTCGACGGAGGCCGCTTTGCGACGAGCGATCTGAACGATCTCTACCGCCGCGTGATCAACCGCAACAACAGGCTGAAGCGCCTCCAGGAGCTGAACGCTCCCGAGGTGATCATCCGCAACGAGAAGCGGATGCTGCAGGAAGCCGTCGACGCGCTGTTCGACAATGGCCGCCGCGGCCGGGTGATCACGGGTCCGAGCAAGCGTCCGCTCAAGTCGCTCTCCGACATGCTGAAGGGCAAGTCGGGACGCTTCCGGCAGAACCTGCTCGGCAAGCGGGTCGACTACTCCGGCCGCTCGGTGATCGTCGTCGGCCCCGAGCTGCGCCTGCACCAGTGCGGGCTGCCCTCACGGATGGCGATCGAGCTCTTCAAGCCGTTCATCTACTCGAAGCTCGAGCAGCAGGGGTACGTGACGACCATCAAGGCTGCGAAGAAGATGGTCGAGAAGGAGCGTCCCGAGGTCTGGGACATCCTTGCCGAGGTGATCCAGGAGCATCCGGTGATGCTCAACCGTGCGCCGACGCTCCACCGGCTCGGAATCCAGGCTTTCGAGCCGACGCTGATCGACGGAAAGGCGATCCAGCTCCACCCGCTGGTCTGCGCCGCGTTCAACGCGGATTTCGACGGCGACCAGATGGCGGTGCACGTGCCGCTTTCGGTCGAGGCGCAGATCGAAGCGCGCGTGCTCATGATGAGCACCAACAACATCCTCTCGCCGGCGACCGGGCGACCGATCATCGGGCCGACGCAGGACATCGTCCTCGGTTCGTACTACATGACGCGAGAGCGGCCCGGCGCGCGCGGAGAGGGGCGGCGCTTCGCGAGCCCGGAGGAGGTGCGCGTCGCGTACGACGCCGGCGCGATCGATCTGCAGGCCGCGATCAAGGTCCGCATGTCCCTCGCGCGAGGCGGCGAGAGCCAGCTCGTCGAGACGACTGCCGGGCGAGTGCTGCTCCGCGAGATCGTTCCGGACGAGATCCCCTTCGACGTGATCAACAAGGTGATGGACAAGAAGGCGCTCGGCGAGCTGATCGACCAGGCGTACCGTCGCCTCGGGAGCAAGGCGACCGTGATCCTGGCGGACCGGCTGCGGACGCTCGGCTACCAGCACGCGACGTCGGCAGGGATCTCGATCTGTGTCGACGACATGCAGATTCCGAGCGACAAGGAGCGCTTCATCGAGCAGGCGCAGCAGCAGGTGCAGCAGATCGAGCAGCAGTACCAGGAAGGTTTGATCACCGACGGTGAGCGGTACAACAAGGTGATCGACATC
>CAJPFO010000327.1 GCA_905339255.1 Myxococcaceae bacterium
TGCGTCTGCTCGCGCAGCTCGAGAAGGCGATCGCTCCGAAGGGCGCCGTGAGCAAGGCGGTTCGCAAGGCGGGCCGTGCGGCGAAGTCGAAGGCCGCCGACGCCGGTGCGGCGGCCGCGGCGGTGAAGGACGCTGCAGCGAGGGCTGCGGCGGCCGCCACCGACGCCTGATCGGCCGATCGTCGAGGTCGGCGCGCTCGGGCGCGGGGAGTCTCCGCGGGCGGCGGAGCTCCTTGCGCGCGCCTTTCGCGACAACCCGCTCAACCGTGCCGCGATCGGCGAGTCGAGCTCCCCAGAGCGTCGGCTTCGCTGCAACCTCGCGAGCATGCGGAACCTCTTCGAGGTGACCGAAGGACGCGCGCGGGTCGCCGCCGCACGCACCGGATCGAGGCTCGCCGGCGTCCTCGTCGCAACACCGCCATTCGGCTGGCCACTTCCCCCGCCCTCGATCCTCGGCCAGCTCCGGACGCTCGCTGCGCAGGGGCTTCGCGTCGCGCGGCGCTGGCGGAGGGCCTTCGAGCAGCTCGAACGCGGCCGGCCCGACGGGGCGCATTGGTACGTGGCCGCGCTCGGCGTCGAGACTTCGCTGCAGGGGCGCGGGATCGGAGGCGCGCTGCTCGCGAGCTTCGTCGCGCAGACCCGTTCGGACGGGGTCGAGGTCTGGCTCGAGACGGATCTCGAGCGAAACCTGGCGTTCTACGGCCGCCACGGCTTCGAGGTCCGCGAGGAACTCATGGTCCTCGCGACGCCGGTCTGGAGGCTGCGGCGGGCGGCTCCCGAAGCGGTTTTCGCGAAGCCGCGGCTGCGGTAAACAACGCTCGTGTTCGGCCGCCGTCCCGACGCCACCGAGGTTCGCGATCTTCCCGCGATCCGCCGCTTCATGCCCTTCGTCTCACCGCGAAGAAACGAATCGCTCGTCTACTTCGAGCACGATCTCGTCGTCGAGCGGGCGCTCGCCTTCGTCGAGGAGCGCAACCGGCACCGGCCTCCCGAACGCGCGATGACGCTCTTCCACGTGTTGCTCCGCGCGCTGGTCCGGCTCTTCGCGGAGCGGCCCCGCCTGAACCGCTTCACCGCGGGAGGGCGCATCTGGCAACGCGACGGGATCTGGCTCACGTTCAGCGCGAAGCAGGCGTTCGACGACCGCTCGCCGATCCTCACCGTGAAGCGGCGCTTCGACCCGGACGAGAGCCTCGACGCGATGGTCGACGGCCTGCACGAGAGCCTCGCGACCGGCCGGAGCGGGCGCAAGACGAGCTCCGATCGCGAGATGGACCTGTTGCTCGCGCTGCCGTCCCCGTTGGTCCGAGCGCTGCTCGCGCTGGTTCGGGCGGCGGATTCGGCGGGGCTCCTCCCGGCGTCGATGATCCGCAGCGACCCCATGCACGCGACGGCCTTCATCGCGAACCTCGGCTCCGTTGGCCTCGAAGCCGGCTACCACCACCTCTGGGAGTACGGGACGATCCCGCTCTTCTGCGTCGTCGGGCGGATCAAGCCGGGAGCCGATGGCCGTCGCGTCGTCACCCTCAAGTGGAGCTACGACGAGCGCATCGAGGACGGGCTCTACTGCGCGCGGAGCCTCGAGATCCTGAACGGACTCGTCGGCGATCCGGAGAAGCTCTGAGGTGGCGCAGGCCAAGCGCGAGGATCTCTACCACGCCCTCGGTGTCCCGCGCGATGCGACCGACGAGGCGATCAAGAAGGCCTACCGAAAGCTCGCGCGCAAGCTCCATCCCGACGTGAACCCAGGCGACCGCACGGCCGAGGATCGCTTCAAGGTCGTCTCCGAGGCGTACTCGGTGCTCTCGGATCCGGCCAAGCGCAAGGCGTACGACGAGTTCGGCGAGATCTCGCTCGAGGCGGGCTTCGATGCCGATGCCGCGAGGCGCGCGCGCGACGAGTTCGGAGCGCGCTTCGGCGCCGCCGGCTCGGCAAGGGCTTCGCAGGCGGAGGGTTTCGAGGAGAGCTTCTCGTTCGGAAACCTCGACGACCTGATGGGCGACGTCTTCGCCCGCCGCGGCTGGGAGCGCGCAAGCTCGCGGCGAGGCCCGCGCCGCGGCGTCGACGTCGAAGCCGTTCTCGACCTCGACCTCGCCGAGGCGGCCCGGGGCGGCGAGAAGCGGCTCACGATCACGCGGCCCGGAGCCGCGGGCGAGCCGCTCAGCGAGACGGTGACGGTGCGGATCCCGGCCGGGGTCGCCGACGGAGGTCGGATCCGGATCCCCGGCAAGGGCGGAGAGGGCGCAGCCGGTGGCACTCCCGGCGACCTGCATGCGCAGATCCGGATCCGTCCGCATCGCATCTTCCGTCTCGACGGCCGCAATCTCCTGCTCGACGTTCCGGTCAGCGTGCGCGAGGCGACGCTCGGTGCGAAGGTCGAGATCCCGACGCTCGACGGGCGCGCCACGCTCACGATCCCGCCGGGAACCGATTCGGGGCGGCGACTCCGCCTCAAGGGAAAGGGACTTCCCGATCCGACGGGCCGCGAGCCCGGGGATCTCCTCGTGACGGTGCAGATCCGCGTCCCGCGCGGTGTCGATTCCGAGGCGGCGTCGGCGCTCGAAGGGCTCTCGCGCTTCGATCCGCCCGACCTGCGCGAGGATCTCTTCCGATGACGGAGCGAGTGCGCATCCGCGTGCGCGAGGTGCTCGCCTTCCTCCACGCCGAAGAAGCGGGGATCCTCGAAGCGCTTCGCGCCGAGGGGCTCTTCCTCGAAGACGAGCTCGCTCCCGACGTGGCCGAGGAGCTTCGCGTGGCGGCGTGCCTGATGCGCGAGCTCGGCGTCAATCCCGCAGGAGTCGACGTGGCGCTGCATCTGCGCCGTCGCCTCGCCTTCCTCGAGGAGCGCATGCGGGATCTGCTCGAACGCCTCGACGGCGACCCCGAGCGCTGAGCAGCGCCCGGCACGAGACCGGAAGTCGCAGCGCAACTCTGCGCACAGAAACGGAAAAGCGTTTCTTCCGCGGGGAAGATGCGTTCTTCTGGCGCACGCCGTACCGAGTATTACAACGTCGGGATTTCGCGGGGTTGGACGTTTCCCTGCCTCTGGCACGAGACTTGCTGCGCATTCGGCCATGGGTCTCCCACCGGGAAGGGAATCATGCGCACCACCCTCGCACGCTCGGCTGCTCTCGCTTTCGGTCTCTTGCTCGCGTCGGTTTCTCCGGCGCTCGCCGTCTCGACGGCCATCGGGACGATCTCGTTCCAGATGGAAGTCACCGACGAGCTCGGAGGCCTCCTCGGAACCTGGTCGCCGGCCTCGGTCGCGATCACCCAGGATCCGTTGGATGACGACGTCTACACCGTGGGCGACGGCGCCTGGAGCAACGCGAACTACGGGATCGAATGGGACGACGTGAGCTTCGACGTCGACCCCGGCGTGAGCGGCAACTGGGCGGTCACCAACAACTCGTTGGTCGCGCAGATCTTCACGCTCTCGGTGACGGTCCCCGTGCTGCCCGTGGCGCCGAGCTCGCTCATGTTCGGCTCGAGCACGATCAGCGTTTCCGACGCGAACTTCGACGGCTCGGCGAGCCTCGCGAGCGTTGCGGGGCTCCCCGTCTACGTGGGCGAGATCGATCTGGTCGGTGTTCCGGCGACGGCGCTCTTCGCGGCTCCGTACCTCCTTTCGGCGCCTCCGGGCGGGACGATCGGCGATACGGAGAGCTTCGGCGTCTTCCCGGGATCGGTGCCGGGGCCGGGCGTCTCGTCGACGATCGGGATCACGCACCGCTTCCTGCTCTCGGCGGGGGATCGCGCCACCTTCAACAGCACCTTCTTCTTGGTCGCGATCCCCGAGCCCGGAACGCTCGCTCTCGCTGCAGCGGGAATGGCCGGCCTCGGCCTGGTGGGGAGGCGCCGGAGCTAGCCTCCGACCCTTCCCGAGGGCCCGGCCGTTGCTCGGCCGGGCTTTTTTTTGGAGCCAGCTCGCCTCGAGCGTGCAATCTTCGCGGGAGCATGGCTGCTCCGACCGGAACTCCGAGCCCGAGCCCGCGTTCGCGGCGACCGGTGCGAGCCGACGACGGGCGCCTCGTGCGGGGACGCGAGAGCCGCGCGCGGATCCGCGATGCGGCGCTCGAGCTCTTTCGCGAGCACGGTTTCGACGGGGCGACGCTTCGGGCGATCGGGGCTCGGGCAGGGATGGGAGCGAGCTCGATCTACCGCCACGTGCGGTCGAAGGAGGAGCTCCTGGTCGAGGAGCTCGCTGCGCGTCAGGAGGAGGCCTGGACGGCGTTCCGGCGCAGTGACGATCGCAGCCTCCCGCTCCGCGAACGGATGGCCGCATTCCTGCGCGCGCAGCACGAACTCCTCGCGCGCGACACGGATCTGACCACGATCGCGCTTCGAGCGATCACGCATCCCGAGCGTCGTGTTGCGCGCCGCGTCCTCGCGCTCGAGGACCGCACGATCGGTCTCTTGACCGAGATCCTGATGAGCGGAAGGGTGCGCGGCGAGATCGCGCGCGACGTCGACCTGGTCGGCGCAGCGCGAGCGATCCTGCATCTCACGCAAGGGGCGCGCGTGGCGTGGGCGAACGGCCTGCTCGATGCCGACCAATGCGGCAGGGCGGTCGAGGCCTCGGTCGCGCTCCTTTTCCGCGGCCTCGCGGGCCCGGCCCCGCGCGAAGCGCTCCCCTCCGGCGGGTAATGGAGAGCCGGAGAAGGGCTGGCGCAGCAAGCCGCCCCACCTCGAGGATTGCGAAAGGAGGACCATGCGCGCCGTCGTCGTCGATCGCTGGATGGAGCCGAGCGAGCTCCGGGTGGGCGAGGTCGAGGCTCCGAAGCTCTGGCCCGGGACCGTCGCCGTCGACGTCCGTGCGGCGGGCTGCAACTTCTTCGACATCCTGCTCTGTCGCGGCCAGTACCAGATGAAGCCGCCGTTTCCGTTCATTCCCGGGGCCGAGGCGGCCGGAGTGGTTTCGGAAGTGGCGGGCGACGTTCGCGGCATCGCGGTCGGCGATCGCGTGCTCCTCTCGGTTCCGCTCGGCGCCTTTGCGGAGCGGGTGGTCGCACCGGCCAAGGCGGTCTGGAAGATGCCCGCGCAGATGAGCTTCGAGGAGGGCGCCGCGTTCCCGATCGTCTATCCGACCTCGTACGCCGCGCTCGTGCTGCGCGCGCAGCTTCGAGCCGGCGAATGGCTGCTCGTTCACGCGGCGGCGGGCGGCGTCGGGATCGCAGCCGTGCAGATCGGCAAGGCGCTCGGCGCGCGCGTGATCGCGACCGCGGGCGGGCCCGACAAACTCGAGGTGGCTCGCGCTGCGGGCGCCGACGTGCTCATCGACTACGGCCGCGAGGACTTCGTCGCCCGGGTGAAGGAGGCGACCGGAGGACACGGTGCCGACGTGATCTACGACTCGGTCGGAGGCGACGTCTTCGATCAGTCGATGAAATGCATCGCCTGGAGCGGGAGGCTCCTCGTGATCGGCTTCGCCGGGGGGCGGATCCCCGAGGTGAAGGCGAACCGCATCCTGCTCAAGAACATCTCGGTCGTGGGGCTCCACTGGGGCGCCTACGCGCAGCACGAGCCCGAGCGGATTCCCGAGACCTTCGCGGCGCTGTTCCGCCTCTACGACGAGGCGAGCGTGCGGCCGGTGATCTTCGGCAGCCACCCGCTCGAGGCGCTTCCCGATGCGCTCGCGGCGCTCGGCGGGCGCAAGACCTACGGCAAGGTGATCGTCACGCCGTAGGCACGATCCGGGTGGTGCGGGGCCGAGGCGTGCCGCAGCTCAGCCCTTGCGCTTGCCGCCCATCGCCTTCTGGATGCGATGCTTGATGCGGAGCGCCTCCTCACCGAGCCTCGAGTCGGGCGTGGCGAGCAGGAATGCGTCGAGGCCCCCGTGGCGGCGGACGGTGCGGAGGCTTCGCGTCGAGAGGCGGATCCCGACCCCTGCGCCGAGCGCCTCCGAGACGAGCGTCGCCTGCTGGAGGTTCGGGAGGAAGCGCCGGGGCGTCTTGCGGTTCGAGTGCGAGACGTTCTGACCGTAGGCGGTCTTCGAGCCGCTGATCGTGCAGCGCCGCGCCATGCATCCTCCGGATCGACGGGGTTCGGGGCCGCAAAGGGGTAGCCTCGGCCCGTGCCTGGGTCAAGACGGGGCGTGCATCGGGGCCCGCAGCCGGGGCGGGGTCTAATGCGTGGCGAGGTTGCCCCGCTCCTGCGGGTGGGCCGCCGGGCGCGCGCTCGACCGCCGGGGCGTCCCCGGGCCTCGCTTCGCGCCGTCGCGTGCCGCGGCGCCGACGAGCGTCCGATGTGCGTCGAGCCAGCCGATCACCTCCGGAAAGACGTCCTCGTGGGCGTGGCGGCCGAGCAGGAGGTCGACGTGGCTGTAGTCGTGTGCGAAGCCCGTCTTGCGCCCGATCACGCGGAAGGTCTTGTCGGGGGAGCCGAGCCGCTCGGCGACGTTCGAGATGTCGTGCGGGGGCGTCAGGCGGTCCTGGCTTCCGGCGATCACGAGCATCGGAACGCGTACGCGCTCGAGATGATCCGTGAAGCTGAACAGGTCGTAGCGGTCGCTCATGCGCTTCGCGGCGTACCAGCGTGCGAACTCCATGAGGAGTGCTCGCGAGAGATCCTCGACGCCGTGACGCATCATGAAGCGTGCCGTTTCGAGGTCGAAATTGTCGGGATGCCAGCCCCAATCGCGGAGCGGACCGGCGATGGCCGCGGCGATCGGTCCAGCGAAGGGTGCGCCGAGCCTCGTGAGGAGGCCGGTCGGAATGCGCGGCGGCGCGTAGCGGAGGAGTCGTCGCAGCGCGACCCAGCGATCGAGCCCGAGATGACCGACTCCGGTCATCCCCGGCGAGGCGAGCGTCACCGCCGCCGCGACGCCCCCGGCGGCGGGCGTCATGAGGAGCGCGTACGCGACCATTCCGCCGAGCGAATGCCCGACCCAGAGCACCTTCGAGCGCCGCGTCACACGGCGTACCACGCGCAGCGCGGCGGGAGCGTCGTGCTGGACGTAGTCCTCGAAAGTCCACTGGTAGAGAAGACCCGTCGGGCCGAGTCTGCGTCGCGAGCGGCCCGCGCCGCGCAGCTCGAGAAGCCAGACGTCGTAGCCCCTGCCATGGAGCGCGCGAGCGAGGCTCGTGTTGCCGGGGCCGTCGAGGTTGAAGCGGTTCGAACCCATGCCGTGGCACAGGAGCACGGGCGTTGCATGCGAACGCCGCGACGGCGTGTAGCGGTGTAGCGCGATGTCCCAGCCGTCTCGTGTCCGCGCCGTGAAGCGCGAGTCGGGCCCTTCGGAGTGCGCGAGGAAAGGAATCCGCTCGAAGATCGAAGGCATCTCCGGATTCTACGGGCGTCGGCCGAGCTGCGTCGAGCGAAATCGAAGCCCGCGATGCGCCACCCGAGACCCTCGAGCCGTCAACGGGATCGCGAGCCGGGTTTCTTTCGTGCGCGTCGCTTCGTTCGAGTCGAGCCCCCGCGCGACGCGTCGCGATCGGATGCCGGTCGCGTCGCCTTTCGGGGCGTCCTCTTGGGCGACGCCGAGCGCGCGCCGACGCCACGCTCGAGGAGGTCACGGTCGATCAGTGCCGCGCCGACGATCCCGGCATCGTTTTCGAGTTTGGCGGGGACGATCTCGCAGCGGCTCTCGAGGTAATCCATGTAGTGGTCGTACTTCGCCGAGACGCCTCCGCCGAGCAGGATCCGATCGGGGGAGAAGAGCGCTTCGAGTGTCGCGAGGACACGGTTCACCTGCTTCGCCCAGGCCTTCCAGCCGAGGTCGTGCTTCTTCTTCGCGCGCTCCGAAGCCCGAGCCTCGGCCTCCTTGCCGCCGATCTCGAGGTGACCGAGCTCGGTGTTGGGAACGAGCATGCCGTTGGCGAAGAGCGCGCTTCCGATCCCGGTGCCGAGTGTGAGCATGAGGACGACGCCCCGATGCCCGCGGCCGCGACCGAACGTCATCTCCGCGACGCCTGCGGCGTCGGCGTCGTTCAGGAGCAGCACCGGGCACTTCGTCGAGCGCGAGAAGAGCCTCTCGCCGTGGACGCCGACCCAGGAGGGATCGAGGTTCGCCGCCGTCTGCACGACGCCGTTCTTCACGACTCCAGGGAACGTGCAGCCGATCGGACCTCGCCAGCGGAAGTGCCGGGCGACCTCGCCGACGACCCGCGCCACCGCCGCAGGCGTCGCAGGTCGAGGGGTCGGTATCCGGTGTCGCTCGGCGAGCAGGACACCCCGCGCGGTATCGACCGGCGCTCCTTTGATTCCCGTTCCGCCGATGTCGATGCCGAGCACGGCCATGAGGTCCTCCCACCAGAGGTTTGCAAGCTCTCCATCGGTCGCCCGCGGTCCGCAGGCGAGACCCTGCGCGTCCTCCCGCTCCCGGCCGCGCGGTGCCGACCCGGCGGCAGGGCGGGGTTTCGGGCATTCTAGGTCCGGGAGGCCGGGATTTGTCGAAGGAAGGCAGTGTCGACCGGCGCTTCGGGCGCACCACCGTCCTCGGTGATCCTCGCGGGGGCCGCTACCCGCACGGCCACACACTCCTCGTCGAAGGCCGCGACGCCGTTGCGATCATCGACCCCTCGCTCGGAGTCCGCGCCAGGGCGGCCGGGCTTCCGCGCCCCGACCTCGTCCTCAACAGCCATTGCCACGAGGACCACATCGCCGGCAATTCGCTCTTCGGATCGGCGAGCTGGCATCTGCACGCGGCCGATCTCCCCGGGATCGGCTCGCTCGACGCCATGATGGAGATCTACGGCTACGCCGAGCCTTTCGCGGCGGGGCTTCGCGAGACCATCACCCTCCAATTCCACTACCGTGCGCGCCCCGATGCGAAGCCCTTCGTCGACGGCGATCGCTTCGATCTCGGCGGCGTCTCGATCCGGGTGATCCACACGCCGGGCCACACCCGCGGCCATTCGTGTCTTCTCGTCGAGCCCGATGGGGTCCTCTACCTCGGGGACATCGACCTCTCGAGCTTCGGACCCTATTACGGAGATGCCTGGAGCGATCTCGAGGACTTCGAGCGGAGCCTTGCACGCGTGCGGGAGATCGACGCACGCTGGTACGCGACCTTTCATCATGTGGGAGTGGTCGAAGGACGCGAGGCCTTCGTCGAGCGGCTCGATCGCTTTGCCGCCGTGATCCGGCGTCGCGAGGAGCGCCTGCTCGAGTTTCTTCGCGAGCCGCACCATCTCGACGAGATCGTCCGACACCGTTTCGTGTATCGCCCGCAGGATCCCGTCCCCTGGGCCGATCCGGTCGAGCGTCGCAGCATGAGCGGGCATCTCGAGCGGTTGCTTCGAGAGGGAACCGTGGTCGAGGCTTCACCCGGCGTCTTCCGCACGGTGCGCGGGGCCGACTAGGAGATCGACGCGAGCTCCCGGGTGTCGCGGGGCGACCCACCGGGTCGCCCCTACCCCGGAATGCGCGCCGGCCGTCACCCGGCGCCGCACGCGCTCGCCCGGCGCCGCATGCGCTCGCGCGGCGCCGCAGGCGCTCGCCCGGCGCCGCACGCGTTCGCCCGGCGCCGCAGGCGTTCGCCTGGCGCCGCAGGCGCCGACGCGGGGACCTCCGCGACGACGGTAGGGGCGACCCGGTGGGTCGCCCTGCACGCCGAGGCGTGCGCCATCGAGGGTGTCTCGTCGACACGCGACTCGTCTGCGCCGCGTTGCGGCGCCCGAAGCTCCGCCTCCCATCTCGGACCGGTCTTCTAGCCGACGATGCTCCAAGCGAGCAGGAGCTGGCCGCCGAAGTAGAGCGGAAGACCCCAGGCCTTGTTCGAAAACGACTTCTCGACGAACTGTCCACGCGCCACCGCGAGATCCGAGACGAAGAACGCGAAGGCTCCCGCCAGGATGAGCCGGTTCCCGGTCGCAGCCGTGGCCCCTGCGGCGCAGGCGAGCATCGCGGAGATCACCGCGACGTAGAGCTTCACGGGTGTACGCAGGCCTTCGCCGACGTGCGGACCGAGCCAGCGCAGCACGATCACGACCGGGACGACGAGCAGCGCGGCGGCACCGGCGACGACCGCGAGGCGCGGACTCCGCCCGAGGAACGCGATCGTGTACGCGACGTGACCGAGCAGGAAGGCCACGAGACCGGCTGCGAAGGTCGCCTTTCCCCTCGGGATGAGAAACACGTCACCGAAGAACGAGAACACGAGCCCGACGAGAACGAGGCTTCCGTACCGCGTATCGAGGGCGCCCGCGAGAAGCGCCGTCGCGACGAATCCGAGCGCAGCGATCGGCTTCGCGATCCAGATCCCGATCCGCGAGCCACGCCATTCGAAGACGAGGAGCGCGCAGACGGCGGCCATGGTGACGAGCGTCGAGGCGAGCATCGCCCGAGCCTAACGGTCCGGTATCCTCCCGGGTAGTGGAGCCCGCTTCGCGAATCCCGCTCGCCGTCCTGCCGACGCCCCTCGACGAGGCGCCGCGCCTCTCGGAAGCACTCGGCTTGCGCGTGCTGGTGAAGCGCGACGACCTCACCGGACTCGCGCTCGGCGGCAACAAGGTTCGTAAGCTCGAGCACCTCGTGGCCGATGCGCGAGGCCGAGGCTGCGACACCCTGGTCGCGGCGGGAGGCGCGCAATCGAACTTCGCGAGGATCACTGCCGCCGTCGCGGCGAAGCTCTCGATGCGATGCCACCTGGTCCTCTCCGGTCGTCCGCCCGAACGCCGGTCGGGAAACCTCGTCCTCGACGATCTCTTCGGCGCGACGCTCCACTTCGCCGGCTCCGGGGACTGGCGCATCCTCGAGGAGGGCGTCGCGAAGCTCGCCGCGGAGCTCGGCGCCGGCGCGTATCCGATGCCGATCGGGGGCGCCACGGCGATCGGTGCGCTCGGTTACGTCCTCGCTGCCGACGAAATCCTCGCGCAGCTCGGCGAGCCTCCCGATTGGATCGTGGTCGCCGACGGCAGCGGCGGCACGCACGCGGGGCTTCTCGCGGGGCTCCCGGCATCGGTCCGCGTGCTCGGGGTCGACGTCTCGCGGCCGCCTTTGCCCCATGCGGAGCGGATCCCGGCGCTCGCCGCCGAGACCGCGCGTCTCGCGGGCCGCGCACGGCCCGCCGGCGAGCTCCACCTCGTCGACCATACCGGTCCGCGCTACGGCGCCGTCACCGACGAGGCGATCGAGGCCATCCGGCTCGCAGCTCGAAGCGAAGCATTGCTTCTCGATCCCGTCTACACGGGCAAGGCGCTCGCGGGGCTCGTCCAGGCGGCTCGCGAAGGCCGCGTCCGGGGAACCGTCGTCTTCCTCCACACGGGAGGAGCCCCTGCGCTCTTCGCCGACGGCTACTCGGAGGCTTTCGTATGAAGGCGATGATCGACGCCACCTACCGGCACGCGAGGCGCGTGGTGATCGCCGTCGTCGGCGGAAGCGTCGTCGCGATCGGGATCGCGATGCTCGTCCTGCCGGGCCCGGCCTTCGTCGTGATCCCGATCGGTCTCGGCATCCTCGCAATCGAGTTCGCCTGGGCGAAGCGCTGGCTCGAGCAGGTGAAGACGCACGCGCAGGGCGCGGTCGACGCCGTGAAGCGACGAGGCGGGACGTCGCTCCGATAGCCGCCCGGGCCGCGTTCACGGCGCGAGGGCAGGGCGTCGTGGAGAGCCGGCCACGCAGCCGCGGCTGCCGATCGTTCACGCGAGCCTTGCGCGGAGCGCGCAGCAACGCGACGAGCCTGCCTCACGCTGGCACGGCGTTTGCTCCGACGAGTGGTGCCCCCTGCGTCCCGTTGCGGTCCACCCATGGCACGTCGCAAGCGCGGCGAGAGCCTTCTCTGCGCGGTGCTCTGCATCGAGCTCTTGATCCCCGTGCCCGCGGCACGGGCGATTCCGAGCGACGGTTCGACGCTCTTCACGGATCGGGGCCAGTCGTCCGCGACCGGCTCGCCCGCTTCGGTCGCGCCCGACCTCGTGACGGGCGCTGCCGTGCACAGCATCCCCTTCGAGGCACCGCCCGGAACCGGCGGTCTCACCCCGCAGATCGCGCTCCGCTACTCGAGCCACGGACCGCGGCAGAGCTGGGTCGGGAGCGGCTGGTCGCTCGCGCTCCCGGCCGTGATGCGCTCGCTCGAACGCGGGGTGCCTCGCTACGACGACGCCGTCGACGACTTCGAGATCGACGGCGAGAAGCTCGTGCCCGAGAGCGATACGCCGGCGCTTCCGCGCCGCTGGCACGCTCGGCGCGAGCGCTTCGAGCGGATCGTGCAAGAGGCCGACGGGAGCTGGACCGTCACTTCGCCTTCGGGCGTCGTGCGTCGCTTCGGGACGAGCGCCAACTCGCGAATCGAACGGCCTGCCGACGGCAAGCCCCTCGCGTGGCTTCTTTCCGAGGAAGAGGATCTGCACGGCAACGTGATCGTCGCCTCCTACGATCGCCGGGATCCCGGGACCGCGTATCCGGCGGAGATCCGCTACACGCTCCGGCGCGCTGCGGACGGCTCGCTCTCGAGTCTCGACGGCGACGCGGACCGCGATCGGTCGATCCGCTTCGAGCTCGAGCCGCGCGCCGACGTCGCGCGGGGGCACGCGGCCGGGTTCGAACGGGTCGTCGCGCATCGGCTCCGGGCAATCCACGCGAGCGCGCACGGCGAGCGGATCCGCTGTCTCGAGCTCGGGTACGCCGAGAGCCCCGACTCCTTCCGGAGCCTGCTCGTCGCCGTCGCGGAGTACGGATCCGACGCCACCTGCGACGGCACGGGGGCCCCGACGCCGCCGCACGTGACACGGATGAGCTACCGGACGAACGCTGCCGCGAGCCCATCGCGGACGGGTTGGGACGGTCCGATCGCCTTCGCGTGGCCCGCGTCGCTCTCGCTCGTCGACGCCTCGCGCGAGGACCGGGGAGTTCGCATGGGAGACGTCGATGGCGACGGTCGTCCCGATCTCTTGAAGGCCTACGCGCTCGAGACTCCGGGCGTGGGAGTCGACGGCGCCACGCGCTCGGCCGACAGCGGTGTCTACCTGAACGGCCCGAACGGATTCCAATCGACCCCGAGCGCTGCGCATCCACTACCGGTACTCGTCGGCGAGATCGGAGCGCTCACGACGAGCTTCGCGCGAGAGCTCGCCGGGCACTCGATCGGAACCGGCCTCACGGCGATCGATCTCGACGCCGACGGAAAGGTCGATCTGGCCGGAGGGATCCGCTGGCTCGACGCCTACGGCGGGAGCGTCGCCACCTACGGGCTCGGGGGCCTGCAGCGCAATACCGGAGCGGGCTTCGAGCCCGCGACGGACTACGGGGATCTCGCGACCGACGGCCGCTGGGCGCTCTCGCGCTTCGGGCTCATCGACTTCGTCTGGCTCCCGAACGGAAGTGGCGGCTTCTACGGTTCGTTCGAGCAACGCACGCTCCCGGGCTCGGCGCGTTTCGCGGATCTCACCGGGGACGGACTTCCGGAGCTCGTCGTTCGAGGGACCGAGATCCGCAGCTCGTGGTCGGGCTATGCGCCTCCCTTCCATCCCGGGACCCGATCGTGTCGCTTCGAGCTCTCGAGCTACCACTTCCTCAACGAAGGCGGGCTCCGCTTCGTACGCGCGCCGACCTTCGATCTTCCCGTGACTTCCGATCTCTGCGGCACCGACGCTTCCCTGCGTCTCGCGCTCGACTTCCAGCCCTGCGATCCGCTCGAGCCCGGCTGCCAGCGTCGTCTGATCCACGACGAAGCTCGCTCGCAACGCTTCTTGGGCGACGGATCCTACGCCTTCTGGCAGCTTCATTGGGAGCTCGGAAACGAGGCGATCGATCTCGATTCCGACGGCCTCGCCGACGCCCTCGGCGCCGCCTACGACATCGTGCTCGGAAGCGAGAGCCTCGAGGCGAGTCTCAACACGGGCGATGGTGGCTTCGTCGACGCCCCGCAGTGGAGGCTTCCCACGCATCTGTACGAGATCGACGCGACCTTCGCGAGAGATCTCGGCGTACGCCTCGCGGACGTGAACGGCGACGGAAACCTCGACGTCCTACGGGCCGTCGAGGGCGGCCCGCACGCGGCCTGGCTCGGTGATGGCGACGCGGGCCCCGGGGCGAGGCCGGGCCCGTGGTCGGCCTCTTCGCAGTGGACGCTTCCCGCCTCGCTCTCGTTCGTGAACGGCGCGGGACAGGATCTCGGCCTGCGGGTCATCGATCTCGACGCCGACGGGATGGTCGATCTCGTGAGATCGATCGGTGGGACGAACGAGGTCTATCGCAATCGTGGTGTCGTCCCGGATCTGCTCGAGACCCTGACCTCGCCGCTCGGAGCGACCATCACCTGGCGCTACGCACCGTCGACGAGCTTCGATCACACCGGGAATCTCGCCGCTCCGCTCGAGCCCTTCGTCTCCGACGGAGTCCCGCGGCTTCCCCACGTGCTCCAGCTCGTGACCTCGATCCGCGTCGATCCGGGGACGGCGCCCGCCGCGCAGACCACCTTCTCCTACCAAGGTGGGGTCTACGATCCGCAGACCCGCGAGCATCGCGGCTTCCGGACCGTCACGGCGACGCGCGGCGACGGGCGCGTGACCGTCACGCACTTCCACCAGGACGAGGCTCGCTTCGGCCTGCCCGAGCGCGAAGACGTCCTCGAGCAGACGTCGGGATTGCGCCGCTGGCGGAGCGTCGAGCTCCGCTACGCGGGGAGGGACGACGCACCCCCCTTCGTGAGCCTCGTCGCGGAGCGCATCGAGACGTCATACGACGATCCGGCGGCACCGCGCAGCGTCGCGAGCAGCTTCCGCTACGACGCGTTCGGAAACGTCGTCGAACGGGTCGATTGGGGAGAGGTCGCCTCCCCCGTCGTCGCAGATCCGATCGATCTCGATCCGGGCGATACGCGGACGACCGAAGTCGAAATGGCGCTCGCAGCTTCGCCCGGGGAGGGTGCTCCCTACGTCGTCGATCGCGTGAGAAGGCAAAGGCTTCGCCAGGGGCCTCCGGGAGCCGGCGTCGTGCTTCGCGAGGTGTTCCTTCGTCATGACGGTGACACCACGGGCCACGCGCCTCCGCTGCGGGGCCTTCCGACGGCAACGATCGAGGCGAGGGTCCCCGGGATCGCGGCCGGACCCACCACGACGCGCGAGTACGACGAGTTCGGAAATCTCGTCGCCGTCCACCCGCCGCGCGCGAACGCCGGACAGGGGGGAGGGCCGACCAGATATACCTACGATTCGCGCTTCCACGCCTTCAAGAGTTCGGTGGTCGACGCGCTCGGACATGCGACGACCTTCTCGACCGAGACGCCGCTCGGCTGCGAGTCGCATCCGGCCGGAGCGGGTCTCGTGCAGGAGGAGCGCGGGCCGAACCTCGCGCCGGGCGAGCCGGGGCTCCGGACCTGCCGGGATGCGTTCGGACGGATCGTTCGTGAACGCGGCCCCCTCGACCTCTCCGACGTGCGGATCGTCCACCACGACGTTCCGCTCGAGACGCGGGTCGAGCGCTACGCGATGACCTCGTCGGGCACGCGCGCCCACTCGACGACCTTCGATGGCCT
>CAJPFO010000328.1 GCA_905339255.1 Myxococcaceae bacterium
TGGTTGCCGATGTGCTGATGCAAGGGCACGAAGAGTCGCGGCGGCAGGGGCGGCTGGACGATGGACAGCCTCGCCGAATCGGCTTTGTGCTCCGGCGGGTGAACCCCGCCGGCAAACTTGAACAAGCGTGGGGCCTGGTTCACTTTAGATCAGGACCTTGGGCTCGGAAGGTGTCGCCACGGGCGTCTGCGGCGGCTTCCACTTCCAGGTGCGCAGCGTTTCCGAGATCGGCACCATCTTGATGCAGTCCACCGGGCAGGGCGGCAGACACAGCTCGCAGCCCGTGCACTGCTCGGGAATGACGGTGTGCATCTGCTTGGTGGCGCCGATGATGGCATCCACCGGGCAGGCCTGGATGCACAGCGTACAGCCTATACACTGGTCCTCGATGATCACCGCCACCGCCTTGGGGCGTGGCTCCACCGCCAGGGGCACGGGTTCGACGCCCAGAAGCTCGGAGAGCTTGGCCACGCCTTCTTCGCCGCCGGGCGGGCAGAGATTGATCTCCGTTTCGCCCGCGGCAATGGCCGTGGCGTAGGGCTTGCACCCGGGGTAGCCGCATTGTCCGCATTGCGTTTGCGGCAGGATGGCATCGATTTTTTCGACCAGCGGGTTTTCTTCCACCCGAAATTTCACCGCGGCATAACCCAGGATGGCACCCAGGAGCACCGCGATGGTGGCCATGACCACAATGGCGCCGATCATTTGACGAGCCCCGCGAAGCCCATGAAGGCGAGGCTCATCAGCCCCGCGGTAATCATGCCTATGGCGTTGCCGCGAAAGGGCCGGGGGACTTCGGCGCCCTCCAGCCGCTCCCGGATGCCGGCAAAAAGCATGAGTACCAGCCAAAAGCCCAGGGCGCCGCCCAGGCCGAAGAACAGCGACGCGACGAAATCGTGTTTCTCCTGCACGTTGAGTAGCGGTATACCCAGCACCGCGCAGTTGGTGGTGATCAGCGGCAGGTAGATGCCCAGCACCTGGTAGAGCACGGGACTGGTCTTGCGCACGAAAAGCTCGGTGAACTGCACGATGGCGGCGATCACCACGATGAACGCCAGGGTGTTGAGGTAGGCGAGGTCGTGGGGCTTGAGCACCCAGGTGTGGAGCAGGTTGGAAGCGCCCGCCGCCAGAGTAAGCACGAAGGTGGTTGCCGCCCCCAAGCCCACAGCCGTTTCCAGCTTGCGGGAAACGCCCATGTAGGGGCACAGGCCAAGGATTTTCACCAGCACGATGTTGTTCACGAACACAGTGCCGACGACGATAAGCAGATATTGGGTGATCACGTTGCGCCGCAGCAAAACTTCAGGGCGGATTATCGCCGAGCAGGCCGCAGGGTTCAACCGTGCGAAAGGCATATGTATATGTTTTTTTGGGTTTCCGTCCAATGGCGGGTGCCATCACCTGGGGCGGGCGGTGGCCGTGCCGCGATACAGCACCCGGGCAAGCTTGCGGCCGTGGCGTATCACATCCCCTTGGGGCGGGGAGGAGGTGCTGCTAGACTTCGCGCAAGACTGCTCCGGATTCCAGCCTCGATGCCATCGTCTTCCTCCCGACCCTTCATGCAGCGTTTGGGGGGCGCACTCCTGCGCCTGATCGGCTGGCGGCTCGTGCTCGCGCCGGCGCCGCCCAAGTCGGTGATCATGGTCTACCCGCACACTTCCAACTGGGACTTCGTCATCGGCATGTTCGCCCGCTGGGAGGCCAACCTGAAAATCTACTGGGCGGGCAAGGACACGCTGTTCATGTGGCCCTTTGCGGGGCTACTGAAGCGCCTCGGTGGCATTCCGGTCAATCGCCGGGAACGCACTGGCTTCACCGCGCACATGGCCGCCGAATTCGCGCGCCGGGAGGCGTTTCTGCTGGTCATTGCGCCCGAAGGCACACGCAAGCGCACCGAGTATCTGAGGTCGGGCTTCTATCGTTTGGCGGTGGCGGCCAAGGTGCCCCTGGGATTCGCGTTTTTCGACTATGCGCGCCGGGAAGTCGGCATCGCGGCGTATGTCGATCTGTCGGGTGACGAGGCCCGCGATTTGGCAACCATCGCGGCGTTTTACTCCGACAAGCGCGCCTGCCGGCCCGAGAAGGCGGGTGGGTTGCGCTTCCGTCCCAACAGCGAAACCTGAATCGGGGCCTTTTCGCGTCGATTCGCCCCATGACTCGGTCACTTGGTCGTTCGCGGCCTTGCCCCCCAGGCGCGCCGCGGGCACGATCGCATTGCTTCGATAGCCTTTGCCGCCCGCATGAAACAGCCTGAGACCGCCTCGCCTGAAACCACCTCGCCAGAAACCGCCGCGATACCCACAGCGACTGACGGTCTGGCCGAGGGTTTGCGCCGCGAACTGGCTTGGGTGCTGGCGATCAACACCGCCATCGCGGGTTTTCTCAGCGTGCTGGTGTTTCGGGGCAATGGTTTCCTGGTCAACCTGGTGTTCTCGCACAGCATCGGCCTGGCGATTTATCTGCTGGTGGCGGTGTTGCGTCGGCAGCTTCCGCAGCGCTGGTCCTGGGCAAGCTGGGTGCTGGGCGTGCCGGTGGGTTTCGCGATGGGGATCAGCCTTGCCGCGTTGCTGCTGGACCTTCCGCTCCTCGCGGTGTGGCGCTCGATGCTCCGGACGTGGGCCCAAGCGCTGGCGGTTTCGGCGGTTTGCACTCTGCTCGCGGGGTACTTCTTCTGGTCACGCGAACGCATCGCCACGGAGCGCGCCGTCGCGGAGCGAGAGCGCGCCCTCGCCCTGATGCGCGAGAAGCAGGCGCTCCAAGCGCAACTCAAGGCCTTGCAAGCGCAAATCGAGCCCCACTTCCTATTCAACACCCTGGCCAACGTGGTGAGCCTGATCGAGCGTGATGGGCGCTTGGCCCGGCGCATGCTCGAAGACCTCATCGACTTCTTGCGCTCTTCGCTGGCGGAGTCGCGCACCCGGGAGACCACGCTCGGACGTCAGATGGCGCTCCTGGAGGTTTACCTGCGCATCCTCGAAATCCGCATGGGGGCGAGACTCAAGTTTCACCTCGCCATCGCTCCGGGCCTGGAAGACGCGCCGCTGCCGCCCATGCTGCTGCAACCCCTGGTGGAGAACGCCGTCAAGCATGGCCTGGAGCCAAAAATCGAGGGCGGCGAGATCGTCGTCTCGGCTTTGCGCGAGGGCGAGCAACTGTGCCTCAGCGTGGCCGATACCGGCCTGGGCCTGGGCGCGAGCCAGGGCGGAACCGGGGTGGGACTTGCCAACGTGCGCGAACGCATCGCGACACTTTATGGCGACCGCGCTTCGCTCACCCTTGCCGCCAACCAGCCTTGCGGGCTGCAGGTCACGCTGCGCCTGCCTCTGGAGAATCCAGTGAGCGCGCCCGCCGGGCCGCCCCAAGGGCGCGCAACCCAACCACCGGAGCGGGCACCGCCCGCGAACCGTACTCACCCCCTTCCTCG
>CAJPFO010000329.1 GCA_905339255.1 Myxococcaceae bacterium
GGGAGCGACGTCAGGTCCATGACGGGCAGCATCTCGGCACGCGGCGGTGGCCCTCTCGGCCTCCGTCGCGCGGCGTGCACGAGCGACCGTTCCTGCTCGCGAAAGACGGAAGACACTCTCCAGTGTCGAAAGGGCTCTGATTCGACGGGCCCATGTGGGTGCTGAGGGGGTGCCATCCGGCACCCTCAATCCGGATCCCAACGGCACCCTGCGTCGTCCGAGAGGGAGTCCCGAGTCGTTTCGACAGATTCGGACTGATTGCGGACTGAAGGTCGCATCTTCGAGTCATGCTGGGCGCGCCGGCATCGTGAGGCCCGACGCGGGTTGACGCGTCGGGCCTTTTCGCTTCGCGAGCGCCCGTGACGCGGTGCGCGAACGGGGGCGCCACGAAGCTCCGGTTGACGGGGGGATGACGCGATGGGTAATATCAAGAATGGCTGATTACCCATCGGCACCCCGGAGGGTTCGTGAGCGAGATCCGCGTGCAGCGCAGCGAGACCGGCGTCGCGACCCTCACGATCGACCGCCCGCACCGAAAGAACGCCGTCCCGCCGAGTGGCTGGTCGGAGCTGCGGCGTCTGTTCGAGGAGGTGGCGCACGACGCCGGGACGCGCGTCCTCGTCGTCACCGGCGCGGGCCGCGCGTTTTGCACCGGTGCCGACCTCGCCGAGAGCGCGCCGCGCCAGCACCCGCTGCAGTCGATGATCCCGGTGAATGCGGCCGCGCTCGCGCTCCACGAGCTGCCGAAGCCGACCATCGCGATGGTGAACGGCGATGCAGTGGGCGCGGGCATGAACCTCGCCCTCGGCTGCGATCTCGTCGTCGCGGGTGAGAGCGCGCGCTTCTCGCAGATCTTCGTCCGACGCGGCCTCTCGCTCGACTTCGGCGGGAGCTGGCTCTTGCCGCGCCTCGTCGGAATGCACAAGGCGAAGGAACTCGCCCTCTTCGGCGACATCCTCTCGGCGCGCGAAGCGCTCGAGCTCGGCCTCGTGAACCGCGTCGTCCCCGACGCCGGGCTCGGCGCCTTCGTGCAGGAGTGGGCCGAGCGCCTCGCATCCGGCCCGCCGCTGGCGCTCCAGCTCAACAAGAAGCTGCTCTCGAATGCGCTCCACACGGGCCTCGCGGAGGCGCTCGACGCCGAGGCCGCCGCCCAGGGCGTGAACCTGCTGAGCGAGGACGTACGCGAAGGCATCACCGCGTTCCTGGAGAAGCGCTCGCCCACCTTCCACGGGCGCTAGGAGATCGACCCGACCCGTCTCGGGTCGGTCTCCCGGCCCCGCAGAGGATCGCCATGGATCCCGTCCTCATCACCGCGGAGCGTGGCGCAATCACGGCGATGCTCGGGGAGGTCGGGAGTCGCAACGCGCTCGGCATCGTGCGGGTAGGCGTGGAAGGGATGCTCGACCAGGCCACGCAGCACGCTCTCGCGCCGGGGCGTTTCTCCGGACGCACGACCACGGAGGTTTCATGACGCGCCCCATCCTACGCACCGCGTTCTGCGATCGCGTTGGCGTCGAGTATCCCGTCGTCCTCGCAGGCATGGGACCGGTGGCCGGAACGGGCGCGCCGGTTGCAACCGCCGAGCTCGCGGCAGCCGTCTCGAACGCCGGCGGGCTCGGCGTGATCGGTGGCGTCGCGTACCCGCCCGACCTGCTGCGGGCCGAGATCCGCAAGCTGCGCGCGCTCACGGACAAGCCCTTCGGCGTCGATCTCCTGCTCTCGCCGAACTTCCTGATCCCGCGCGGCAGCAGCCCGCCGGCGTCGATGCCGCGCGCGGGCGAGCTTCCGAAGGCACACGTCGAGGCGATCGCGCGCATCGCGAAGGCGCTCGACATCGAGCTCGTGCCCGCTCCGCCCGAGACCACCGAGAGGCGAGACTGGCTCGAGCCCGGGCAGAGCTGGGCCGGCGCCCAGATCGAGGCGCTGCTCGAGGAACGCGTGCCGGTTTTCGCGTCGGGTCTCGGCACGCCGCGGATCTTCGCCGAGGCGCTCAGGGCCAATGGCATCACGATTCTCTCCCTCGTCGGCACGGTCAGGGCGGCGCGGCAGGTCGCGGCCGACGGCGCCGACTACGTCGTGGCGCAGGGCACCGAGGCCGGCGGCCACACGGGCAAGATCGGGACGCTCGCGCTGGTGCAGCAGGTGATCGAGGCGGTCGCTCCGACGCCGGTCGTCGCCGCGGGCGGCATCGCGAGCGGGCGCGCGCTCGCCGGCATGCTCGCGCTCGGCGCAGACGCGGCGTGGTGTGGCACTGCATTCCTCGTCGCCGAGGAGGCCAACCAGCCCGCCCTCCAGACACGGCGGATCCTCGACGCCAGCGCCGAGGACACGATCGTGACGCGGCTCTACAGTGGGAAGACGATGCGCAACATCTCGAACCCTCTGATCGAGGCCTGGGAGCGCGAGGGGCTGCAGGCGCTGCCGATGGGCACGCAGGCGCTCTTGATCCGCGATCTCCAGTACTCGATCGAGCGCGCAGGTCGGCACGAGCTCTTGATGAACGCTGCCGGGCAGGCGTCGGGCCTGCTCACGAAGCGGCGCCCCGCCGCCGAGATCCTCGCGGAGATGGTCGCAGAGGCCTCGCATCTGCTCGACGGACTCGGCGAGCGCGTTCGGGTCGGTTGAGTCGAGAGTCGAAGGAGGGAGCCATGCTGCAAGAAGCCGCCGACCTGCTCGCGGAGGCCGAGGATCTCCACGGGTTCCTCGCGACGCTCACCGAAGACGACTGGCGCCGCCCGACGACGTTCAAGAGCTGGACGCCGTGGGACGTCGTCGCGCACCTCCACATGTTCGACGCCGTGTCGTTGCTCGCCGTCGAGGGCGGCGAGCCGTTCGTCGCCCGCCGCGCCGAGCTCGGCGCCT
>CAJPFO010000330.1 GCA_905339255.1 Myxococcaceae bacterium
TCGGGACGCCTCCGGATCTCGTCGAGCGCACGCGCGCTCGACGTGTGCGCGACCACCCGGAACCCGCCTCGCTCGAGGATCCGCTTCGCGAGCGCAGCGAGCTCTTCTTCGTCGTCGACCACGAGCACGAGCCGAGGCTCTTCTTCGTCCCGCTCGTCCATGCGCTCGATCGGCCGCTCCGGGAGCTCGTCTTCGGAGACCTCGACCGCCGGCAGCAGGACCTCGACGACGGTCCCGCCTCCCGGCCGCTCGCGGACCTCGATCGCTCCCTCGTGTCCCTTCACGATCCCGTGGACGACCGAGAGGCCGAGGCCTGCGCCCTCGCCGACGGGCTTCGTCGTGAAGAAGGGCTCGAAGATCCGCTCGATCAGATCCGGCGCGATCCCGATCCCCTCGTCCGTCACGACGATCCGCGCGTACGCCCCGGGGACGAGGTCGGGGCGTTGCGCGGCCTCGGCTTCGTCGACGAGGAGCCTCGAGACGGAGACCTCGATCGTACCGCCCTCCTCTTCCATCGCATGCGCCGCATTCGCGACGAGGTTCAGCACGATCTGGTGGATCTGCGTCTCGTCGGCGAACGTGAAGGGGGTCTCCGGATCGAGATCCGTGCGGAGCTCGATCGCCCCGGCGAGCGAAGGCCGCGCGAGCTCGAGCGCCTCGAGGATCGTCTCGTCGAGCTTGATTCGCGCGCGCCGGATCTCCTGTCTGCGGCTGAAGGCGAGGATCCTGCGCACGAGGTCACGGCCCCGGAGCGCCGCGGCGGCAATCCGATCGACGTCGTGCGAAACGTCTGCGATTTCGCTGACGGCCGGCCGAACCAGCTCGGCGTGGCTCAAGATGCCGTGAAGGATGTTGTTGAAATCGTGCGCGATCCCTCCCGCGAGAAGGCCGACGGCCTCGAGCTTCTGCGATTGCCGGAGACGCTCTTCGCTCTCGCGAAGCCTGCGCGCCGCCTCACGGCGTTCGGAGAGATCGACGATCGAGCTGAGGACGAAGACGCCGTGCTGCGTCGGGATCGCGTTCAATCCGATTTCGATCGGGATCTCCGAGCCGTCCTTGCGACGTCCGACGAGATCCCGCCCCGCGCCCATCGGCCGGCGCGCCGGTGCGCGAACGAAGATCGCCCGATGCCGCTCGTGCACGGCACGCATCCGTTCGGGGACGAGCACCTCGACCGGCTTTCCGACGAGCTCCTCGCGTGCGTAGCCGAAGAGCCGCTCGACCTCGCGATTCACGAGGACGATGGTCCCCCGCTCGTCGGTCACGAGCAGACCACTCGGCGAGAGCTCGACCGCCAGACGGTGGAGATCCGAGGCGATCTCGTTCGGGACGTCGGCCACGACGCAGCCCCCTTTGCGTCCGTCGAGAGCCAAGATGCCGCTCCGAACCGCGCAAGGAAAGGGTTGCCCGAGACGAGCCGACCTCCGAACGACGCGAAGCGACTCGATGGCGCTCCTGAGAGAGATCATCCGTGAAACGAACGGTACGCTCACGTGCGTTCGGGCGGGTCGGAGAGCGAACGAGGCGAATCGTCACGCGATCGAGCGGGCCGCTTCCAGTACGCTCGCGGCCGCGGAGGATCGGCGATGCGATGGGCTCGTCTTCTATGTCTCACCTGGCTCGCGTGCGCCGGCGCCGCGAGGGGCAACGATCTCTTGCCCTGGGATGGACGCGAAACCGCAGAGATCGCCCGCGAGCTCGAACGGCGGGTCGCGGCGGCGGCGGCGGCCGCAGATACCTCGATGCCACAATCGAGCCACTCGCAGCATCGCATGCGGTCCCGGGCGATGGCCCGGCTCGAGCGGCTCGCCGAAGCCACCGGGAGACTCGTCGTCGAGCTAGCGAGCCAGCAGGGCCCCGATCGCACCCGCGCGAGCTTCGACGCCGTCGTCGAACGGGCTGCCGACGTTCGCCGCTTCGTCGACGAGGAGAAGCCGAGCCGAAAGCTCCGCGCGCTCTGGAGCGACGTCGAGGAAACCCTCGAGCGGCTCGCGCGCTACTACCCGAGCGGGTCGCCGGCGGTATCGCTCAGAGGCTTCTTCCGCTACGCGCACGCTCGCGCGAAAACGGGTGATGCGCCCCCACCTTCCTGAGCTCGCGGACGAAGGGGATCGGCCGAGTCGCGTAGAACTGCACGCGCTCCGGCTCGTAGACGGCTTCGTAGAGCGGAAGCCGTGGGTACGAGTCGCCCTCGACGGCCTTCGCGCCTTCGAAGTTCGCGTCCTTCGGCTCCTGGACGAAGGCACGTCCCTCGCGATCGAGCTCGACGCCTCCCCCGTAGAGCCAATCGTAGAAGGCGGCTCGCTCGATCGGAGCGCGCATCTTTGCGGGCTCGTCGTTCACGATCGAGTAGGCGACGAAGTAGCGGACGCCCATCACCTCGGGCGAGAGATCCCCATCGATGTCGAAGACGTCGTAGGTATGCGACTCGTTCAAGAAGACCTCGACCTCGTCGAGTCTCTCGGTCTCCGACGGAAGCATCTGGCGAAGCTCGACGAGATGGCCCGGGTTCACGTGCGTACAGCCGTGCGACGCCGGCCCGCGCGAGAGCAGATAGGCGTTCGAGAGCTTCGTGCCGGACCGCCCGCGGACCTCGAGCCGACGAAGCTCTGCAGGGAGGAACGATGCGTTCGCGAGCCGGAGATCCCAGTACGGGGTGTGGAACGCGTTGTGCATCTTCGATCCGACGTGCATGTACGGAAGCCACGGCGAATAGCTGTAGGTGGGAACGTCGGCGATGTGATCCGCGGTGAGCGACCTCTGATGGGTCGTGAGCTCGCGGCGGCCCGGAGTCGGGTAGAGCGGAATCTCGCGCCCGCGATGCTTCGTGAGCTCGTTCACGGTGCCGATCGGGTAGAGCGCCGTGAACTCGACGAACTCGAGCACGTCGCCGCGAAGCGGGTAGCGACCGCCGGAAACCTCCGCGAGGAGATCGGCGTAGGCGCGCCTGAGCTCGGCCGGGATCGCTCCCGCTGCCGGCGGCCCGGGACGCGCGGCTTCGGCGATGAGCGCCTCGAGCTTCGCGACGGTCGCCGGAGCAAGCCGCTTCGCATCCGTGTACAGCCGCGTCGGCAGGAGCGCATCGAGAAGGTCCCGCTTCGCATCGGCAGAGAGCGGCGAAGGAGCCGCAACGGCGAGCGGAATCCAGCGGCCGACGAGCGCGTCGATCGGGATCCGGATCCGGAACACGCGGCCGGGGTTGAGCCGCTCGAGGAGCGCGAGGTTGCGATCGCGGATCGCAGCGGGGGTCATCCGCGCCTCCGCCGCCACGAGCGCGTCGAGGCCGATCGATTCGTGGATCGCCTCCATCGCCTCGAACGCCGTATTCTGCGTGAGCTCGATCTCGCCGTCGCCGATCAGGCCACGGAGCGTCCGCTGCCTCGCGAGGAGATCCTGCGCATAGCTCCGAAGCACCTCGTCCGAGAGCACGAGCGTCGCGCGGAGCTGGTTGCCCCGGCCGATGTGGAGGTGGACGCGCTCGGGCTCGAGTGCCCGCGGCGCAAACCCCGTGTAGAAGGTGGGCTCGTAACGCTGGTAGAAGAGCCCGAAGCCCGGGCCGCTCCGCCCGGGGCCAGACGCATCGACGCTCGGAAGACTCTCTGCCGGGTCCGGGCCGGCGTCGTCCCCATCGGCCATGGCCACCCCCGCCCCGCCGATCAGAGCGGCGGCGACGAGTGCCTTGATCACTCCCCCACGAGCAGCGCGCTGCTTCACGACCCGTCCCCCCCAGACAGCTTCCCAGGGCCGGCAACATAGCCCTTTCCGATGCTCGGTCGTCCGCTGGTGCGGCAACTTTACCCCCGGGGGAATCTTCGCAGCGAGCGCGGCTCGCCAAGACCCTCTCTCCGGGTGGCCCGGAGCGCGCGAAGGGTGCCACGCGGGGCTCGCCCCCGCGGCGGGACGCGCAGCGCGAGAGAAGATGGAACGCATTTTCCACGAAACATGGAAAGGGTTTTCCGTCGGCTCGGTCCCGACACCCGCGGCGACGCGGCAGATCTCGCCCAACTCCGCGTCGCGACTCGATTCGTTCGCGAGGCATCCCACCGGCAGCATACCGGCAAGAATCGGCACGCTCCTTGCTGTCTCCGGATGCACCCAGGGAAAGGGCTATGCGGCTTCTGGACCACGTCCGGATGCGGCGGCTTTCTGCTGCCCGCGTATCCGGACGTTGCAAAGGAAGCAACGCCGATGTCGTTTTCCCATGGCCTCCGGACCCTGCCCTTCCTCGTTCTCGCCGCTTCGACCCTGCTCCTGGTCTCACCTCGTGGCGCCACCGCAGCGAGCCTCTCGGGTGCCGACCTCCCGATCGGCGGCATCTCGGTCGATCTCGGCTTTGCGAGGGTCGAGGCCGTCGGCGGGAGCTTCGTCGAGGAGATCCTCGCGGGCTTCCGGCCGGTCGGAATCTCGGGCGGCCTCGAGGGCGGGGAGATCGACCTGGCCGACGAGGCGATCGTCTTCGAGTTCGCAGAGCCGTCGGTCGTGACCGCGCTCGCGCTCGGAAACCTCTTCGTCGCCGGCGAGCACGACGATGCCGAGAACGAGCGTGCGCTCGTTCGCGTGGACTACGCGGGGGGCGGTTCTGCCGAGTTCGTCCTCACGGTGACCGGCGCGACTTCGGCGTCGTTCTCGGGACCGGGCAGCGTCGCGAATCTCTCGCCGGCATTGTTCGCGAGCGCAGGCGCGTTCGTCGTCTCTGCGCCCTTCGGGAGTTCGGCGCTCGACTCGCTCACGCTCGTCGCGATCGGACCGGCGGTTCCGTCGGACATGCGCAACAACGATTACGGGTTCCTCTCGCTCGATCTCGTCGTGATTCCCGAGCCGGGGACCGTCGCGCTCGTCGGCGTCGGCCTCGCGGGGCTCGCTCGGGCGGCAAGGCGGCGCCCGCCGCGGGCGCTCGACTGAAGCTCGGCTCGCGAAGGCCAGCTCCCGCGCTCCGGCATCCCCCCTCTGGCGCTTCGCGTCGCCCGGGCGAAGCTCTCGGCTCATCGCGGAAGGAGCCGAGCATGACGAGAGTTGCAGGAATCCGATTCGCTCTCGCGGTGGCAGGTGTCACCGTTTCGTGTCTGGAGCCGTCGCCCGCTGCCGGAACCGGCCCGCCGGCTGCGCTCGAGAAAACCCAGTGGCGCCCCATCTCTCTCGCGGGTCGCAACCTCGAGGATCCGGGGCGTGCCTTCCTGCGCTTCGAAGCGGGAGGTTCGCTTCACGCGAACGACGGCTGCAATGCGGTCGGTGGTACTTGGAAGGCCGAGGCGAACGGGCTTTCGATCCGGCTCGGCCCTTCGACGCTCATGGCATGCCCCCCGCCGATCGACGAGCACGCCCAGGCCTTCCGCGAGGCCCTCGGAGCGACGCAGCGCTTTGCACGGGAGGGGAACCGGCTCTCCCTCGTCGGTCGCGACGGCGCGACGCTCGCCGTCTTCGCGCCGACCGAGCCCGAGCGTCTCGCCGCCACGGCATGGCGCGTGCATTCGCTCATCAACGACCGGCATTCGATCTCGGGAGTTCCCGAAGCGCCCACGCTCCGCATCGAGTTCGGCGCCGACGGAAGCGTCTCGGGCGACGCCGGATGCAACACGTTCCGCGGATCGTACACCGTTTCGGGGGATGCCCTTTCGCTCTCTCCGCTCCGCACCACGCGCAAGGCCTGCCCGGAGCCGGTGATGGCGCTCGAGGCGCAGCTTCTCGCGGCGCTCGGGCGCGTGGCGACGTTCCGCCTCGGCCACCACGAGCTCGATCTCTTCGATCCCGACGGCGCACGCGTCGCGAGTCTCTCGTTCGAAGCGCCCGCTGCCCCCGGCGCATGGTCGCGCCCCTCCCGCCTCCGGCTCATCGCCTCGATCTGACCTAGCGTCCGGGCTCGCGGCGGGGAGAGGAACGGATGCGGAACGTCGATCCCGAGAAGGTGGGGAGCCTTCTTCGCAAGGTGGCCACCTCCGAGATCCTGCCGCGACATCGAAGCCTCGCCGGCCACGAGATCTTCGCCAAACCGAACGAGATCGATCCCGACGACATCGTGACCGAGGCCGACTTCGCCGTGGAGCGCTGGCTCGGTGGCGAGCTCGAGGCGCTGCTTCCGGGAAGCGTCGTCGTCGGCGAAGAGGCCGCGACCGTACGCCCCGCGCTCCTCGCGGCGCTCGCAGGCGACGCGCCGGTCTGGGTTCTCGACCCGCTCGACGGGACCAAGAACTTCGCTGCCGGAAGCGATGCCTTCGGAACCATGCTCGCGCTCGTCCGGCGCGGCGAGACACTCGCGAGCTGGATCCATCTCACCGTCGACGACCGGCTCTTCGTGGCCGAACGCGGCGCCGGCGCGTTCGCCGACGGCGTGCGCCTCGACTCGCGCTCGAGGGTGCTCGAGGATCCTCCTGCGGGCACCCTCTACACCGCGTTCATGCCACCGGCGACGCGCGCTGCGGTCGCGAGCGCCGCGCGCGGGGCATTCGCGCCGCGTCCGATTCCGGGAAGCGCAGCGATCGAGTACACGAATCTCGTCCTCGGCCGAAAGGACTTCGCCGTCTACTTCCGGCTCCATCCCTGGGACCACGCTCCGGGGGCGCTGCTCCTCGCCGAGGCGGGCGGCGCCGCGCGGCATCCCGATGGACGCGCCTACCGGCCGACGGATGCCCACGCCATCACGCTCGTGTGCCGCGATGCCGCCGCCTGGGAGACGCTCCGCGCGAGACTCGGGCTTTCCCCCGAAGCGGCCTAGGGATCCTGCCCGGCCCGACCCTCGGAACCCTCGTCGCGAATCCTCTCGCAAGCCCCTGCGCATGCCGCTGCTAAACGCCGCAGGCGTGCGGGCCGAAACGGGAAACACGCGTGCGTCCCGGGGGAGGGAATCCATGCAGCGAGCGGAGGAGGCGCGCAGACAGGAGATCCTCCTGCGCCGCCTCTCGGGCCTCGGCCTCTCGGTCAAGGCCTTTCCGGACGGGCGAGGCGTCGTCGTGACGCTTCCGCTCGGCCCCGAGCGCTTCGAGCTTCCGAGCGGCGAGAGCGCCCGCTTCGACTCCGTGAGCTTCGCGACCGTCGGCGGGGATCGCATCAAATGCCTCCGCCCGCTCCCCTTCTTCCATCTTCCCCTCGTCCGCGTGGGCGGCTGCGCGCGCGCCGAGGAGTTCGAGGCGAGAATCCGCGCGGCCTGGCGCGCACGGATGCTCGATCTGCTTCGAGTTCGGAACTGGCTCGAGAAGCTCGGCCTCCCCGCGCAGGAGGCGGAGAACGACGCTCCGGTGATGGGCTTTCCGCTCGGGGTCGAGGGCGGCGCGACGGCACGTCTGTTCGAGCCCGGTCGGGTGATCCTCCCCGGTGTCGGGCCACTCTCGGGAGTCCGTTTGCGTCGTGCCGAAGACCGGATCTTCGCTCCCGACGCATCGCTCGCGTCGGGGCTCGACGTCGAGCTCGCGGTCTCGACGAGACTCGAGGAGCTCGCGAGGCTCGATGCGAGGCTCGAGCGCGAGCGTGCTCCCGCCGCCGACCTCCTGCCCCTCTCGCCCGTTCCCGTGCGCTCGGACGACCGGCGCCCGCCGAGGATCCTGCTCGTCGGTCCCGCGCTCGCCGCCGATCGAGCGCTCTTCGATTCGTTCCGCGCTCGCGGCTTCGAACCGATTGCGGCGCGCGGCGAGCGCGAGGCGCTACGGGTCCTCGACGGCGCCTCGCCCGATCTCGTCCTCACCGAGACCAGGCTCGGGCGCTTCGAAGGCGTCGAGCTCATCCCCGAGCTCAGGACCTCTCCCGGCATCGAGGAGATTCCCGGCGTGATCGTCGACGTGGAGGC
>CAJPFO010000331.1 GCA_905339255.1 Myxococcaceae bacterium
CGGCACGAATTCCATGATCGCCTGCGTGGGTTCATCGGGCTCCACCGCGCCGCGCGGCGCGAAGTTGTAGTCGGCCAGCACGGTGTTGCCCGCATTCAACAGTTTGATGTGGTGACTGCCGTTGAGATCGCGCTCGAAGACATCGGAGCCGTCCGGCACCCGATAGAACGTGCTCAGCGTCACGGTGTTGGTGGCGGAGATGATGTTGCCGAAGACACCCAGATGCTCGCCCGTCAGCGTCGGCCGGTTGAGCAGCACCGGCTCCGTATTCATGCGATTGTAGATGGCTTCGTAGGTGTAGTCGCTGATCCACTGGCCGGGGCAGTAGGTCATCACGTCGTACCAGGTCGGTGGGATGATCGCCGGCGTTGTCAGACTCCAGTCGACGCCGTACAGCGTGCTGTTGGTCCACATGGTGGTCTGCGGACTCATGCGGCCCTGTGCATACGGATAGCTGCCGTCCGGCCCGGCTTCGTCGCCGCAGCCACCGCTGTCACTGGGATCGTTGGGTGCGCCCGCCACGTGTGCCCGGCCATACGAGTGGCCGTTTTCGTGGCCGCCATACCAGTCGCCGTAGTTGCCATCCAGATCCCAGCCGCTGGTATCGCCGGTGGGGCCGGAAGCGACGTTGCCGGGCGTGCCTACGGATTTGCCGCGCATGAAGCCGCCAATGTCGTAGGTCTGACCGTAGTAGCGCCAGCTGGACGTTTCACCTGAGCCAAAGACCTTCTTGGCCTTGTTCCAGGCCAGGTCGCCATTGACGGTGTCGGCGTTGGGCCGGCTGTCATACGGCGGATCGAAGTAACCGTAGTACACGTTGAGCTTGTGGATGGGATACGCGGCCCGCAGCCACGCGGCCAACCGGGTGCGGTCCACCGATCGGACATGCCGTTCGACCCCGCCCCAGAAGTAGTTGACGTCGATCATGGCGATGTTCATCTCACGCGAGTTGACAAGGGTGAGATTGCCCGTCGATCGGACGTTGTTGGTGTAGTCGTTCTCCGCGTACTTCTTGGGCAGGTTCACTTCGCATTCAAAACTGACGGTGCCGGCCGTCAGCCAGCCCGTTGGCACATCGAAGTAGTAGGCGTGATTGAGCTGCGCCCGGTCCGGGCTGGTGCGGATGTTGATCTGCGCGCCGCTGTTGGACGGCGACAGAATGCCCCAGTAAGTGGCGCCGCGATAGACGCGCAGCCGCGCGTTGACGCTGTTGATGGTGCCGGCGTCACTCTGCACGTAGCAGCGCACAAAAGTGCGTTTGCGCGCGATGAGCGTCACGCTGTTGTTGAGGTCCTGCACGCCCTGATTCACCTCGATGCCGGGATTGCGCACGAAGACATCGATGGTGCGGACTTCCGTGGTCAGGTCAGGCACGCCGGGATATGCTTCCAGGTTGCCTACATTGTCCCGCGCGCGCGAGCGGAATTCATAGATGTTGCCGCCCGTGCCGTTAAACGTGCCAGACGTGGTAGACGTGGCGCTCTTCCATGTAGTCCATGCGCCGCCGGTAGTCTTGTTGCGATACTGCACGTCGTAGCTGTCGATGCCGGAGTGCGAATCGCTGCCCGACCAGAACACCGTGAACGAGGTGCTGTTGGACGAAGCAGGTGAATTCACCGACGACGATGGCGCGGTGACATCAACCCAGTACGAGCCGCGATTGACGCCGCTGGCCGACCAGTTACCGGCCGCGTCGCGGGTGCGGATGTGGAAGTATTTGTTGCTGCCGCTGGGCAGGCTGGCGCTGGTTGTGGTTGAGCCGAAGGTATCGACCACCGTATCGGGCAGGGTGCCCGCCGCCGTGTCGAACACATACGAGTAGCCGCTGACTCCGCTGCCCGCATCACTCGCGCCCGACCAGTTCATGGTGATCGATGGATCGCTGGACCAGACGCCCAGCGTATGGCTGGAACTGCTGACGTTGCTCGGATTAGCGGGCGGCGTGGTGTCGATGCGGAACGGCCCCAGATGCGCCGCCGTCGTGCTCCAGTTGCCAGCCAGATCGTGGGTGCGCACGTGCGCGTACCATGTCGCGCCGTCGGCCAGCGCCGTGCTGTTGAAGGACGTTCCGCCCGCGTTGACGACCGGCGGCGGCAGGGTGGCCGCATTCTGATCGAAGAGCACGGAGTAGCCAAAGACGCCGCTGGTCGCGTCGGTCGCGCCGCTCCAGTCGATGCTGATCGTGTTGTCGTTGCTCCAGACGTTCACGGTGTGATCGCTGCTGGTCAACGAGGACGGCGCGGTAGGCGGCGTGGTGTCGATCTTGATGACGGCCTGCGCCACGCCGACGTTGCCCACCATGTCACTGGCGCGCAGTTCGACGATGTTCTGGGTGCCAGAGTCTTGCCCAAAGGCCACGCTGGGAACCGACAGCACTTGCGTGGCGGTAGAGCCGTTGCTGCCGCTGATGCTGGCCGGAAGCAGGGCGCTCCAGTTCGCGCCACCATCGATCGAGAACCGGTACAGGCCGCTGGTGGTGCTGATGCCGCTGATCGCATCCAGCACATTGGCTGTGACGGCGGGGCTTTGCGTCGTCGTGACCCACACGGTGGGCTGAATGTTGTTGATCGTGGGCGGGGCGGCTTCGGCTGCGGTCCAAATCTTGACGCCCTGATTGAAGCCGGTCGAGACAATGTCCAGGTTGCCGTCGTGATCGATGTGGCTGAAGAGCGACTTGAAGAACGCGCCGGTCGTGGGCAGGTTGGTATTTGACTCTGTCCAGCCGCCCGCGCCGTCACCCAGCCAGACCATGACGCCTGCGCCGTCGCGCGCAGCCAGAATGTCCAGCCAGCCATCATGATTCACGTCACCCAGATCAAGATCGAAGTATTCGCCCAACGTATCCGGCGAGGGCCACGGTCTGAAGTTAAACGCGCCGTCGCCCGTCCACACATACAGGCCCTGCTCGCCGCTGTTCTTCGCCGCGACCAGATCGTCTTGGCCGTCGTTGTTCAGGTCACCTACGGCCACGGTGTAGAACAGGCCCGGCCCGGTCAGGTTGTGCGAAATCCAACCGCGCGACCAATACTCAAATACGTTGAGGCCGCCGCCATTGCCGGGCGTGCATTCGGCTGCGGCGATGTCGTGCTTGCCGTCGTTGTTGAAGTCACCCAACGCCGTGTCGCAGTACGTGCCGGTGGCAACGGGAATACTGTGCAACTGCCAGCCATTCGCGCCGTTTTCGAAGACGCGCAAGCCCTGATTCAACAAGTGATAGGGCGCGGCCACCAATTGCCAGTAGGTGTCGTCGTCGATGTCGGCGGCGGACAGGCCGCGATACGAGCCGGTGGTCGTCACCTGGAAGGTGAAGAAGTAGCCGCAGTTGTTGGTGACGTTGCCGAAGTACTGGATGCCGCCCCCGTCGTCGCGGCCTGCCACGATCTGCGGATACTGGCTGTTCCGATCGAACGGTGCGGCGACCACGGATTCATACGTGCCGGTGTAGGCGCCGCCGAAGGAATTGAAGGCCGGGCAGTACGTCCACGCATTGCCGCCATCGCCCAGATACATATTCAGGCCGTTGCCGCCCGCGCGATTGAAGATCACGTCCGTATCGCCGTCCCGATTGAAATCGGCGGCGGCCAGGGCGCGCGGACTGTCGGTGATCTGCGGCGAAGCGATCAGCGTCCACGCTCCGATCGGGTCACGCACGCCCGTCGAGCGCCACGCCCGTGCGCCGCCGCTGTTGTACGCGCCCGCGCCAACATCAAGCAGGCCATCGCGATCGAAGTCGCCCACGGCGGGCCGTTCCCAACTGGCGGTGGTGGTGGGCGAGGCCGTGGGCACGAAGCCGTTGATCGAGCCGAGCCACTGGAAAATGCCTTGTGACAGGAAGGTGCTACCGCCGCCTGCGGTCAGGTCTAGCCGCCCGTCGATGTTGAGGTCGGCCAGCACCAGTTTGAAGTAGCTGTTGTTGACGGGCAGTTGATTGGGGGCCAGCGACCAGGTACCCAGTAGATCGTAATCGTACACAAACAGACCGCCACCCGTTGAGCTGGCGATGTTCGATCGGGCGGCCACCATTTCCAATTTGCCGTCCAAATCGACATCGCCAAAGGTTACGCCGCGCCAGTTGTTGGTGGTGGACAGGCCGGTGCTGGCGTAAATCCAGGCATTGCCGGCGTTGCCGCGCCAGAACTTGAGGCCGATGCTGTCGGCGGCGGCGACCACGTCGATGTAGCCGTCGTTATCCACGTAGGCGGCGGCGATGTCGTTGTAGGTGCCGGTGGTGGTCAGGGCGGTGGTTTCGCTGAAGCTGCTGCCTTGATACAGGTAAGCGCGCACGCCCTGAAAAACGGGTGCGCCGCCCGCCACGATGACGTCCAGGCGACCGTCTTTGTTCACATCGGCCAACGC
>CAJPFO010000332.1 GCA_905339255.1 Myxococcaceae bacterium
CTCGCCCTCGAGGAAGCCCTCGACGAGTTCGGAATGCTCGCGGCGCGCTTCGGCGCGCCGCGGCCGCCCGTCGATGCGGCGAGCCTCGCACGGGCGAGGCTCGCCGCGCTCCGCCTGCTCGAGCCCTCGGGAGCCGATCGCGAGCGGCCCGGAGCAGGGCTCGGTCTCGTCGGTCCGCGGCGAGGCGTCGACGGAGCGGGGCGGCGCTTCTCGGTGACGCTCCTCGAGTCGATCGCGCGCTGCCCCTGGCGCGCCTATCTCGAACGCGTGCTCGGCCTCGCGCCGCCTCCGGACGCACGCGACGCGCTTCCGGACCTCGATGCGCGCCTCATCGGGAACGCGCTCCACCGCAGCGTCGAGAAAATCGTCGCCGGCGCGATCGGTCGCACGCGCACGACGCTCGCCCGGGCCTGCGAGACAGAAGCCGCCCTGCTCCCGTGGCCTCCGCGAGCGACGCTCGAGGCGATCGCTCGCGCCGAAGCGAAGGCGCTGCTTCGGGAGGAGGGGCGCCGTTCGCGCGGGCTCGAGCACGCGCTCGCCGAACGGATCGCGCCGCTTCTCGACCGCACACGGGAGCTTCTCTTCCGTCTCGGCGCCCCGGCGCTCTTCGGCGCCGAGCTCGACGAGACGATCGAGATCCGCGATGCGACGGGAAATGCTCGCGAGCTCTACTTCCGAGCCGATCTCGCGATCGGGTCGGACGAGGGCACGGCGCTCGTCGACCTGAAGACCGGAGCGCCGTTCTCGGATGCGACCCAGGCGAAGACGATTCGCAAGCATCTGTTGCGGGGGATCGCGAAGGGGAGGTGGCTCCAGGCCGCAGCGTATGCGCGGGTCGCGAACGAAGGGCGCTACCTCTTCGTCGACACCGAGAAGTCCGGCTGCGTCGAGGAGGTTTCCGTCGAGGCGGACGATCCCGCGAGCCGCGCCGCCTTCGAAGCGTCGACCGGGGCGCTCGTCGAGGCCTGGGACCTCGGCGCATTCGTTCCGCGCCTCGTCATTCCGGAGGGGACGGGAGAGAAGCTCCCGTGCGACTCTTGCGAGGTCCGCGAGGCCTGCGCGTATGGGGATGGCGGCGCACGCCACCGCCTCGGCGTCTTCGGTGCGAGCGCCGCGGGAGAGGCGGACGAGAGTCTCCCGCCGCTGCTTCGAGCGGCACGCCGGATGCTCCGGCTTCCCCTCGCGCAGCGCTCCGGGCAGGACCCGGAGGAGGAGGAGGAGGAATGAATCCGACGTCCGAGTGCGGCTCGCTCGGAGCGCAGGATCACGAAGGGAGGCGTCTCGCCAATCGCGAGTTCTCGAAGCCGGTCGTGCTTCAGGCCGGCGCGGGGACCGGGAAGACCACGGCGCTCGTTGCCCGGATCGTCGTGCACGCGCTCGGGCCGGGCTTCGAGAAGAGCGCGTCCACCCTCCGCGAGCGCAGGGCGGAGGTCAGCGACGAACGCATCGCCGCCCGGGTGCTCGGCCGGATCGTCGCGATCACCTTCACCGAGGCAGCCGCGGCCGAGATGGCACGTCGCACGGGCGAGGCATTTCTCGAAGTGGCGGCCGGGCGGATCCCGGAGGGAATCCAGGAGGACGAGCTTCCGGCGCAGATCGGGGATCGCAAGAAGCGCGCCCGTGCACTCGCCTCGGCACTCGATCGACTCGTCGTCCGCACCCTCCATGCCTTTGCACGGAGGCTTCTCGCGGCGCACCCGCTCGAGGCAGGGCTGCATCCCGGTTTCGAGGTCGATGCGGACGGGAGCGCCACCGCGAGCGTCGTTCGCGAGGCCTTCGAGGTCCGGCTGCGCGACGCACTCGAGGGCGATCGCGAGGATCCCCTTTTCCGTCTGCTCCTGCGCGGGGCTTCGATGCGACGCGTCGAGGAGGATCTCCAGGAACTCGCGACGCGCGGAGTACTCCCGGAGTGGCTGGAGCGTGATCCTTTCGATGCCGAAGAGATCGCTCGACTCGTCGAGCGACTCCGTGCGGCGCTCGAATCGCTTTGCGGCGCCGTCGGGAGTTCCCTTGCTGGCTCCAAGATGGCCAAGGTGCCCGCAGAGACCCTCGCTCGTGCAGCCGATGCGCGCGACCGGCTGGCGACCTTCGCAAGCGTCGAGGGTGTCGCGGGGATGCGGGCGCTCGGCGAGATCGTGGCCGAGCTCGCAGGGCGAACCAAGGTCCTCGAGGATTGGGCCGGCGACGAGTTCTCGAAGACCGTGCGCAAGCTCGTTCCGGAGGCCTCGCTCGCGCGAGCCAGGAGCGCCGCGGCGATCCTCCATCCGCTCCTCGCCTGGCTCGGCGAACTCGATGCCGAGACTCTCGATCTCGCGCGGCGGGTGCTCGCCCCGCTGCTTCGCGAGGTACGCGAGACCCTCCGCCGCCGCGGCCTCGTTTCCTACGACGATCTCCTACGCGATGCGGTGCGGCTCCTTCGCGAGAGCGAGTCCGTTCGAGAATGCGAGCGGGCTGCGATCGACCAGATCCTGGTCGACGAGTTCCAGGACACCGACGCGCTGCAATGCGAGCTCGTCGCGTGGCTCGCTCTCGATGGCGACGCGGACGAGCGGCCGGGGCTCTTCTTGGTCGGGGACCCGAAGCAATCGATCTATGGCTGGAGAGGCGCGGACCTGCGCGCGTACGAGGGCTTCCTCGAGAGGGTGCGGAGGGCGGGCGGGTGCTTCGGGTTTCTCAGCGTGAACCACCGCTCGGTCGCGCCGATCCTCGACGAGGTCGCTCGCGTGATGCGCCCGGCCATGCAGCCGAAAGCCGGCGTGCAGCCGGCCTTCGAGGACCTCGAGTCGTCGCAACCGCTCCCGGATTCGAGCGCCTTCGAGGCCGGGAGGTGCCACCCGGTCGAGTACTGGATCTCGCGCGAGCTTCCGCCTCCGCCAGGAGGGACTCGGAGCGACGTCGCGACGCAGCTCGAAGCGCGGGCCATTGCGCGCGACGTATCGAGGCTGGTCCGCGAACACGGGGTCGAGCCCCGCCGGATCGCGATCCTGCTTCGAAGCCTCACGCAGGTCGAGGAGATCCTGCGCTCGCTTCGCGAGGCCGAGGTTCCGCACGCCGTCGCGCGCGACCAGGGCTACTACCGGCGGCGCGAGATCGCCGATGCGAGCGCGCTCGTCCGCTGCATCCTGGATCCCGCCGACGAGCTGGCTTGGATCGTCGTGCTGCGCTCGTCGCTCGTCGGGGCGCCCGATGCCGCGCTCGCTCCGCTTCACCGCCTCGGGATCCCGGCCCGACTCGCCGCTCTCGACGTTCGAGACGCCGCGGCGCTCGAGGCCCTTGCTCGCGACGTCTCGGCTGCGCTCGCGGACGTTCCCGACGACCTTCCCGGGGCTCCCCCGGGAAGACCCTTCGAGCCCGCGCTCCAATATTTGATTGCCGCGCTCCCCCTGCTTCGCGCGAGCCACCGCGACGAGCCTTCCGACGTCTTCGTCGCACGGCTCCGTCGCCTCCTGCTCTTCGAGGTCGGCGAAGCCTCGCGGCCGTCGGGAGCGTTCCGGCACGCGAATCTCGAGCGCTTCTTCCGCGAGCTCGACGCGCTCCTCGCGCACGGCGCGAGCCCGGCCGAAGCGCTTCGCTGGCTCCGTCAGAGCGCCCGCGACGAGCGGGATGCGGACGAGGGGCGGCCGCTCGAGGCCGCCGAACAGGCCGTGCAGGTGATGTCGATCCACAAGGCGAAGGGGCTTTCCTTCGATCACGTCTACGTTGCGCAGCTCCACCGCGAGTCGCGTGCAGCACCGGCCCGCGACCTTCCGGCGATCGCGAAGCCGGAGGGCGATCGCATCGCGCTCCGGCTGCTCGATCGGAGCAACGCCACCTCGCAAGGGCTCGCGGTCGGTGCGGCGGAGACGGAGGCCGCCGAGCAGGTACGGGCGCTCTACGTGGCGATGACCCGCGCACGCCATCGACTCGTACTCGTAGGGCTCTGGCGCGAGGCGGGCCGGACGACGCGCAACGGGCGCGCGCACGTCGGGATCCTGAAGCGTCGGGAAGGGGGCGTGCCCGACCTCGACCTTCTCGCAGAGCAACCGGAGATCGTCGATCCGCTCGGGATCTGCTGGCGGGCGAGCGCGAAGATCCCTGCTTCTTCGATCGTCATCGCCCCCGACGAAGCCACACGAGAGGGTTTCGAGCGAGCGAGTCGTGACGCAACGCTTCTCGCGGAGCAGAAGGCCGATGCCGCCGCCCGCCAGGCTCGCCGCTTCTCGGCCGCAGTGACGGCGGAAGCTCACGAGGCATTTCGCGAACGCTTCGAAGCGACGCTCGATTCGGACGAGCGGCCGACCTCGGGGCGAGGCGCAGAGACGATCGTCGATTCCGTGGCGGGAAGGGTGGGAACCGCGATCCATCGCTCGCTCGAAGTCCTCGACCCCACGCTCGATCGCGAGGCCTTGGAGCGCGCCATGCGGGAGGTCGCTCGTCCCGTGCTCGCACACGAGCTCGAAGGCGAGCCGTTCGATGCGGCCGTCGAGCGTGTCGACGATCTCGTCCGGCGCTTCGCCGGAAGCGAGCTCGCGCTGCGGCTTCGCGGGCTCGCTCCGCACCTCGTCGCGCGCGAGCTCTCCGTGCTCCTGCCGCCGGAGGCCGGCGGGAGCGGGGCGGTCGGTTCGATCGTGGGATCGATCGACCTCGTCTACCGCGATCCGCAGGACGCGAGCTTCGTGGTGGTCGACTACAAGACCGACCGGGTCGAATCCGACGACGAGATCGCCCAGGCCGTCGCTCGCCACGCGGAGCAGGGGGCTCGATACGCGCTCGCCCTCGAGCGTGCGCTCGGGCTCGAAACGAGGCCGCGCTTCGAGCTCTGGTTCCTGCATCCCGGTCGGATCGTCGCCGCGCCGTAGACGAGGCGAGCCCCGGGTGGCGGTGCTCGTGATAGCTTCGTCCCGGGAGCCCTCGGATGCTCTACGGCATCGGACTGCAATTCACGTTTGCGATCTGCCTCTGGATCCTGCTCGACCTCGTCCGGGCGCGGGGGCCGCGGCTCCAGCGGATCGCCTTCGGCATGCTCGCAACGAGCTGTGCGACCTGGGCGCTCGGCGAGATGTGGGTGCAGGCGGCGCGTTCGACCGACATGCTGCTCTACGCGCGTCGCCTGCTCTGGTTCGGCGCAGCGCTGCTCCCGCCGGCCTGGTTGCTGACGGCCGCGATCACGGCAAGGGCACCCTGGGCGCTCGCGACGCCGTGGAGGGCGGCCCTTGCCGCGCTTCCGATGGTCGGACTGTGCTCGCTTCTCTGGTTCGATCCAGCAGGCCGCTTCACCTCGTGGACGACGCCCCGACCGGTGCACGGTCCGCTTTTCTACGTCTTCGTGGCGCTCGGCTGGATCCAGATCACTGCCGGAGCATTCTATTTCCTGCAGGCAGCGGCGAAGCTCCCTCGAGAGCAGCGGCCGCGCATGCTGGCGATCGCGGCCGGAGCGTTGCTGCCCGCCGTCGGCAACCTGATCCATCTCTTACCCCAAGCGCCGTCGGTCGATCTCACGCCCGTCTTCCTCGGGTTCGGCGGGCTCCTGATCCGCCTCGCCGTTCTCGATTCCGGGCTCGCGTCGATTCTTCCCCTCGGGCGCACCGACGTGCTCGAACAGGTGCCGACGGCGGTGCTGATCGCCGATCTCTCGGGACGCGTGATCGATTCGAATCGCGCGGCCCGAGAGCTTCTCGACGACGAGCGCGTCGAGGGGATGCCGCTCGCCGAGCTCGTCGATCGAGCGAAGCGGATTCCCGAGCGCGCCATCGAGGTCGGACGGACGCGGATCCGCCATGCCTTCGGCGACGCCGGAGAGGTGGCATTGCTCACCGACCGGACCGAGACCGCATCCCTCGAACGCCAGCTCGTGCAGGCGCAGAAGCTCGAGAGCCTCGGCCTGCTCGCCGGGGGGGTTGCGCACGACTTCAACAATCTCCTCACGGGCATCCTCGGA
>CAJPFO010000333.1 GCA_905339255.1 Myxococcaceae bacterium
TCACGACCTTTCTCGCCCTGCACGATGCGGGACTCGTGAGCGAGCGGATCGTGCGAGCGACGTAGGAGTCCGACCCGAGACGGGTCGGGCGTTCGGGGGCGACCCACCGGGTCGCCCCTTCCGTTCGAGCGCGGCGTTACCGCGTCCCGATTTTCCACGCGGCGTTACCGTGTCGCGGCGTCCGATCCGAATCGATGGGACGGCCGATCCGGATCGACCTTGGATCGGCAATCGATCCTTCCCATTTGCGTGTAGGGGCGACCCGGTGGGTCGCCCCCGAACGCCCGACCCGTCTCGGGTCGGACTCCTACGTCGCTCGCACGATCCGCTCGCTCACGAGTCCCGCATCGTGCAGGGCGAGAAAGGTCGTGAACCCTCCCGAGAGATTCGCCGCCTTCCTTCCGCGCTGAAGCAGGAAGCGCGTCGCATAGTACCCGCGCTGCCCGACCTGGCAGTAGAGCGCGATCGGCCGGTCGATCGGAAGCTCCTCGAAACGCGCGCGAAGCTCCGACAGCGGAAGATTCGTCGCTCCGTCGACGTGTCCCGCCGCGAACTCCGACGGCTCACGGACGTCGACCAGGAGCGCGCCCGCGCTCGCGAGCGAGGTCCACTCGGCGATCGGCATGAGCCCGTCGAGATGATTGGTCGCGATCATTCCAGCGATGTTCACGGGATCCTTCGCCGAGCCGAATTGCGGCGCGTAGCAGAGCTCGGCTTCGGCGAGGTCGCGGACGCTCGCCCCGAGCTGGATCGCCGTCGCGATCACGTCGATCCGCTTCTCGACTCCCTCCGCGCCGACCGCCTGTGCGCCGAGAATCCGGCCGTCGGGCACCGAGAAGACGAGCTTCAGGTGGATCGGGCGCGCGCCCGGGTAGTACGCCGCGTGATGGCCCGGATGCAGGTGGATCTTCGCGAAGTCGGTCCGTCCAGCCCGCAGCAGCGCCTTTTCCGAGAGTCCGGTCGTCGCGACGACGAGGCCGAGCACGCCGACGACCGCCGTGGACTGGACGCCGCGGAACGGACGGGGACGGCCCGCGATCGACTCCGCTGCAATGCGACCCTGCCGGTTGGCCGGTCCGGCGAGCGGCGCGAGCGTCTCTTCGCCCGAGCCGACCGAGTGGACCTCGACGGCGTCGCCCACCGCCCAGACCGCGGGGTCCGAGGTCCGCATCTCGTCGTCGACCGCGATTCCACCGCGAGCCCCGAGTGCGAGTCCGGCCGCGCGGGCGAGCGCCGTCTCGGGACGCACGCCGATCGCGAGGATCACGAGATCGGCTTCGTGGACCGCTCCCGATTCGGTTTGCGCGACGAGCGTTCCATCCGAAGCCTCGAAGCCTGCGATCCCGTCGCCGAGCCGGAGCGAGACCCCGCTGCGTCGCAGATGCCCGGCGACGGGAGACGACATCTCGGGGTCGAGCGGCGGGAGGACCTGCGGGAGCTTCTCGAGGACGCAGACCTCGAGGCCCCGCTGCGCGAGGTTCTCGGCCATCTCGAGCCCGATGAAGCCCGCCCCGACGATGAGCGCGCGCCGGCAGCGATGGTCGTCGATGAAGGCGCGGATCGCGACGCTGTCGGGGATCGTCCGCAGGGAGAAGATCCCCGGGAGATCGATCCCGGGAAGCGGCGGGCGGAGCGGCGCTGCACCGGGCGCGAGGACGAGAGAGTCGTAGCGCTCGTCGCGCTCGAGGCCCGAGGCGAGGTCGCGCACCCGGATCGTTCTCCGCTTCGCGTCAATCGACACCACATCGTGTCGGACGTGGACGCGAACGTCGAAGCGTCGCTCGAAGAGCTCGGGAGAGGCGACGAGGAGCTTCTGCTCCTCGGTGATCACGTTTCCGACGAAGTACGGAAGGCCGCAGTTCGCGAACGAGACGTGCGGGCCACGGTCGAAGACGACGATCTCGGCCTCTTCGTCGAGGCGTCGGAGCCGTGCCGCGCAAGAAGCCCCGCCCGCGACCCCGCCCACGATCAATACCCGTCTCCCCATCGCGCCCCTCCGTCGGGCCTCGGCCCGAGGCTGATTGTATTCGCATATGGGAATACATCAAGACCGGTCGGCCCGTGCGGCACGCCGGCCGGGGCGGAGCGGGCGGCCTAGAGCGGCGTCGAGTGGAGGTAGGCGTGGAGGCCGACGATCTCCTCGCGCTGCTCGGCGATCTCGTCGCGAAGCAGGTCGCGCATCGAGACCATTCCCACGACCTGGTTGCCGTCGAGGATCGGCAGGTGCCGGAAGCGCTCCTCGCGCATCCGGATCGCCGCTTCGAGAACGGGGGTGAGGCTCGGCGCCGCGACGAGTTCCCGGCGCCTCACGAGGCTTCGCACGGTGTGCATGGGACCTCCGGGCCGCGCTGCGGAGCCACTCCGGATCCCGGCCGGACGGGCCTTTCGAGCGCCGGGGCGGAGGGCCGCGGGCGGTCCGGACATTCCACCACCCGATCCGGCCGAAAGCAAGCACGAACCGGCCCGTACGTCAGGCAGCGGCCGCGTGCGCAAGCCGTGCGCGGATGAAGCCGGCCCCTCTCGACCCGCCCCGCAGCGGCGCGGCGCCCGCGCCTCGTTGCCGGGCGTCAGCCGCTGCGGGCGCCCTGCACCATGCGCAGATAGCGGCGCGCATCCTCGCGGGCGGGATCGCGAGCCAGCACACGCTGCCACTCGGCGAGCGCCTCGTCGGCACGGCCGAGCGAGTAGCAGGTGACTCCGAGCTGGATGCGCGCGGCGTGCGCTTCGGGGCTCGTCTCGAGGATCGCGCGGAACTCTCGCAACGCCTGCGCGGGGAGCCCGGCCTCGCGCAGCGCGAGGCCGAGGCGGAGCCGGATGTCGTGGAACTGCGGGCAGAGCGCGAGCGCCTTGCGGTAGGCGTCGACCGCGTCACGCAGATGCCCGGCATCGCGATACGCGTCGCCGAGCGCCGCCTGCAGGTTGGCGAGCTTTCCGCGCGTGGTGGCGTCGGCAGGCCCCGGAGAGGCCTCGGCTCCGCCGCGCGCCGCCACGTCCCGGGCGAGTTCGAACTCCCCCTGGCGCTCGAGCACCGTCACGAGCGCGAGCCGCGCCTCGACGTAGCGCGGATTGATCCGCAGGGCCTCTTCGAGAGAACGCGTGGCGGTGCCGAGATCCCCTTCGCGCTCGGCCAGGATCCCGAGCATGTAGTGGACGTCGGCGAACCCGGGACGCGTCTCGCGGAGCTGCTCGAGCCAGCGGCGCGCCTGTGCGTCGTCCCCCTGCTCGAAACAGGCGCGGCCGAGCGCGTGGGCTCTGCGTTCCTCGACCGTGAGATCGCGACCGGCTTGCGACATGGTTCGCGCCGGCGCGGCCTAGTTCGCGGACGGGATCAGGTCGGTGCTCTCGCCTTCGGGCATCCGATCGGCGGCCGCCGCCGCGACGTCGGTTCCGCGGTAGTTCTGAAGGATCACCTCGAAGATCTTGTGGGCCTCGCCTTCGAGGTTCATCTCCGTGTAGCAGACCGCGAGCTTGTAGAGCGCCTCGGCGTCGAGGCCGAGGCCGGGGTAGCGGTTGAGCACGCTTCGGTAGCGGTCGGCCGCCGACTGGAACTCCTCGCGGTCCATGTAGTAGTCCGCGATGTACATATCGTGCTTCGCGAGCTTGACGCGGAGCTCCTTCCAGATCTCCTCGGCCTCGCGCGCCTCGGCGCTGTGGGGGTAGCGCGTGAGGAGCTGGTCGAGATACTTGAGCGACTCGATCGTCGCGGTCTGGTCGCGGTCGGCCGATCTCGACTGCTTGTGATGACACTGAGCGGCGCGATGCAGCGTGTACGGGACGCGCTCGTGCTGCGGGTGGAGCTCCGAGAAGTCGCGGTAGTAGGAAAGCGCCTCGTCGTACTTCTCGTCCGCGAAGTACGCGTCCGCGATCTTGAGCTCGGCGAGGACTGCATGCTCGCTGTAGGGATAGTTGTCGATGATCTGCTGGAAGCTCTCGATCGCGCCTTCGTTCTTCGCGGTGCTGAACATCCAGAGGATCTTGCCCCCCTCCATCTGTTCGAGGCCTTGCTGGTAGAGAACCTCCGCCGGCGGAACCTCTTCGGGCTCCGGCGTCGTGCCGGCGCAGCCGAAGGCCGCCGCGAGCGCGATCGCGGCGCCGGTGCACTGGAGCCGGGAGCCCGCTCCGCGCCCGGCGCGCCAGCGCGCCGGGCGTCCGATCCGTCCGACCCGCTCGTCCGTCCCCTCGTTCGCCCGCTCGTTCGTACGCGCCATGGCCCCCTCCAACGCGTGTAGAAACACCCGCGAGAGCCTACGGGATCGCTCCATCGGGTGTCAATTTTGCTAGCCTCGCTTCGGCATACCCAGGGAGGGCCTCAAATGGTTCACGAGCACTTGAAGGCGGTGCGACTCGATCGCCGCACGCTGCGACGTCGAGATTGGCTCGCCCCCGGCGAGCTTGCCCGGGAGTTCGAGGCGCTCCCCGACGTGAGCGACAAGATCGACACGACGCCCCCCGAGGCCGCCTCCGAGACGGACGGGGAGGCAGCGAAGGCGGGAGGCTAGGGTGATCAAGGCCCGGGTCGGCGACCGCTTGGACGCCTGGCTCAAGGCCGCGCTCCCATTTCTCTTCCGGCGGCCGCTCGACCCCAATACGCTCACGGTGATGGGAACGCTCGTCTCGCTCGGGGCGAGCGTGGCGTTTGGCCTCGGAGAGTTCGCGTGGGCGGGGGCGCTCATGCTGGCGGGGGGAGCCTTCGACCTCGTCGACGGCGTGATCGCCCGCCACTTCGGGACGACCTCGGCCTTCGGGGCGTTTCTCGATTCCACGCTCGACCGCCTGGTGGACATGACGCTGGTTCTCGGGATTGCGGCCTACTACGCGAGCGAGGGCCTGATCGGCCACATGCTGCTCGCGTTCTGGGTCCTCACCGCGAGCATTCTCGTCTCGTACGCGAAGGCCCGCGCCGAGCGTTGGGTGCCGCAGGTGGAAGGGGGACTCCTCGAGCGGGGCGAACGCATCGGGCTGCTCGCAATCGGCGCGATCCTCGATTGGATGGTTCCCATGCTCTGGGTGATCGGGGTTCTCGGCACCTACACCGTGGTGCAGCGGATGATCCTCGCGCATCGTGAGCTGGTGCGGGTCGCGGCCTCGGCGCCGCGCCGCGAAATCCCGGTTGCGACGAACGGAGCGGCGGGGCATGGCGGCAACGGCGCCGCGCCGGCGGAGCCAGGCGCGGAACTTCGCTCGTAGATCGGGGCGGGGAGGGGAGATGGGCGAAGAGGAACGAGGCTTCCGGATCGTCGACCGCCGCGCTGGGGGCGATCCTCCGCAGGGGGAGGCGGGGTCGCAAGCGGAGGGCGGGGCCCGGGCGGGGGAGAGCCCTGCGCCGCCGGCAGCGGAGAACGAGCCCGAGGCGCCGGCCGCTTCGCTTCCGGCGCTCGACTTCTCGACCTTCATTCTCTCGCTCTCGACCTCCGGCTTCTACCACCTCGGCCTCGTTCCCGATCCGCAGACGCGAGAGCCGGCGCCTGCAAACCTCGTTCTCGCCCGCCAGACGATCGATACGCTCGAGATCCTGCAGCACAAGACGCGCGGGAACCTCGAGCCTGACGAGGCGCACCTGCTCGAGAGCCTTCTCTATGAGCTCCGAATCCGCTTCGTCGAGAAGCGGGGATGAGGGCGGTGGGCGCGCGGGCGCTGGCGCTCGCGGCGCCCGCCAAGGTGAACCTCGGTCTGCGCATCCTCGGCCGCCGATCCGATGGCTACCACCTGCTCGAGAGCCTGTTCCTGCCGCTCGAGCTGGCCGACGCGATCGAGGTTTCGGTGGGCCCGAGCGAGGCGGGGGATGTGGCCGTCCAACTCGAGGTCCTCGGGGAGCGATCGGAGGGGGTCCCGGCCGACGCATCGAACCTGGCCGCGCGGGCCGCGGCGGGCTTTCTCGAGGCCGGCGGCGTCGATGGGCTCGCGGTGCGGATCCGGCTCGAAAAGCGCATCCCCGCGCAGGCCGGCCTCGGAGGAGGTTCGAGCGATGCGGCGGCCGTGCTCCGGGCACTCGCGACGCTCCTGCCGCGGACGCTCGAGGACGGACCGCTCTGCGGCCTCGCGCTCCGGCTCGGGGCGGACGTGCCGTTTTTCCTAGACCCACGCCCCGCCCGGGTCGGCGGGATCGGCGAACGGATCGATCCCGTCGAATGGGTCTCCCCGCTCTGGCTCGTGCTCGTCCACCCCGGGGTCGGGCTCGCGACCGCCGAGGTCTACGCGGCGTACGACGCCCTCGAAGCCGCGTTGACGCCCGCGGAGGCCGGCCCTACCGTGAGGCCGCCCGGAGGGCCCCTCGACCCTCCGGCGCTCGCGGGGCTTCTCGAAGGCGGCGTCCGGAACGATCTCGAGCCGGCGGCGGTCC
>CAJPFO010000334.1 GCA_905339255.1 Myxococcaceae bacterium
GGTAGGGGGCGTGGACGCGGCCCGCCTCGGTCAGGCTGTAGAATAACTGTTCGTCTTTGCGCACCAGGCCGAGCTTGACGAGCCTGGGCAGCCGGTTTTGCGCGGCATAGCCGATCTGCCGCTCGATCTCCTGGCCGGTCATCCCGGCGTGGTTGCGCAGCAGGCGCAGCACGGCGATGTCGCTCCCGATCAGCGTGATGGCGGGCTTGGGCGGCTTGCCCTTGGCCCGGCAGGCTTTGCAGTCGCGGCTGTGGCCGCCCGCAAATCGCTTGCTTTTGACAAAGGCGGATATGTCCAGCGTCTCGCCGCAGGCCGTGCAGGTTTGCGATTCGTCGCTCATGGCCTAGCCCTCCTCTTGCTCGACGGGTCGCCGGATGCCGTCTTGGCGGAGGGCATTGAGCATGGCAAACCATATTCTTCGGATAGTCTCCGGATCGTTCAACCCGTCCGAATACGGGTAACTGTCAGCTAGAGCATCGGCCCCCGCCGTCAACATCGCAGGCGTGGGCAGGTCGGTCTTGTCGTGGCACTTCAACAGCAACGCCTTCAGTTTGTCGGCTTTCATTGTCTTAATCTCCGGTTGGGGGTGTCGAACCATCGGTGCCTGCCGCTTCGAGTTTCCTCCCGCAAAACGGACAGAAACTAAAGAACATCGCGCCTGTGGCCGTCTTCTCCTTAAACCCGCCTTTCTTGAGGCGATGCTGCGCAGTGGCCTTGAACTCCATGAACGGAACTTCAGCCAGGGTATTTCCAACCATCGCAATCCCGTAGCCTTGCAGACTCATCCGATGCTCCTTTGCATCGGGGTGCTGTTGGATAAATCGTTCAGTGAGCTTTTGCTCTATGGTTTTCCTGCATTCACAGGTGTTGTCGCTCATTGCCTTTCTCCGGTGGGTTTGTGTCGGCCCCGCAGGGCCGGCCGTGCCGGGCGTCCCCGGCGGGAAGGCCCTCCGGGATGTCCGCGACATGCCGCAGGGTCTTCGGCGGCGTCCCTGCCGCCTTGGGTCAATGGGTCTTTGCGGGCTTGGCGCACACCCGGCAGGCCAGCGGAATCAGCATGCCGTGGTCGGCCACCGTGAAATGCCTCCATGACGAATCCCGCCCCTCCATGGGTTCGCAAACCGGATCAAGCCCCGCCTCGCTGGCAAGCGCCACCGCTTCGTCCACGGTTTTGCCCACCAGCGATAGGATGAACAGCCCCGTCTTTTCCGGGACCATCCAAGGCGGGAAGGTGGGCGGCAGCATGAATCCCCAAATCGTCTCCATGGCTCACCCTCCTTGCCGCGCGTCGCAGGACTTGCAGGCCCGCCAATGGCGCAGCGCGGCCCGGCTTGCCTCCGCCTCCTCCGGCGTGGCCCCGACGTCCGGCGGGGCGGGCATTCCACCGTTACAATAGGCATCGCACTCCGCGAAAGGGATGGGCCTGCACAGGAAAGGGCAGGGCACCGACCCGTACACGGCCTCGGCCTTGGCGTAGACCGGCGCGGGGCTGGCGGGGTACTTGCCGCGCAGCACCAGCGAGACGGTGGCCCGGCTCAGGCCCAGCTCGTCGGCGATGGCCTTGCAGGTCTTGGTCTTGGCCTGCTGTTCCAGCAATTCTTTGCCGCTCATGCCCGCGCCTCCTGTTCCAGCTTCCACGCCTTTTGGGTGTTGGGGTCATACGCCTCGCCGCTTTTTTTGCGGTACACCGGGGCCA
>CAJPFO010000335.1 GCA_905339255.1 Myxococcaceae bacterium
CGTTCGACTCGCTGCATCCGAGCCGCGCGGCCGTCTGGGGATCGCTCGACGCCGCACTCGAGGCCGGCGCCTCCGCGCAGCGCGACCGCGAGATGGGGCAGGCGAGCCTCTTTGGTGGCGACGCCGGACCGTCGTCGCGGCCGCAGCTCGGCGACGCTCCGGCGTGGACGGAGCGCGAGCGGCTCGCGCACGAGCGTGAGGTGCTCGGCTTCTACGTGACGGGGCATCCGCTCGGGGCGCATGCGGCGGCGCTCGGGCGCTACGCGACGGTCACGAGCGGCACGAGCGAGGGGCGGGAGGGCCGCGAGGTTCGCGCCGGGGGGCTCGTGACGGCACTTCGCGAGCTGCGAACGAAGAAGGGGGATCTGATGGCCTTCGGAACCCTCGAGGATCTCGAGGGGGCCTTCGATCTGACGCTCTTCCCGGAGCCGTGGGCGAGGCTCGGATCGCTGCTCAAGACGTGTGTCGCCGAAGGCGAGACGGGGAGCCCCCGGCCTTTGCTCGTCACCGGAAGTCTCGAGAAGGGCGACACGCCGAAGCTCCTGGTTCGCGACGTCGTGACGCTCGCCGACGCCGAGGAGAAGCTCGCCTCGCAGCTCGCGCTGCGGGTGCTCGCTGCCGAGGCGACCCGCGATCGCCTGGTCGCGCTACGACGCGTGCTGCGCGCGTATCCGGGCGAATGCGGGGTGCTCCTCCATCTGCAGATCCCGGGCAAGAGCGAGACCGTGCTCGCGGTCGCCGACCCTGCCGGAGTGCGGCCGGTGCCCGAGCTGCTTCGTGAGGTCGACGCGCTGTTCGGTCGGCCCGTGGCGGAGGTGACGCTTTGAAGGTTCTTCGAACGATCGTGGCGGTTCTCGCACTCGGCGTGGCCACCGCGAGCGCCGCCGAGACGAAATGGTACGAGGGCGCCGGCGTTGCGCGTGCCGAGCCGGGTGAGGGGGCCACGGGCCCCGGCCGGCAGGCCGCACTTGCGGCCGCGCTCGCGGAGGCGGTGCAGAACGCGGCGGTCGAGCTCCTCGCAGCGGAGGAGGCGGCGGCCGGCAAGCCGCCTTCCGATCCGGCGGCGCTGCGCGATCGGGCGGCAAAGGCGCTCGGTGCGGACCCGAGCGTCTACGTGTCGCGGTTCCAGATCCGCGAAGATCGGGGGGTGCGGCCGCGGCTTCTCCTCGCCGATCCCGAGGCGAAGGCCGAGTACCAGATGGTGCTCGTCGCGCAGGTCGACGTGGCGCGGGTGCGGCAGCGGGTCGGCGGCCGGGAGCCGGCTCCGTCCCCGAAGGAAACGGCGCCCGACCCCGCGGAGCCTCGAGACCCCGAAACCGCGGCGAGCGCAGCGGAGAGCGCGGCCCCGACGGCGTACCGCGTCGAGGTCGAGGGCATCGGCGCCTACTCGGAGTTCGTGGCGATCCGCGACGCCCTCGCCACGAAGCTCGGGGCCACGCGCGCGCTTCCGGTCGAGGTCTCGCGGGGCAAGGCGGTCTTCGCCGTCGAGGCCCCCCTCCCGGCAAACGGCGTTCCTGCCGCGCTCGCGAAGGCGCTCGGGAGCTCGGTTCCGATCGAACTCGCCGGGGCGGTCACGCCGGAGCGCGTGCCGCTTCGCGTCCGTGCGCAAAAGCCCCCGCTCGCGCTCCCGTCCGGCTTGACGCGGTAAGGCGAAAAGGGTATTTCCTGCGCGACGTTAGAGCGACTCCAGGCACGTAGCTCAGTGGGAGAGCACCACCTTGACACGGTGGGGGTCGGCGGTTCAATCCCGCCCGTGCCTACCATTCCAGCCTCGTGGCACCGCGCCGGCGCGCCCGCCGCGAAGGGATCCTGCAACTTCATGCATCCTCTCCGCTCATGAGCGAGATCCAGGTTCGGCTGCCCGACGGCCGGGCGCTCGCGCTGCCGTCCGGTGGCGGAGCGCTCGTCGCGGCGGAGAAGATCGGCCCCGGGCTCGCGAGGGCCGCGCTCGCCGGACGCGTCGACGGGCGCCTCGTCGACCTGCGCGCACCGCTCGAAGATGGGGTCGCGCTCGAGATCGTGACGGCGAAGGATGGTGCAGCGGGCGAGGTGATCCGCCACTCGGCCGAGCACCTGATGGCGGACGCCGTGAAGCGGCTGTTTCCGTCGGCGCAGGTCGACGTCGGCCGCTCGGATCACTCGGAGAAGTTCCAGTACGACTTCCTCGTCGAGCGCGCCTTCACGCCAGAGGATCTCGCCCGGATCGAAGCGGAGATGGCGAAGATCGTCGCCGAGAAGAGCGTCTTCCAGCGCGAAGTCGTCGCTCGCGAGGAGGCGCGAAGGATCTTCGCCGGCCTCGGCGAGGAGCTCAAACTCTCGCGGCTCGACGACATCCCGGAGGGTGAGTCGATCACGCTCTTCCGGCACGGAAGTTTCGTCGACCTCTGCCGCGGCCCGCACGTGCAGCGCGTCGACCAGATCGGCGCTTTCAAGTTGATCGAGACCGGCGGGGCGTACTGGAGGGGCGACGAACGCAACCCGATGCTCCAGCGGATCTACGGGGTCGCTTTCGCGACGAAGAGGGAGCTCGACGAATGGGTCGAGCGGCAGGAAGAGGCGAAGCGCCGGGATCATCGCAGGCTCGGCGCCGAGCTCGATCTCTTCCACCTCGATGCGATCTCGCCTGGATCTCCCTTCTACCGGCCGAAGGGAATGCTGCTCTACAACGGGCTGGTGGGCTACATCCGCTCGCTCTACCCGAAGTACGGCTACCAGGAGGTCATGACTCCGCAGCTCTTCCGCGCGGATCTCTACAAGACGTCCGGCCACTACCAGAACTTCGCCGACGACATGTTCCGGATGGAGGGCGACGAGGGCGAAGAGCTCTTCGTCAAGCCGATGAACTGCCCCGGGCATTGTCATCTCTTCAAGGCCGCGAAGTACTCGTACCGAGATCTGCCGCTGCGCTTTGCGGAGTTCTCGCGTCTGCATCGCAACGAACGGAGCGGCACTCTCACCGGGCTTTCGCGGGTCCGGTCGATGGCGCAGGACGACGCGCACATCTACTGCGAGCCCGACCAGGTGAGCGACGAAGTGAACCGCTTCTTCGAGATGATGAACGAGGTCTACCGGGACCTCGGGATCGGGGGCGTCCAGGTCTCGGTCTCGACGAGGCCCGACCCGTTCCTCGGAGAACCGGCAGATTGGGACCGCGCCGAAGCGACGCTCATCGAGGCCGTGAAGGCCGCCGGCTACCCGTGCGGGATCAAGCCGAAGGAGGGCGCCTTCTACGGGCCGAAGGTCGAGTGCGACTTCTTCGACGTCCTCGGCCGGCGCTGGACGCTCGCGACGATCCAGATCGACACGGCCATGCCCTCGAGCTTCGGTCTGCGCTACGTCGGGCGGGACGGACACGAGCATCAGCCGGCGATGCTGCACCGCGCCGTCCTCGGTTCTCTCGAGCGCTTCATCTCGATCTATCTCGAGCACACCGCGGGAGACTTCCCGCTCTGGCTCGCTCCGGTGCAGGTCGGCGTGCTGCCGATCACCGAGCGTCACGTCGAGTACGCCGCGAAGGTGACCGAGGCGCTCCGCGCGCGCGGGATTCGCGCAGACCTCGACGCGAGGAACGAGAAGCTCGGTTTCAAGATCCGGGAGGCGGAGACGCAGAAGATCCCGGTGATGGTGGTCGTGGGCGATCAGGAAGAGGCGAGCGGGACCGTCACTCCCCGCCGCCGCCACGGTTCGAAGGAGTCGGCGGCGATCCCGCTCGACGCTTTCGCTGCCGGGTTGGCGGAGGAGATCGCAACACGACGGATGGCGGGCGCGTAGTCCCGATGAGGAGAAGAGCATCGCGGAGCTGAAGAAAGACACGACCCGGGTCAACGAGCGGATCCGAGCGCGGGAAATCCGCGTGATCGGAGCCGACGGCGAGCAGCTCGGGGTGATGACCCCCGAGGTGGCGTGGCAGCGCGCGATCGAGGAAGGCCTCGATCTCGTCGAAGTCGCGCCGAACGCGACGCCGCCGGTCTGCCGCATCATGGACTACGGGCGTTACAAGTACGAGATCAAGAAGAAGTCCGGGAAGAGCAAGGGGCACTCGGCGTCGCTCAAGGAAGTCAAGCTCCGGCCGCGAACCGACGAGCACGATCTCGACTTCAAGCTGCGAAACGCTCGTCGCTTCTTGATGGACGGCGACAAGGTGAAGGTCACCGTGATGTTCCGTGGGCGCGAGATCGTGCACACGGCGCACGGGCGAAAGCAGCTCGAGAAGGTGAAGGAGATGCTCGGCGCACTCGCGACGGTCGAGAATCCGCCGCGGATGGAGGGCCGCTTCCTTTCGATGATCCTGGTGCCGAACCGCGAGGCGGTCGTCGAGGCCCGCAAGGCCGACGAGGCTGCGGCGAAGGCGGCGGCGTTGGAGGAAGCCTCCCTCGAGGGCGCGAAGCCCGAGCTTCCCGAGAACGAGCAAGAAGCGAGCGCACGGGCGCCCGCGGAGGATTGAGATGCCGAAGATGAAGTCGCACCGCGGAGCAGCGAAGCGCTTCAAGAAGACGGGGACCGGGAAGTTCTCGCGAATGAAGAGCGGGAAGTCCCACATCCTCACCAAGAAGAACCGCAAGCGGAAGCGCCGCCTGCGGAAGGACACGATCGTGTCGGCCTCCGACGAGAAGAGGCTCCAGCTGCTGCTCCCGTAGCGGCTCCCGCGAAGGGAAACGAGAGAGGAAAGACGCATGGCTCGCATCAAGCGCGGCGCGGCCGCGCACAAGCGCAAGAAGCGCATCCTGAAGGCGGCGAGCGGCTACTACAGCGGCCGCGGGAACCTGCTCAAGACCGCTCGCGAAGCGGTGGAGAAGGGCTGGAAGTACGCCTACCGCGACCGCAAGCAGCGCAAGCGGCAGTTCCGCGTGCTGTGGATCGCGAGGATCAACGCGGCGGCACGCCAGAACGGGCTCTCCTACAGCCGTCTCATGGCGGGGCTCAAGGCCGCCGGGGTCGAGATCGACCGGAAAGTCCTCGCGGAGCTCGCCGTGAACGATCCCGCCGCCTTCGCGAAGCTCGCGCAGGTCGCAGGCGCAAAGGCGGCCTAGGTGCCCGAGGGCGCGGCCGACCTCGATCGCCTCGAGGCGGAGGCGCGGGCCGCGTTGGCGGCCGCTCGCGACGTGCAAGCGCTCGTCGAGGCGCGGGCGCGCTGTCTCGGACGGAAGGGGTCGATCTCGACGCTGTTGCGCGGCCTCGGCGCGCTCCCGCCCGACGAGCGGGCGCGGGCAGGCGAGGCGGTGAACGCCGTCCGCGACCGACTCGAGGCCTTCGCGGACGCGCGACGAACCGAGCTCGAGCAGGAGTCCGTGTCGCGGGACCTCGAGCGCGGTCGGATCGACGTGACCCTTCCGGGCGTTCCATCCCACGCGGGAAGGCTCCACGCCGTGACGCGAGCCGAGCGAGACATTTGTACGTTCTTCGCATCGCTCGGCTTTTCCGTCGAGGAGGGTCCCGAGGTCGAACTCGAACGCTACAACTTCGACGCGCTCAACATCCCGGACGACCATCCCGCGCGCGATTCCCACGACACGTTCTACGTGCGCCCGGGGGTCGTACTCCGAACGCACACCTCGCCGGTGCAGATCCGGACCATGACCGGGCGGACGCCGCCCTTCCGGTTCATCGCACCCGGGCGGGTCTATCGCCACGATGCGAGCCCCCGACACAGCCCCATGTTCTCACAGGTCGAAGGCTTTCTCGTCGACGAACGAGCGACCTTCGCGGACCTGAAGGGAGTGCTCTATGCGTTCGCCAGGCACCTGCTCGGGCCCGCCACGAGGCTCCGCTTCCGGGCGAGCTTCTTTCCCTTCACCGAGCCGTCGGCGGAGCTCGACTTCGGCTGCGTGCTCTGCGAAGGCCGCGGCTGCGCTACCTGCTCGAGGACGGGTTGGATCGAGTGGGGCGGTTGCGGGATGATCCACCCGAAGGTGCTCGAGAACTGCGGGATCGACCCGGAGCGCTGGCAGGGATTCGCCTTCGGGATGGGAATGGAGCGCGCGGCGATGATGCGCCACAACGTCCCGCAGATCCGGCTCCTCTACGAGCCGGACGTCCGGCTGCTGGAGCAGCTGTGATGCGGGTCTCGCTTTGCTGGCTCGCAGAGTGGATCGACCTGCCCGCGCCGGCCTCGGAGATCGCAGAGCGGCTCACGGCGTCGGGGCTCGAGGTCGAGGGCGTCGAGTGCCTCGGACCCGACCTCTCGGGAGTACGGGTCGGCCTCGTCCTCGAGCGCGAGAAGCATCCGAATGCCGATCGCCTGTCGCTTTGTCGTGTCGATGCGGGAGACGGAGCGGCGGTCGACGTGGTCTGTGGCGCTCCGAACGTGGCCGCCGGCCAGAAGATCGCCTTCGCCCCGGCCGGAACGAAGCTTCCCGACGGCCGGGTCCTCGAGCGCTCGAAGATCCGGGGCGTCGTCTCGAACGGCATGATCTGCTCGGCGCGCGAACTCGGGCTCGGCGACGAGGCGGGTGGAATCCTCGTCCTCGATTCCGCAGCAACGGTCGGAGCGGCGCTCTCGGAGGTGATCCCGTCGGGAGACTCGGTGCTCGAGGTCGCCGTACCGTCGAACCGCGGGGATTGTGCGTCGATCCTCGGGGTCGCACGCGAGGTGCATGCCCTGTTCGGGGGCGAGATCCGGATTCCGCCCGTGGCGGCGACCGCGGCGGCGCCGCCGCCGCTTCCGCGAATCGCAATCGAGGACCCCGAGGGCTGCAATCTCTACGTGGGGCGGATCGTCGAGGGAGTTCGGATCGGCCCTTCGCCGGATTGGGTGGTCGCGCGGCTCGAGACGGCGGGCCTTCGATCGATCAACAACGTGGTCGACGTGACGAATCTGGTGCTGCTCGAGTTCGGCCAGCCGCTCCATGCCTTCGATCTCTCGAAGCTTCGGGGTGAGACGATCACCGTCAGGTCGGCGCACGAGGGCGAGGCGATCGAAACCCTCGATGGCGTGACTCGAAAGCTCGCGCCCGAAGACCTCGTGATCGCCGATGCAGATGCGGCGATTGCGATCGCGGGGGTGATGGGCGGAGCGGGAAGCCAGGTCGGCGAGGCGACGACGAACGTGCTCGTCGAGAGCGCGCATTTCGCTCCGGGGCGCATCCGGAGGACGGCACGCCGTCTCGGGATCTCGAGCGAGGCATCGTACCGCTTCGAGCGGGGCGTCGACCCCGACGGCGTGGCGCGCGCCGCCGACCGCGCCGCCCGGCTCCTCGAGGAGATCGCAGGAGGCTGCTCGGTGGGGGGCGCGATCATCACCCAAGGCGCGCCGCGAGAAGCCGTCCCGCCGATCTCGCTCGACCCGGATCGGGTGAACCGCCTGCTCGGAACCTCGCTCGCGCCGAGCGAGGTGGCGTCGCTCCTCGCGCGCGTGGGCGTGGCGTCGAGCCGGACACCCGACGGCTCGCTCCGCTGCGAGATCCCGAGCCATCGGAGCGATCTCCGGCGGTACCAGGACCTGGTCGAAGAGGTCGTTCGGATCCACGGCTGCGATCGGGTTCCGACGACCCTTCCCCTGGTTCGGCTCGCGGCGGTGGAGACGCCGCCCCTGCGCGTGCTCGCGGACCGTTCGAGGGACGCCTTCGTCGCGGCGGGCTTCTTCGAGGCGGTCTGCCTCTCGTTCCTCTGCTCGGCGGACCTCGATCGCCTCGACCTCGCAGCGGATGACCCGAGGCGGCGTACGGTCGTGCTCTCGAACCCGATCTCCGAGGAGCACGCATGCTTGCGCTCGACCCTCGTCGCGAGCCTGCTCCGGGCGGCCCGGGAGAACCTCGCGCATCGGGTCGATCGCGTACGTCTTTTCGAGGTGAGCCGGGTCTTCTTCGACGAGGGGCCCGCGGCACTTCCGCGAGAGCCGTTGCGTGCGGCGGCGCTCGTTTGTCGCGCCGAGCGCACCAATCTGTGGGAGTCGAGCAAGCCACCGCCGATTTACTTCGAAGCGCGCGGGGTCGCCGAGCGCGTGCTCCGCGAACTCGGCCATGTGGCGAGCTTGCGCCCCGGGTCGGGAGAGCCGTTCCTCCATCCCGGGGCGTCGGCCGAGATCCGGTTGGCGGGGCTTCGCGTCGGGAGCGTGGGCGAGATCCACCCCGAAGTCGCGCGGAGGTTCTCGATCGACCGTCCGTGCGCGATCGTCGATCTCGACCTCGAGACGCTCGCGGGACGCATGGCAGCCCCCGCGCAGTACCGCGAAGTTTCGCAGCAGCCTCCGGTTCGCCGCGACCTCGCGCTCCTCGTGGCCCGCCGGGTGGCGGCCGGGGACCTCCTCGAGGCGATCTCGAAGGCGGGAGGACGTGATCTCGTGTCGGTCGACCTCTTCGATCGCTACGAGGGCCCGGGGGTGCCGGACGACGAGGTGAGCCTGGCGTTCCGGCTCGTCTTCCAGAGACTCGAGCGCGCCTTCACGGACGCCGAGATCACCAAGCAGGTCGAGCGCATCGTTTCCATGCTGGGGCATCGTTTCGGAGCCGAGCTTCGTTCGGCGCCGGGGGGAGGAGCATGACGAAGGCGGAGATCGTCGAGCAGATCTACGAGAAGGTGGGCTTCTCGAAGAAGGAGTCCGCGGAGCTGGTCGAGCGGGTCTTCGACATCATCAAGAAGACCCTCGCCGACGGCGAGAAGGTCAAGATCTCGGGCTTCGGGAACTTCGTGGTCCGCGAGAAGAACGCACGCAAGGGGAGGAACCCGCAGACCGGTGAGGAAATCCGCCTCGCCGCACGCCGGGTTCTGACCTTCAAGCCGAGCCTCGTCTTGAAGAACATCTTGAACGACGAGGAGCCCGGCACCGACGATGGAGACGACCGCGACGACGAGGACGAGGAGAACGGCGAGGAGTGACTCGTTCGCTCGGGAGGGCGTGCGGATGACGACGACGTCGCGAGCCGCGGAGAAATCCGGGAAGCTCTACTACCGAATCGGTGAGGTGAGTCGGATCACGGGCGTGAAGCCCTACGTGCTCCGCTACTGGGAATCGGAATTCCGTTGGATGGCTCCGGGCAAGTCGCGCTCGCAGCAGCGGCTCTACCGCAAGCGCGACATCGAGGTGATCCAGCTCATCAAGCGCCTGCTCTACGAGGAGCGCTTCACGATCGCCGGAGCTCGCAAGAGGCTTCGCGAGCTCGGAGTCGCCGGCGCCTCGGAGACGGGAGCGAGCGCAACGAAGCCCCCCGAAGCCCCCCCCGCCGAGGTGCCGGGAGAGATCGACTGGCGCGAGCGGATCGGGCGCATCCGTTCCGAGCTCGAGGCGATCCGCGCGCTCCTTTGAGCGAGGGCGAAGCGCCGATTCGCGCGCCTACATCACGAAGCGCGTGATCTCGAGCAGGAACCCCTCGAACGCGAGCCAGAGCAGCAGGTACGAAAGCCCGAAGGTGCCGATCGCACGCAGTGTCGTGAAGTCGAGCGCCTGGCGAACGGCGACGATCCCCGCGACGAGCACCCAGACGTCGGAGACGACGGTCAACCCGAAGCCGACTCCGAACAGCGGAAGTCCCGACGCGATCCGGAGCAGGCCGGGCGTGAATGCGAAACCCGTGGTGCGGAGAACCTCGCGATAGCTCGTCACGGTATGGGGTCCGCGCAAGAAGGTCGCGCCGACCATGTAGGTGAAGGCACCGCCGACGATCCAGACGAGCAGGGGCTCGAAGAGGTCGATCGCGATTCGGGTCGGGGGATGCCCCGCGAGCGCGCTCCCGATCGTCCCGGAAAGGCAGGTGAGGAGGACGACGATCGACGCCTGACCGATCGAGCTCGGATCGGCTTCGACCTCCTCGTAGACGTGCGAGTCGAGGATCGAGGCGCGGCCCATGCGACGCAGGAGCGAAGACCTGGACATCAGGAGTCGCCGTCCTCGCCGAGCAGACGCTCCATGAGCCGGCCGAGCTGGCCGCGCAGGCCGGTGTGGTCGCGGGCCGCGTCCATCTCCCGGAGAACCGATTGCGTCGACGTACAGGTCGACGCGTTGCCGTTCGCGTCCGTGCACGCGACGCGAACCGGAGCGGCCCGCCGTTCGATGTCCGCGGCGGCCTCGCGGACCGCGGCGCGGAGCGAGGCTTCGGGAGGCGACTCGTGGTAGGCGCGCGCGAGCAACTCGTTCCAGCGTTCGAGCCGCGCGACGACCGCCGGATCGGCGTGGGGGGAGGCGGAGGCCTTCCGGGCGAGAACGTAATAGCCGTATGCGAGCGAGGAGAGCGCTTCGTAGCTCCTTTCCACGTCGCCTCCCGACGCGAGATCCGCTTCGATCCGGGCTGCCGCGGCCGGGTCGATCGATCCCGCCTCGAGACTCTGGTAGAACGCCGGGTAGCGCTCCTCCGCTCCCGCTCGGCAATCGGGCTTCTCGCCGGGCGCCGGGATCGGGCAGTAGCTTCCCGGCGTGTCGCCGGCGGCACGCGCCGGCGCAGGAAGGAGAAGCACGGCGAGGACGAGTGCAGCGATCGGGCGAGCCCTACGTTGCTTCGTGTCGGGTCGAACGCCGGTCACGCGACGTCCTTCTGGGTGAGCGGGATTCTCTGACCGCAGACGAGGCCGAGCCAGATGGGGCCCTCGCGCTCGAAAACGCAGGGCGCCGGGCCACCCTCGACGTGCAGCTCGACGCGTGCGTGGAGGATCTGCAGCCGATCGTCCATCTCGCCGAAGCCCCGCACGTTCGGGATCGGCTCCATCCCCTTGCGAAGGCAGACGCCGACGATCCGGCTCGCGTCGAGCGCGGGGCTCCTGGGGTCGTTGAGCTCCGCATGCGCCACGTTGGTCGATGCGTCTTCTTTGCCGGCGAGGACGTACTCGTCGACCGCACCGCGGCGGAGGGCGCGACCTCGCCCGGGCTGAAGGCGGAACTCGCGTCCCCCCGGCCCGAGGAGCTCGAGGAAAAGCGGATCGTCGCTGGCGGCCATTCGGTCGGTGCCCACCGTGACGCGCACGACGATCCGCTGGATCGCAGCGCGGGGGGCAGCGTCTCCAGCCAAGGGAACCTCCTGGCGCGGGACCCTGCGGGGGGTCTCGCTCGGGCGCAGCCGACGCGGAGGTTACGCGCCATGCGCGTGGGGTCAAGGCGGCGACCGATGACGATGGCCTCGCAGCCGGGGCCGGGGTTAGACTCGGAGTCGGGGGAAAGCGATGGGAGTCCGCGGAAGAACCCGCGACCGTGGCCGACGCCGAACTGCGACACTCGTGCTCGTGCTCGGGCTTGGGCTCGCCGCGACGTCCGCAGGGGCCGAGGCCGCGACGGCGGGCTGCGAGGCCTGGCCCGGGGAGCCTTCGCCGCTCGCCACCACGTCGAGCCCGGACGTGTGGCTCGCACGCTACGCGGCTCTTCGCGCGCGAAGCCTTGCCGCCGACGCACGCTCGGCAGAGTCGCAGAGCCCGACGCGCGCCCGAGCCATGTGGCGGCACGTGCTTTGCCTCGATCCGGGGAATGCCGAGGCCCTGCGTGCGCTCGAGCGTGTTCGCGTCGTGAGCGTCCACCGCCCCGCGGTCGAGGTGACGAGGCGACCCCCCGGAGATCCCGAGCCTACGAGCGCGTTCGGTCTCGATGCACCGATTCGCGTCGCGGTTGCGCCAGAGCCCGCGCGGCGCGTGGCGCCCCCGGAGGCTGCCGAGGATTGGAGCCGGACGGATGCGGCGCTCGGGGAGGCCGAGCAGAGGCTCCGCAAGGCCGATTTCGAATCGGCGCTCGCAGCGGCGACGCGGCTTCGTGGTGAGATCGGAACGCGACGCGCTGCGCCGGGAGCCGCGGCGCGACGAGCGCGTGCGGAGGTGGTGGCCGCGACGGCGGAGATCGCTCTCGGCCGCGAGGATTCTGCTCGGCGGAGCTTCGAGCGCGCGCTCGCTGCCGATCCGTCGCTCACGCTCGACGCGTCGACGACGCCGCCCAAGGTCCGCCGCGTCTTCGACGCCGTGCGAGCGGCGGGAGGACAGGCTCGATGAGAGCGTTCTGCGCCATGACGCTCGGATGGGTGACGCTGCTCGCGTGTGCGACGCCTCCGCCGCAGCCGGTGCCGAAGCCTCCCGCGCGGCTTTCGGTCGAGGTGCTGCGAGGCGGCCCCGAGCCGTCCACGGCCTCCCCGGCGCTCGCGCTCGTCGTCGATGCGACGTCCTCGATGCGAGCGCCTGCCGCAGCCGGAGTGAGCCGGGTGCTCGCCGCGCGCACGCGTGCGCTCGAGCTCGTCGCTGCGACGCCGCAGGAGACGAGCCTCTCGATCGAGATCCTCGGGCCGGGGCAAGGGGGCGGCTGCCGCGAGCCGCTCACGATCG
>CAJPFO010000336.1 GCA_905339255.1 Myxococcaceae bacterium
CTTTCGAGGCTCTTCGGAAGGGGAGGGAAGGCGGCGCGGGGCGCCCGCGACGTTTCCGTGCCCTGAACCCGGCGGAAGGCCCGGATCGGTCTGCTACGGCGCTGCGCGCGGCGGAGGAGGCGCGTCGGGATCGAGTTCGGGGGTTTTCGAGGCGGCGCTCGTGGTCGCCTTGCGCGCGATCGCGTCGGCGATCGCGGCGGCGGTCTTCGCAACGTCGCGTTCGGGCTCGTGACGCGAGAGTGCGAACTTCGCTGCAGCGGCATAGGGGTTCATCTTCACCATGGCTCCGGCGCCCGGTCCGCGGCTTCCGCTCTGGCTCGCGTCGATCGTGTAGAGCGGCTTCGGCGAGCCGGCCTCGAGATCGTCGATCGCGACGTGCAGCTCGAGTTCGCTCTGGCCTGCGCCGAGGCCGATCGCTCCGCGTCGGAGCTGGTTTCCGGTGTCGAGCACCGTGAACACGCCGCGGACGAGCCATCCAGACGCCGGCGGTGGAGCGTCTGGGGAGATCCGCTCGGCAGACCAGCCGGCAAGGCGAAGGTCGGCCACGATGCTCGACGCCATCTCGTCGACGAGGTTGCGCCGGCGCGTGGTCGGGTCGATTGGACCCTCGCGGACCCGTTCCAGGATCCGTCCCGCAGGGCCCGGAAGGCCCTCGCTCGCATCCGGAGGAAGCGGGGCCTCGATCTCGAAGTCCTGCACGTAGACGGTGACCGGCGGCTTGCCCACGGTACCCGCGTCGTGGACCTCGACGTCGGGCCTGCCGAGCAGGCTCTGCCCGGAAAGGACGGCGACGCCGAGCGTCGCAAGTACTGCGAGACGGGTTCGCATGGTGTGGCTCCTCCGTGCCGGTCGCTGGCTCGCGGTGGGTGGACGGGCGCCAATCGGGCGAGCCGCGGAGGGCCGCAGGGGCTCGCGCCGGGCCGCGATCCGCTGGATCGCTGCGGGGTGCGGGGCGTCGTCGATGACGTCCTCGTACGCGAGCACGCGGAGTTCGTCGCGTACCGCGTCGATGAGCTCACCGGGTCGGAGCAGGAAGTCGGGATTCGAGGGGCGCCCGAAGCGCTCGTTTCCTGCCGCGAACGTTTCGTAGAGGAGGATTCCTCCGATGTCGACGGCCGCCACGATCGCAGGGAGCAGAGGGCGGTGCAGGTAGCGGGTCACGACGACCGCGGCGAAGCGCCGTCCCTCGAGCGGCCACGGCGCACTGGATTCGAGATCCGCCTCGATCACCTCGAGTTCGGGATCGCCGCAGAGTGCACGGAGCCCCGCGAGGTCGCGGTCGATCGCGGTCACCCGGTGCCCGCGCTCGAGAAAAAAGCGCACGTGCCGGCCACCGCCACAGGCGAGGTCGAGAACTCGGCCGTCGCGGGCAATGAGCGGAGCGAAGCGCACCACCCACGGCGACGCCTCGCCCGCGGCTTCGTTCGTGCGGCCGACCATGCAGGGCGAAGATACCTCGACTACCGTGTGCGCTCCCCTCAGAGGAAACGCGGTCATGACGGGATCCGGACACGAGCGCGCCGGACTCGTCTTCGCGGGGCTCTGCGCGCTCACCAGCGCCTTCGTTCCCGGGGTCGCGAAGTTCAGCACGGGCCAGGCCGGTCCGCTCACGGTGGCGGCGGTCACGACCCTCTTTGCCGCCGCCGCGGCGGCAGGCGTGCTGTCCTGGCGCGGGGAGCTCGCGCTCCTCGTCCGGCGCGACCTCGCTCCGAAGCTCGTTCTCGTCGCGGCGCTCGGCACGGGCCTCGCGTTCTTCCTCTACTTCCAGGGGGTGCGGCGGACGAGTGCCATCGACGCCGTGCTCTGCCTGCAGGTCGAGCCCGTCTACTCGATCTTCGTCTCCTGGCTCGTGCTCGGACATCGTCCGACAGCGCGTCGTCTTCTGGCCGTCGCGGTGCTCGTCACCGGGATCGTGCTCGCCATCCGCGGCGGGGCCTTCGCCGACCCGATCGGTGTGGCGATGCTGCTCGCGACGCCGCTGTGCTGGCAGGCGTCGCACCTGATCGTCTTGAGAGGGCTTCGCGGCGTGGCACCCCCGGTGCTCACGGGGGCGCGCTATCTCTACGGAGGCGTCCTGCTCGCGGGAGCATGGCTCGCCTCCGGCGGCGCGAGCGATCTTCCGGCCGGGGATGCGCTCGATTCGTTCCTGCCGGTGATGGCCGCGCAGGGGGTCATCCTGAGCTACGTCGGAACGCTGCTCTGGTACGAGGCAATCACACGCCTCGATCTCGCACGCGCGACCGCGATCGTCGTTCCTTCGGTGCCGCTGCTCTCGCTCGCCGTGAGTTTCGCGCTGCTCGGAGAGGTGCCGACTGGGGCGCAGTGGCTCGGGATGGCGCTCACCATCGCCGGCGTGATGGCCTTCGTGACCGCACCCCACGCGGTCGAGAGTCGCGAGCGGATCCCCGCGCAGACCGCGCCGATCGTCGTCGATCCGGGAGAGGGCTCAGCGCATCGGTAGGGCGCTCGTCCGGGATTCCGGATGAGCCTGGCAACCCGACCCGTGCCGGGTCGATCTCCTAGGGAGAACCCTCCGGGGCCCGGCAATGATCTGCCGAGCCGATGCAGGTGGTCGGGTCGGGGGCGTTGAACTTGCACTGCTGCATCGCGGACTCGAACGCGCTTTCTCGCGAGTCGCCGTAGCCCTTGAAGTACTCCTGGTTCATGTCGTACGTGGTACACGCCCAGGTGTCGCTCCCGATTCCGGTCCCCGTGACTCCGCTTCCCGGCGTGGTACAGGCCCCGAGGAGCGCCACGAGCGGGGCGATCGCGAGCTTTCGCATTTCGGTCCCTCCCGGCCCGTCCGGCGCACGACGGCGCTCGGACGGCTTCCTTGGATCGGCAGGCCGCATGCCGGGCTGAAGACCCGCCGGCGGCGCGTGGATTCCCCTTGAACCCACCCCGCGGACTCTACCGCGGGACGCGGAGGACGTAGGGGTTCGTGACCGGGCTCTCGTCGGGCAGGGCTTCGTCGACGCCGCGCGCGGCGAGCGCGGCGACCTGCTCGAAGACGTTCCATTCGGGGTGCTTCTCGAGGATCGCGAGTGCTGCGCGGTGGAGTGCAGCGGCCTCGGGTCGAAGACCGAGGCGATCGGCCGCGAGCGCCCGCAGCGAGAGGGCTTCGATCCGGACGTCGTCTTCGGACGCTTCCGAGGTGGCGCCCTCGAGGAGATCGTACGCGGCTCGTGCGTCTCCCGACTCGAGCCTCGCGTAGCCTGCGCCGACTGCGATCCGGGTGGGATCGAGCACGGCGGGCGCCTCGGCGAGAACCGCCTCGAGGATCGGCGCGGCGTCGGCGGGGCGCTCATCGACGAGCGCCCGGAATGCCTCGCGTGCACGTTCGACCGAGTCGCGCTCGCGGACGAGCTCGGAACTCGCGAGCCACGGCGAGGCGGGGATCTCCCTCGGCCCCGCTCGCGGATCGAGGGAGAAGCCGCGGTATGCGCCGAACGGTGCGAATGGCTGCATCGTCGTCGAATGCCAGAGCGTCCTCGACGCCGGATGAACGACCGCTGCGTTCAGGACCGCGAGGTTCGCGACGTTCGAGGCGTTCGGCCAGCGATGCGTCGAGCGGTCTCGGAGCGCTGCTGCCGCGAGCTCGGGCGTGAGGCGCCCGAGATGCGGACGAACGGCGGCCTCCATTCCCGCCAGCCGATCGAAGGAGTCCGGCGATCGGTAGCGGTCGAAGGGAATCATCTCTTCCGTGCGCGCGTGGTTCGCCTGCGCGAACCAGTCCCCGTCGGGTCGGAAGACTGCGCAGCGCTTCGGCGTGCACTCGACCATCGCGAGGTCGCCAGCGGCGTCGGCCATCACCATGAAGGTCGAGATTCCCCGCTCGCGCGCCCGCTCGAAGATCTCGATTCCCTCGGCGACGGTTCTCGCCTTCTGGAGCGCGCGTCGGTGCGGCCATTGCGGCAAGAGCATCCCCACCTGCGGATCGGTCTCGAAGTAGTTGAACGAGAGTGCGAAGCCGGCGGAGTTCACTCCAACGGTGGGGACTCCGGAGAGCGGCCAACCCGCCGAGAGGAACTCGAGATCCCCCTGGGTGGGGCGGTAGTGCACGACGAGAGGGCGTCTCGCACCCTCCGAATCGTCCCAGTCGACATTGCGTCCGAGAAGCGCCCGGCCGTCGGCCATGGCGCCTCGCGTCGCGGCGAAAACCGTCGAGCCGCCGCCGAGTGAAAGGAGCGCTCGCATGAGGTGCCGGCGTTCGACGCCGAGTCCGGCGGCCATTCCGGCGAGCTCATCGTGGAAGTGGCTGTCCTCGAAAGCGCCGCCGAGTCCGCTCCAGAGCGGGATCCCGACCCGGTCGAGCAGAGCCGCTCCGACGCCACCTTTCGCAATCGCGCGCTCGTGGTCGGCGAGCTGCTCGCGGTAGACACGGAGCAGCACGTCTCCGAGGAGGACGGCCTGCTGGCGTCCCATCTCTTCGTAATCGCCGGAGACCTCGAGGACGATCAAGTCGCCTGCGTCGAGCCGGCGCGGCTCGAATCCGGCCGGGGCGTGGGGGGCCCGGTCGCAGCCGAGGAGTCCGAGCGTGAGCAGGGCGGCGACGAGCGAGAGGCGGGAGGCGGACACGTGCTTCCTTTCAGCGGGGGCGCCGGCGCGGGCCGGCGTCCCGTGGGACTCTCGAATCCGGGGCGCCGAGAGGTTCGCGCATTTCGGAAGGGTGGGGGAGCGATCGGTCCGGAGGGCCGCGCTTTCTCGGCGAGACTCGGGCCGGCTGCGATCCGGCGTGCGCGGGACTCGGTGCGGGCGGCGGGGCGGCCTCCTAGACTCGCGCGCCATGCCGACCGATTGGGATGCGCGCGCCTACCACGCCGTTTCGGCGCTGCAGAAGTGGCTCGCCGACGAGGCGCTCGCGGGGTTCCATCTCGAGGGGGGAGAGCGCGTGCTCGACGTCGGCTGCGGCGACGGAAGCATTTCGGCCGAGATCGCCGCCCGCGTGCCACGCGGATCGGTGCTCGGCATCGATGCTTCGGCGTCGATGATCGACGCCGCGCGGGCCAGGGTGGCACGAGACGCACGACCGAACCTCTCGTTCGAGGTCGGGGACGCTCGCGAGCTCGGCTTTCGCGACGAGTTCGACGTCGTCGTCTCCTTCAACGCGCTCCATTGGGTGACCGATCTCGGCAGCGCGCTCTCGTCGATCCATGCTGCGCTTCGCCCCGGGGGTCGCGTTCTCCTCCAGCTCGTGCCTCGGACGGACCGCGTGTCGATCGAGGACGTGATCGAGCGAACGCGGCGCACGGAGCGTTGGCGTCGCCGTTTCATCGGACAGCATGCGCCCTTCGTACATCCGACCGCGGACGAAATGCGGGCATCCGTGCGCCGGCACCATTTCGAGATCGATCGGCTGGACGTGCACCTGCGAGCCTGGGACTTCGGCTCCCGGCGCGCCTTCGCCGCTTTTGCGAACGCGACCTTCGTCGAGTGGACCCGTTCGCTTCCCTCGTCCGAAGTCGACGCCTTCGTCGACGACGTGCTCGACGGCTACGGCCGAACCCTCCACCTGCCTTCCGAAGCGGTCCGCACCTTCCATTTCGACCAGCTCCGCATCGTGGCCCGGCGCCGCGACGAGCGGAAGTCGACCTCATCGACCGGGATCGATCCGATGCGGGATGGTTCGACTCGCTCGGCGAGGAACGATTCGTGATCCGCATCGACGGCGTGTCGAAGCGGCACGGGCGCCAGATCGTCTTTCTCGAGGCGTCGGCGGTCCTCCACCGCGGTGAGAAGGTGGGGCTCGTCGGTCCGAACGGATCCGGAAAGACGACGCTGTTCCGGCTCATCCTCGGAGAGGAGGAATGCGACGCCGGGCAGGTCGCGATCGACCGCGGCGTCACGATCGGATGCTTCCGACAGGACGTGGGCGAGATGAAGGGACAGACCGTGCTCGAGGCGACGCTCGATGGTGCGGGCCCGGTCGCCGAGGCGGGTCGCGAGCTCCACGCACTCGAGCGGGCCATGGCGGATCCCGACCGCGACGACCTCGACCGGCTCGTCGAACGTTATGGGGAGGCGCAGGCGCGCTTCGAGGAACTCGGAGGCTACGGCCTCGAGTCGCGCGCCCGCGAGGTCCTCGCCGGCCTCGGCTTTCCGGCCGAGCAGGTCGAGGACGACGTCGGGGCGCTCTCGGGAGGCTGGAAGATGCGCGTCGCGCTGGCGCGAATCCTGGTCATGGCGCCCGATGCCCTGCTGCTCGACGAGCCGACCAACCATCTCGACCTCGAATCGATCCTCTGGCTCGAGGGCTGGCTCCGGGGCTTTGCGGGGGCGCTGCTCCTCACGTCTCATGATCGCGAATTCATGAACCGCATGGTGGGCAAGATCTTCGAGATCGATTCGGGCGAGATCGTTTCGTACTCGGGGAACTACGACTTCTACGAGCGCCAGCGCGAGATTGCAGACCGGGAGCGCGAGGCGCAGTACGCTCGGCAACAGGCGATGCTCGCGAAGGAAGAGGCCTTCATCGCCCGCTTCAAGGCTCGCGCGAGCCACGCGGCGCAGGTGCAGTCTCGGGTGAAGAAGCTCGAGAAGATCGATCGTGTCGAGCCGCCGCGTCGCCGCGAGCGTGTCGACTTCGAGTTCCGCGAGGCGCCTCGCTCGGGAGACGACGTCGTGAGGATCACGGCGCTCTCGAAGGCGTACGGAGCTCGCACCGTCTTCGAGAAGCTCGACCTCGTGATCCGACGACTCGAGCGCTGGTGCGTGATGGGAGCAAACGGAGCCGGGAAGTCGACCCTCCTCAAGCTCGTCGCGGGAGCCGCCGAGCCCGACTCGGGGTCGGTGACGATCGGTGCGGCCGTCCGCCTCGGCTACTTCGCGCAGCATTCGATGGAGGTCCTCGAGGGTGACGAGAGCGTCCTCGGCACGCTCGAGCGCGCCTTTCCGCTCGCGAACCTCGCGGTGCTCCGCGCTCTCGCTGCGGCGTTCGGCTTCCGCGGGGACGATGTCGAGAAGCGCTGCCGGCTGCTCTCGGGAGGGGAGAAGTCCCGTCTCGTTCTCGCGAGGATGCTCTACGACCCCCCGAACCTCCTCGTCCTCGACGAGCCGACGAACCATCTCGACCTCGACACCAAGCAGATGTTGATCCGCGCGCTCGCCGGCTACCGGGGGACGATGCTCCTCGTCTCGCACGATCGGCACTTCCTCTCCTCGCTCACGAATCGAGTCCTCGAACTCGGCGACGGCGGCCCGCGGAGCTTCGGCGCCGGCTACTCGGACTACGTCGCGGCGAGCGGACACGAGGCACCGGGGATGCGCGGCTAGAAGACCGACCCGAGACGGCTCGGGTCGGCGGCCTCGCGCAGGCATTCCGGGCAGGCGACACGGGGTGACGTCGCGGGTACGCTGCGGGACATGTCGACCCCTCTGCTCTGGATCGTCTGGCTCGCGGTCGTGGTCCTCACCGGCGCGGTCGCGCTGGTTCCGACGCTCTACGGACCGAGGACGACCGATTCGA